>WOZP01000130.1 GCA_011620215.1 Rugosibacter sp.
CGACGTGCACGATGGCGTCCGTCTCGCGGATGTTGGCGAGAAACTGGTTGCCCAGCCCCTCGCCCTTGCTGGCACCGGCGACCAACCCGGCGATATCAACGAATTCGACAATCGCCGACTGTATTTTCTGCGGCTTGACGATGGCTGATAAGGCCGCCAGACGCGGATCGGGCACTTCAACAATACCGACATTCGGCTCGATGGTGCAAAAGGGGTAGTTCTCTGCTGCAATGCCTGACTTGGTCAAGGCATTGAACAAGGTGGATTTACCCACATTGGGTAAGCCGACGATGCCACATTTGAGGCTCATGTGTTTCCTTTTTTCGTTGCGACAGGTTTAGAGTTAATGCGTTGCGTGGCGGCTTCATACTCCCCCTTCGCGAGCATCGGCCAAGCTAATAATGCAGTATTCAAGGCATCGTCAATCTCGGTTTGCTCTTCTTTGCGCGGCGGCTTGAGAACATAGTGGATGACTTCGTTTTTATCGCCCGGATGACCAATGCCTATGCGCAGCCGCCAGTAATCCTGCGTGCCCAGGTGCGCGGTAATGTCTTTCAAGCCATTATGCCCGCCCAAACCACCACCGAACTTCAAGCGCATCTGGCCAGGAGGTATATCCAGCTCATCATGCACCACGAGCATTTCTGCGGGTTCGACGCGATAAAACTGCATCAGTGCGCGCACGGCCTGCCCGGAACGATTCATGAATGTTTGCGGTAGCAGCAAGTGAATACCGGTCGCGCGCGAAGCACCGACCAAACCGTGAAAGCGCGCTTCATGCTTTAGTGGCGCACCCAAATCGCGGGATAAGTGCTCACAAAACCAAAACCCGGCGTTATGCCGGGTTTTGGCATAGTCGGCTCCGGGATTACCGAGACCGACTATCAGACGTAACTGCGGGCGCACCTGAGAGGGCATCAGTGGCGCCGTACCAGATGCGTAGTCACATCACTTCTTGGCAGCAGGCGCAGCCGGTGCAGCCGAATCGGCCTCGGGAGCTGCATCTGCATCTTCATCTTTACCACGCACGGTGAGAATGGTTGCAACCACAGGGTCTTCACCCTTATGCACAACCACTTCAACGCCTGCGGGCAAGCTTAGTTGCGACACATGCAAGGAATGTCCGGCAATCAGATCTTTCAGATCCACCTCGATAAATGCAGGTAAATCCTTGGGCAAGCAACGCACTTCGACGTCAGTCAGCACATGCTGGATGATGCCGCCGCCCAGCTTGACGCCTGGCGCAATATCCGCATTGATAAAGTGCAGTGGCACTTTCTGATGCAGTTTATGGGTGGCATCAACACGCTGGAAGTCAGCATGCAAAATAACCTGGCGATAGGGGTGGCGTTGCACGTCACGCAGCACGCAGGTTTCTTTGACGCCATCAATGTTCGCGGTCAACACGGAGGAATAAAACGCCTCTTTGCGCAACAGCTGAAACAGCTCGTTGTGGTCGATATCAATGGATTGTGGTTTTTCTGTGCTGCCATAGATAATGGCAGGAACACGGCCCGTGCGACGCAGGCGGCGGCTCGCTCCGGTGCCCTGGCCATCACGTTTGTTTGCGTTAAATTCAAGTTGCATGATTTACTCCCTTACTTCACAAGTGGTACTGCACGACAATATCCCCGCCCGCGACCAGGCGAGGGGTTAAGAAACTAGTCCATGAACAAGGATGAGACCGATGCTTCATTGCTGATGCGCAACATGGTTTCGGCCATGAGCTCGGCAATCGAGATCTGGCGAATACGCGGGCATGCAACGGCTTCGGGCGACAGGGGGATCGTATCGGTCACGACCAATTCATCGATCTCGGACTCGGCAATACGCGCCACTGCGCTACCAGACAACACCGCGTGCGTGCAGTAAGCGACAACTTTTTTGGCGCCGTTATCCTTGAGCGCCTGCGCTGCCTTGCATAACGTACCGGCCGTATCCACCATGTCATCCATGATCACGCAGGTGCGGCCATTCACGTCGCCGATGATGTTCATCACTTCCGACACGTTGGCTTTTGGCCGCCGCTTGTCGATGATGGCCAGATCGGAATCCAGGCGCTTGGCCAGCGCACGGGCGCGCACCACGCCGCCGACGTCGGGCGAGACCACCAGCAAATCGCTGTATTGCTGCCGCCAGATGTCGCCGAGCAAAATCGGCGCGGCATAAATGTTATCCACTGGAATATCGAAGAAGCCCTGAATCTGGTCGGCATGCAAATCGACGGTCAGCAGGCGCTGTACGCCCACGGTCTGCAACATGTTGGCGACGACTTTGGCGGTAATCGCAACCCGCGCCGAACTCGGTCGACGATCCTGGCGGGCATAACCCATATAGGGCATGGCGGCAGTGATACGCCCGGCCGAAGCACGCTTCAGGGCATCGACCATGACCATCAGTTCCATCAGGTTATCATTGGTCGGCGCGCAGGTGGGTTGCAATACGAAGACGTCCTGACCGCGCACATTTTCGAGGATTTCGACATTCACTTCGCCATCCGAGAAGCGGCCGACATTGGCGCGGCCCAGCGAAATATGCAGGCGTTTAACCACATCGGCCGCCAATTTGGGGTTGGCATTGCCGGTAAAAACCATCAGGCTGTCGTAGGACATATCCATCTGCTCAAGCGCTGCGGCAGGAAAGCGCCTGCCAGTCGTGGATCGGGGCTGGGGAGGAAGGATTCGAACCTTCGCATGCTGGAATCAAAATCCAGTGCCTTAACCAACTTGGCGACTCCCCAATACTATAGTGGACCACCCAGCCATTTAACCTATTCACAAGGCCAAAAGGCCAAAACGGGAAACAGGCAGGTGTCGAAAGGACGCGCATTGTCGTGGTTTTTTCGTCATCTGTCAAATAAAAGCCAGCGGATGTTGATCTATGCCCCGGGCAACAAAGCCCTGCATCGATG
>WOZP01000023.1 GCA_011620215.1 Rugosibacter sp.
TCATCTGGCGTGCAACCAAAGGCGCTTATATGGATACCTTTGAGCTGGAAAAGCGCCGCCTATCGGTAAAAAACAAAAGTGTGTGGGGGCCTAGCAGCCTGGTGTTCTGGGGACTGGTTGCCGTGTTTGGCACACCCTTAGGTATTGGTTTATATGCAGGCGCGCTTGCAGGCAGCTTGACGCTAGCGGTAATGGTGACCACCAAGTTTGTTTTGGAAGCTCTCAATTATCTGCAACATTACGGGTTGCAACGCGTCACCAGCCAACCGATTGAAGACCGTCACACATGGCACCATTTTTCCACCATGTCACGTATCGCAGGTGTGGAGATTACCAACCATATTGATCATCACCGTGATGGCTTTTTGCCTTTCTATAACCTGCAAGTACATAAAGGTGCGCCTGAAATGCCCAGCGTGTTCATCTGCGCCCCCGCAGCGCTCATTCCCTGGGTATGGGACAACCTGATTGTCAAGCCCCGCCTGAAAAAATGGGATCTCGAATATGCCTCGCCTGCAGAAAGAAAATTGGCCAGAGAAGCCAATCGCCGCGCAGGATGGCCTGATTGGATAGGCGAAGCAGAGGCTGGTTTGACGCAAAAAATAGCCGCTTGAGCCAAGACTGAGCTACTGGATAATCAATAAAAAAGGCGGTGCAACCTACCTCTGGGTTGCACCGCCTTTTTTACTTTTAACGAGGCGCTAAAGAACTTTGATGAACTTTGATCATGTCACTATTTCAAAGAAATCGGGTGGAATGGTAGCCTCGTAATAAAAGGTGCCACGGGGAATGTTTTCACCGGCCCAGACAATCGGCGGCACATTACCCCGAATCGTCGATGCTTCATATACGCCACACTGAAATTCATTTCTGTTTCCTGATGGATCGAAGAAGTAGGTTGTCGTCACCCCGCCAATCCCATGACGACTAATGCCATAGCCCAGCGTGGCAATTTTTCTGTGCTTCAACATATCCGCGCGGCGAATCACATCGGCCCGATCATTCACATAAAAAGCAATGTGATGCAAGCCATTCGACGGGCCAGGCGCAAAGGCGAGATTATGTATCGTACTGCTGGTGGTTAAAAAGAAAGCAAATGGACTGCCATCCGGCGCCAGAATCATTTCTGTCAGATTAAAGTCCAGCGCCTCCATCAAGAATTTGACGGTTTTATCGCAATCATTGCCCACCAACAAGGCATGATCCAAATGCGTCACCGGCGTAACACCTTCGACCTGGGCTAGAACAATGTCCGGATTGTTCATCCCGTAGCTATAACCCAACCTGTCGGAATGATAAAAAAGATTTAACACGTGACCCGACGGCAAGGTGATCATCACCCCCTGGCCTTGCCCCAGCACCTCCTCATCCGCAACGCGCCGTGTCACCAAGCCCCAATCTCTGGCTACGGCTTCCGCTTCTGCCAAATCATTGATGTCATTCACCTTGAATCCAATATGATGCAGACCTGCACGGTCAGCCGCATTCAGAATAAGACAGTGATGATCCTGAGACTCGTGCGCTTGCAGATAGACCTGCCCGGGGCGGCGTCCCGTAACTCTTAAACCGACCACCTCTATGTAATGTTTCTCACTGGCGACAATGTCCAACGCATAAATACTCATGTAGCTCAACCGCGTAACAGCCATGGCGATCTCCTCTTTTTGTAGCGATAACCCTCGCTTAAGCACTCAATTTCACGATATTTGAAAAATGAGAGATTCAGGGTATCCAGAGACAAAGCAGTTTGAGTTGACTTGCATCAAGAAACAACAATTTTGCAGAGGAGTTTATATAGTCCCCAAGCCTTGCAAAAAGCATCTGCGCGCCGACTTACCAGCGCCGACTTTTTACACGTGACAAACAATGCCCTGCCACAGCTTGCCGCCGAGCGTTGCCGCATTGATAAGACCCCACACACCAAACAGCAACACTAAAAAACCACTCAGCAAACGCAAAGTACGCCCCTGTGTCAGACGACGAAAACGCACAAGCAACAGCCCCGCCAGCATGAGATTGGGCAGTGTACCAAGACCAAAGGCGAGCATGATCAAGGCACCGCGCACCGGGCCTCCGGAAAGCAGCGCCAGCGCCAGCACGCTATATACCAGCCCGCAGGGCAGCCAGCCCCACAGCATACCCAGTGGCAGGGCTTGTGCCACGCCATGCACAGGTAAAAAGTGACGTGTCAATGGCTGCACGCGTCGCCACAGCCATTGTCCGGCACGCTCGACAAAAGCCAGCGTCTGCGTCATGCCGGTAAGATAAAGGCCAAGGCCAATCAGCATCAGATTGGCTGCTACATAAAGTGCCATCTGCACTGGCAGCCAATGATCAAGCAGCAGCCCGAGGCTGCCTATTGCACCCATCAAGGCGCCCGCGATCATGTAGCTGCCGATACGGCCAAGGTTATAGGCCAAATGGATTGACCACGGCGTTTTTTGGCGAGGAAGCTGGACCGTCAGCGCGGAAACAATGCCACCGCACATGCCCGCACAGTGCACCCCACCGAGCAGCCCCACGAGGAATACCGCAAAAAAACCAGTGTCATACATTGAGTATCTGGTGCCGTCCTGTTTTGTGTATGCTCAAATCACTTTCGAGTAGCGAATCCGTTCCTGGTCAAAACGCAGATAGCGATCAAACACCATCGCAATGGCACGCACCAGTAGACGACCTGAAGGGTTAACAGTGATCCATTGGTCAGTCACCGTGACCAAGCCCTCTTCTTCCATCGCCGCTAGCTCAGCTAATTCTGTCGCGAAATAGGATTTGAAATGGATCAAATGGGCAATCTCAAAAGCATCAATAGGCAAGATGAAATGACACATCAGTGCCTGAATGATACTGCGTCGCAACAAATCATCGGGAGTTAACTGAATTCCGCGCAACACAGGCAGTATGCCTTGATCAAGGCGATCGTAGTAATCATTCAAGGCGCGCACGTTTTGCACATAGCTGGGGCCTATTTTTCCGATAGCAGACACTCCGAAGGCGATTAAGTCTGCTTCAGCATGTGTCGAATACCCTTGAAAATTCCGATGCAAGCGCCCTTGACGCTGAGCGATGGCCAATTCATCTGTGGGTTTGGCAAAATGGTCCATGCCAATGAACACATACCCGGCATCTGTCAGGCGACGAATCGCCAGCTGCAGAATCTGCAAACGCCCGTCCGCAGTAGGTAAGTCGGCATCATTGATGCGGCGCTGCGGCTTGGCCAGATTCGGCACATGGGCATAGCTGTAGATCGAGAGACGATCCGGGCCGAGCTTGATCACTTCATCCAGTGTGCGGTTAAAGCCAATCACATTCTGTTTAGGCAGGCCATAGATCAGATCCACTGCAAGGGACTTAAAACCGCAGTCACGTGCTGCATCCATGACACGCTTTGTTTCCTCGAGACTCTGGATGCGATTAACCGCTTTTTGCACTTCCGGCGCAAAATCCTGTACCCCAATGCTCATGCGATTAAAGCCAAGTTCAGCCAGTAGCGAGACCGTTGCCCCTCTGACTTTGCGCGGATCAATCTCGATTGAATACTCGCCCTCAGGCAACAGCTGGAAACGGCTATGGATCATATCCATCAGATGACGCATTTCGTCATCCGCAAGAAAGCTCGGCGAACCACCGCCCCAATGCATCTGGGCAACCTCGCGCGTGCCACCGAGGGCCGCCAGCGCCAGATCCATCTCCTTGCCTAAATAAGTAAGATATTTCGCTGAGCGACCGTGATCTTTCGTGATAATTTTGTTGCAGGCGCAGTAATAGCAGATTGTCGGACAAAACGGAATGTGAATATATAGCGAGAGGGGGCGGCTAGGGGCCACCACGCCTCTCTGCCCTAGCCAATGCATGTAATGATCAGCCGTAAAAGCCTCAACAAAACGGTCAGCAGTCGGGTAAGATGTATATCTTGGGCCGTTTACATCGAAACGGCGAATCAGTTGACTGTCGAAAATGATTTCCTGATCATTCATGGATTTTTAGGAATGTCTAAGGATGAATGCTTTTCATGTTGCCGCAATCCTGCAGATGCCAAGTTGATCAAGGTCAACAACCAAGTGGATTGAGGTATTATTTTGATGAATTGATTTAACTATGACCGAAATTATCAAACTTCAACCTGCCTGTTCACAATGTAATTTACAGGAACTCTGTTTGCCCATCGGACTTTCAGAAGCTGAACTTTCCTTGGTAGATAGCCTGGTGGATGAGCGAAGAAAAATTGCACGTGGCGAGGCAATTTTTCGTTCTGGCGACCGCTTCACGGCAATTTATGCAGTGAAACTCGGCTTTTTCAAAACCGAAGTCCTGTCTGAAGATGGCCGTCACCAGGTCACCAGCTTTTACATGCCGGGCGAAGTGTTGGGCATGGATGGCATTAGTGCAGAAACTCATCATTGTGATGCCATTGCACTCGAAGATAGTGAAGTTTGTCTGATCCCATTTCATGAACTGGAAACGATTTCAGTCAAGGTCCCCACAATGCAACGTCACTTGCATCGGGTCATGAGTCGCGAGATTGTTCGCGATCAGGGAATGATGATGATGTTGGGCGCGATGCGTGCGGAAGAGCGCGTGATTGCCTTTTTGCTTAACTTGTCTCAGCGATATGCGGCTCGGGGTTATGCCGCTGCAGATTTCAACTTGCGTATGACTCGAGAAGAAATTGGTTCTTATCTTGGCTTAAAGCTGGAAACAGTCAGTCGTACGTTTTCCCATCTCCAGGAAGAGGGATTGCTCCAGGTAGAGAAAAAGCATATTCGGCTCATGGATGCTGCCATACTTAAAAAAATGCTATCGCAGGAAGGCATCGGTCGCTAATACAGTCCGTACTCTGCAATTCCCTTGGACACTACGTTTTTTGATCGGCACCCTTGAATTCTTGTGCAGTATGCAGAAGATAGCAAGTCGCCATGCTGGAAGCAGCACAAATCACCCAGAAACAAAAAAAACCAATGGAATAAGTTGTAAGGCTGGAAAAGTGAACGGGCTCGCCAAACAAATAAAGCTCCTGCGGGTCAATCAGTGTAAAAAAGATCCCCTCAGCAATGCCGGCAACCAAAAAAGATGGCCACAGCACGGATAAGATATTTTGCATCGCGTCTCCCCTGTTTGAAATCAAACATTGTTTTGATAATTATCGCGTGACCGGTTTAGAATGGTTTCTTCTGATTAGCGAGTTTTTTTAGTAGCTCCGATGGTGGTTTCACCATTATCTGGCAAGACGATATTACCTAATAAACGCCAGGTTTTCTTGTCATCCTCAAGTAAAATGAGCCAGTGACCAGCGACCGGTAAATGGATCCTGTCGCTTCGATAGCTGTCGCCAGTCCGCACCAACTGAAATGACTGGTCCAGTCCGGCTCGCGTAGGATGCAAAATACTGACCAGCAATAGAGAGGGCAACACAAAAGCAGGATCAGTTGCCTGCAGACGAATAAAAAGCCCATGATCTGCAAGGCGAATACCTGCTATCAATCCAGACTTGCTTGCTTGCTCACTACTAACCAACGTTTGATTGATGGCCAAGCCTTTTTTATAGTAATCCGCCGTCACCAGACCATCGTCAGTTTTGACTGCAATCCATGCAGTGGCCAGTGCTGCAATCACCACGATGAATGGGCCACTCATCAGTATCCAAGGCCATGGTTCCTTGTGCCAAGGCCGACTGTGCGAAACGCTGGGCAGTCTCTTCATGGCTGAATAAACGTCGCTTTTTCGCGTATGACAGTTGTCTCATCTGCCATCGCTTTCACTTCGAAATAAATCACGTTGGAGCCTCTCTTGCCGCTGTCGGGTGGCACGCGCACCTGAACCATAAAAGTCCGATCGCCAGCAGGTGGCAGCTCGATGATGCGCTCACCTATCATATTAATCTCGGGTAAGCCGCTCACTGTAATGGCATAGCGGTGCGCGGCTTCCGATGCATTCATCACATGCAGTCGATAAACATTCTCAATCAGCCCACCTTCGACTTCACGCGCCAGCACTGCACGATCTCGGATGACATCCACTCGCAGTGTCGATTTAGTGGCAATTCCCCAGATAAAGGCAGCGATAATGGTCCATAGAATGGCGGTATAAATCAGCACGCGCGGCCGAACAATATGGCTAATAATTTCTTTCCAGCCCCAGTGAGCCGCAATCGCATGTTCGGTCGAATAGCGAATCAGGCCCTTGGGGGTACCCATTTTTTCCATCACCTGATCGCACGCATCAATGCAAGCAGCGCAGCCTATACACTCGTACTGCAACCCCTTGCGTATATCAATGCCTGTCGGACATACCTGGACACAAATACTGCAATCAACACAATCTCCCTTGCCTTGCGCTTTGTAAGACTCACCCTTTTTATGTGATCCTCTTGGCTCTCCTCGGGTGGCGTCATAGGTAATTGTGAGTGTATCTGGGTCAAACATGACCCCTTGAAATCGGGCATACGGACACATGTATTTACAAACCTGTTCTCGCAAGTGCCCAGCAAATAGATAGGTGAAAGAGCCGTAAAAAATGATCCAGAAAATCTCCCACGGGCCAAGCGAGAAACTCCAAACAGAAACCCACAACATTTTAATGGGTGTGAAATAACCAACAAAAGTAAACCCTGTCCATAAGGCCAAAAGGCCCCAAGCACTATATTTTGCAACACGCAGCAAGAGCTTTCTTGGCGACATTGCATTCGCATCCAGTTTGATGCGAGCTGCACGATTTCCTTCTATCTTGCGCTCAATCCAAAGAAATATTTCGGTATATACCGTCTGCGGACAAGCATAGCCGCACCATAAACGCCCCCCGACGGCAGTAAATAAAAAGAGCGAATAGGCTGAAATAATGAGCAGAACAGCCAGATAAATAATGTCCTGCGGCCAGAAAACCAGCCCGAAAATATAGAATTTTCTGGCTGTTAGATCAAAAAGGACGGCTTGTCTGCCATTCCATGGGAGCCAGCACAAACCATAGAACAGCGTCTGTGTCAGCCATACCATCAGCCAACGCCAAGTGGCATAAACCCCGGTAACTGAGCGCGGATAGACCTTTTCATGTACTTCGTAAAGGCTCTGTTCAACAAAAGTTACCGGTTTGGACGTAACTGCCAATGGCGTGACCATGCTTAATATCCGTAGTTGATCAATTCTAACTAGCTGTGCACATGAAAAAATTGAAGATTAAATATTCTTTAGTGGGCTGAATTCGGGGCATCCGCTAATAGCGGATTTCCGCTGGTGCCGCTGTGGAGACTCTCCTGACCACCCCCTAATCCATAGACATAGGCTGTAAGTAAATGCACCTTGGCTTCGCCCAGAAAATCCCCAAAAGCAGGCATTTGATTGACTCTTCCATTGCTGATGGTTTCAATTATGGTGTCTTCTGAGCTGCCATAAAGCCATACTTTATCTGCAAGATTAGGTGCTAATCCAACATTACCCTTACCTTCCGGCCCGTGACAGGCGGCACAAGCAACGCTGAACAATTGCCGACCTCGATGAATTCGGATAGGGTCTGCAGCAAGACCGGAAAGGGAGCGCACATAGTGAGCAATATCCTTGATCTCATCGCCACTTAAATCAGGTTTAACTCCCTTGGCGGGCATCAGTGCACTTCTTCCCTGCGTGATTGTTTCTTTAATCTGCTCTGGGGAACCACCAAACAGCCAGTCTTTGTCCGTAAGATTAGGGAAGCCCTTTGCACCCTGCGCATCTGACCCATGACACTGCGAACAGTAAGTCAAAAACAGCCGCTGCCCTATCTCCCTGGCTTCCGGATTAGTTGCCACCACACGAATATCCTGTTTCAAGTATTTTTGAAAAATCGGCCCGTATTGATCATCCGCTTTTTTCATTTCATTATCGTATTGCCCAGCGGAAGTCCATTGGTATTGCCCTTTAAAGCTGCCTAAACCAGGATACATGGCCAAATAGAACAGCGCGAATATCACTGTTAAATAAAATAACCAACGCCACCAGTTTGGGAGCGGGTTGCTAAGTTCCTCCAGATTTTCGTCCCAGACATGCCCTGTTGTTTTTCCTTCAACGTGCTTGGCTGAGCTTTGCATCCAAAGCAAAACAGCGCAGCCAAGAATGCTGATAATGGTAATAACTGCAATATAGATATTCCAGAAGCCGCTAACAAAATCGCTCATGATGTTTTCTCTTCCTGTTTTTCGTTTCCTTGCCTGACTGATATGGCTTCTGATGCCAAAGGGCTATCATCATCAAGGGGGATCCTCGCTGCTTGGTCATAGGCCTGTTTACGACGATCGGAATAAGCCCACCAGACAATGCCAATGAAGATCAGAAACAACAGCACCGTGATTACAGAACGCAAATTATTGATATCCATTTTTGTGCCTCTGCTTAGCGAACCTGTTTGATTGCCGTCCCCATACCCTGCAAGTAGGCAATCAAGGCATCGAGCTCGGACTTTCCTTCAATTGCTTTTTTGGCACCGTCAATTTCATCATCGGTATAAGGCACACCGACTTTACGCAACGCCCTCATCTTGGCCTCGATGTCAGCAGTATTGAGTGGTCGATCCAGCCAGAAATAAGCCGGCATGTTTGATTCAGGAACAACATCGCGCGGATTGAGCAGGTGTGTCCTGTGCCACAGATCGGAATATCTGCCTCCGACACGCGCCAGATCCGGACCTGTACGCTTCGAACCCCACTGAAAGGGGTGGTCGTAGATAAACTCACCCGCTACAGAATAGTGGCCATAACGTTCGGTTTCGGCACGAAATGGACGAATCATCTGCGAATGGCAGTTATAGCAGCCCTCGCGGATGTAAATATCTCGCCCGGAGAGCCGTAGGGGATCGTATGGCTTGACAAGTTCATTTGCAGGTGAAGTCGTAGACTTCTGGAAAAACAACGGCACGATTTCCAACAACCCCGCCACACTGATGGTGAGAATGGTCAGCACAATCAACAAACCCACATTTCTTTCAATCTTGTCATGCGTCAACATAGGGTCGAGCTCCAGTTTTATTCTGCGGTATGACTCAATTTGCCTGATGGGCTATCGCTGCCTTAAGAACTGGCGCATCGATCGCTTGCCCACCTGCTATTGTCTTGAACATATTCCATGCCATGATCAGCATGCCCGTCAGGAACAGCATGCCACCGAGCAAACGGATGGTCCAGAAGGGATAGGTCGCCTTGACCGACTCAACGAACGAGTAGGTCAACGTGCCGTCAGGGTTGGTTGCACGCCACATCAAGCCTTGCATGACGCCTGCAATCCACATCGAAGCGATGTACAGCACAATGCCAATGGTCGCAATCCAGAAGTGGGTTTCGACAGCTTTCATGCTGTGCATCTGCGCTTTGCCGTACAAACGCGGCAGCAGGTAGTAGATCGAACCAATCGAAATCATGGCCACCCAGCCTAACGCACCGGAATGCACATGGCCAATGGTCCAATCGGTATAGTGTGAAAGCGCATTGACCGTCTTGATTGACATCATCGGACCTTCAAAGGTCGACATGCCATAGAAAGAAAGCGAAGTAATCAAGAACTTCAGAATCGGATCGTCACGCAATTTATGCCACGCGCCCGACAAGGTCATGATGCCGTTGATCATGCCACCCCACGAGGGAGCCAGCAGTATCAGCGAAAACACCATGCCAATACTTTGCGTCCAGTCAGGCAGCGCGGTGTAATGCAAATGGTGCGGACCCGCCCACATGTAAGTAAAAATCAGCGCCCAGAAGTGCACCACGGAAAGGCGGTAGGAATATATTGGTCGCTCTGCTTGCTTGGGTACAAAGTAATACATCATGCCAAGAAAGCCTGCAGTGAGAAAGAATCCCACGGCATTGTGCCCATACCACCATTGCACCATCGCATCTTGCACGCCTGCGTAAGCAGAGTAAGACTTCATCGGGAACAGGCTGACTGGAATTGCCGCATTATTAACCAGATGCAAAAGTGCGACAGCCAGAATAAAAGCACCATAAAACCAGTTGGCAACGTAGATATGAGAAACCGTACGCTTAGCGATAGTGCCGAAAAAAACCACGGCATAAGACACCCACACCAGCGTGATCAGAATGTCGATCGGCCATTCCAGCTCGGCATATTCTTTTGCCTCGGTCATCCCCATCGGCAACGTGACAGCGGCAAGAACAATGACCAATTGCCAGCCCCAGAAAGTAAAAGCCGCCAGCCTCGGCGCAAATAACGGCGCATGACTGGTGCGCTGCACAACGAAATAAGACGTAGCAAACAGGGCACAGCCACCAAACGCAAAAATAACCGCATTGGTATGCAGCGGCCTCAGGCGGCCATAGCTCAGATACTCATTAACATTGAGTTCAGGCCAAACCAGCTGGGCGGCAATAATGACCCCAACCAACATGCCGACAATACCCCAGATAACCGTCATCACGGTAAATTGGCGCACAACCTTGTAGTGATAAGTTGTCGGCAACTGCATCATATATTTACCTCAAAAATAAAAAACAGAACTAATCGCTTTAGTCAATCAAGTGATCTAAAAAAAGAAGCACTCTTAGTTTAGGCGATAACAGGATAAAGACATCTTGATTTAGATCAAATAATGCTGCATTGCACTAAAAATTAGCCGAATCAAAAGCCATCAGAGCCTATCTGTGAAAGGCACCTTAACGATTTTATATGGTTCTCAACCCTCTTCTGAATCATTTGAATTATCTTTTGAGTATTGATTACCTGCCGATTGGTCATCATCATCCATCAGCAACCGATAACCGGGGCCCTCAAGATCGTCAAACTGACCGCTTTTCAACGACCACCAGAAAATGGCGGCAATAACAAACACCAGTAATAAGGATAAAGGAATCAGCAGGTAAAGGATGTCCACGGTTATCTCTTGCCTTGTAGACGCAAGGCATTGAGCACCACCAGAAAGGAGCTCGCTGACATCCCAATCCCGGCCATCCATGGACTCACCCAGCCGATCATGGCGAGCGGAATGGCAACCAGATTGTAGATAAAAGCCCAGATCAGGTTCTGCTTTACGATGCGCACAGTTTGTCGTGCCAGCGCCACCCCAGGGGCCAGCGCTGCCAAATGGTTGCCCAGCAGCACAATATCGGACTGCGCTCGCGCCAGATCAGCACCACCGCCCATGGCAATGGACACTTGGGCTTTTGCCAGCACGGGTGCATCATTAACACCATCGCCAACCATCGCGACAACAGCTCCCGTTGCCTGCAAAGCAGTCACTGCTGCGTGCTTGTCTTCAGGAGTCATTCCGCCGCGCGCGTCATCAATACCCAAGGCGTGAGCAACCCGCTGCACAGCAGCAAAAGCATCGCCGCTAAAGATTGAAAGCGTTACACCAGTTCGCCGCAAGGCAATCATCGACGTAGCGGCGTCTGGACGCACATCATCATTTAAGCAAAAAAAAGCCTGCCATCCAGCGGCAGAACCCAGCGCGATCACCGTATCACCAGCGCCGACTTTTTGTTCAATATTCAGCGGCAATGATTTTTGGTGGAGACACGCCACAAAATCCAGTCGCCCCAGTCGCCATTCAGTAGCATCGATAAAGCCTAGCACGCCGGCGCCAGTCACGGCGCTCACATTGCCTACAGGCGCAATAGTCTCTGCAGCATGCCGCAAAGCACGGCCAATAGGATGCTCCGAACCCTGCTCCAGCCCTGCTGCCAGGGCAAGCGCAGCTTCTGGCGTACCACGGCATGTGATTGTTTCGACCAGTGCCAGCTGGCCCAGCGTCAGCGTACCGGTTTTATCGAATATGAAATGATTCGCTTGCGCCAGTGTTTCAATGGCATGCCCGCGGGTTACCAGCACGCCACGTGCAGCCAAAGCACCGGTGGCTACCGTTAAAGCCACCGGCGTAGCCAGCGATAGCGCACAAGGGCAGCTCACCACCAGCACAGAAACGAACACCCATAACGCCTGGGCCGGATCAAGCTGCCACCAGATCAACGCTGTCGCCGCTGCCAGTAACAATACCGTCACAACGAAACGTCCGGCGATACGATCCGCCATATGCACTACTTGCGGCTTTTCTGCTGCGGCCCGTTCCATCAATCGTGTAATCGCGGCCAGTCGTGTATCCTGGCCCAGACGCAGCACGCGCATCGCCAGCGGGCTGGTCACATTGACACTGCCACCAATAAGCTCATCGCCCACTACTTTAGGTAATGGCCGACTCTCCCCAGTGAGCAATGACTCGTCAGCCGCACTGCCCCCCTCGATCACTTCACCATCTGCGGGAATACTTTCACCGGGGGCTATCCGCAAGACATCACCGACACAGAGTTCAGCTGCCGCCACCCGCTCGCAAGCCACTTCTGGCCAGCGCACAAACCGTGTTGCCAGTGTCGGCATGGCGCGCGCCAGTGTCTCGACACTACGTACTGCTTTTTGTCGAGCCATCATTTCAAGATACCGGCCGGAAAGCAGGAAGAAGACAAACATGGTGACCGAATCAAAATATACCTCGCCACTACCCGACAGCGTTGCCCACACGCTCGCAGCAAACGCACTTCCCACCCCCAATGCCACAGGGACATCCATGCCGAGTCGACGCAATGTCACATCGCGCCAGGCATTGGCAAAAAATGGTGCCGCAGAATAAAGTACCACCGGCAAGGTCAGAATGAGGCTGGCCCAGCGCATCAATTGCTCAATGTCTGGCGTCATGTCGCTGCCAGTCTCTGTTTGCGCAAAATAGACCGGGATGACATACATCATCACTTGCATCATGCCAAAACCAGCGACGAACAGCCGCCAAAGCGCCGTCTTGCGTTCTTGCTGCGCCAGACTTTCTGAGCGCGCCACATCGTAAGGATGCGCCCGATAACCAATAGCGGCAATGGCTTCGAGCAATTTGGAGAGCTTCGTTATCCGCGTATCCCACCGCACCCGGGCACGGCGTGTGGCGTAATTGATATCGACCGAAGTCACGCCCGGCTGGCGGCGCAAATGCGCTTCGTTAAGCCAAACGCAAGCGGCGCAGGTAATGCCTTCAAGTATCAGCGCCGCCTCTCGCTCATACTCTCCAGCGACCTGAACAAAGCTTTTCTGCACCTTGGGATGATCAAACAAACCCAGTGCCTCTAAAGCAATGGGTAACGCTTCGCGAGGACTTTCCGGCAACGCATCGCGGTGACGGTAATACTCGGTGAGCTGGTTATCGACTATCGCCTGCGCCACCGCCTGACACCCGGTACAGCACAGCACGCGCGGTACGGCATCAATGGTGATGAAGATTTTTGTTTCTGGAGGAACAGGCAAGCCGCAGTGATAGCAGAAAGCATCAATAGATTCGATAAAACGCCCCCCCAAAATCCATCTCTCGCCGGGCAATGTTGAAATTATGCCGGAAACGCTTCACCGAAGCTGGAAAATATCCATACAGAGGTAATAATCATGGGCAGGATGCCACTTCGATGCTTGGCCACAGCAGCGGTGCCGTGACCCGCAGGCACTACATTCGCGACACAAGAGAAGTGCAACCTTTGGAAAAGTGCAGCCTTTGCGCTGAATATTAGGCAATTGCGTTTTTATTACACAGTGACTAGTCACTGCTTTCTATAAAACCAGTTCTTGTGGGGTGGCTGATGGGACTCGAACCCACGACAACCGGAATCACAATCCGGGACTCTACCAACTGAGCTACAGCCACCATCGTTACATTTGCCTGTTAAAAAGACCACATGGCAAGGCCGCTATTATGCGAGATGACAATAAAAGAATCAAGCTTATTGCTTCGGCCTGAATATGTTTGAACTGAACAGTAACGAAGCTCCGTGTTGGCTCCGTGCACTGAATGATGCTCGACTTCAAACTTCATCTAGCCGGATCAATAGTTCGTATTTATCATGCTTTCTCATGCACTTTCAGATACGGTGTTTGAACCCCCACACCTACGCCAGAGGTTGAAACAGCACATCCAGATCATCTGCCGTAATCAGGTGCCCACCACCTTCTTCATCGCCCTCGGCTGCGGTGTTTTTACGCATTAACTGATCAGCCATGCCGCGCTTACGGTTTTGCAGTGCAAGTATTTTTTCTTCCACCGTTCCCTGCGTCAATAGCTTGTAAACAAATACCGACTTATCTTGGCCGATGCGGTGAGCGCGAGCAGTTGCCTGCTCTTCTACCGCCGGATTCCACCAGGGATCATAATGAATCACCGTATCAGCTGCGGTGAGGTTCAAGCCTGTGCCACCCGCCTTGAGACTGATGAGAAACAACGGGACGCGACCTTCCTGAAAATGGCGTATGGGTGTTTCACGATCGGTCGTCTGGCCGGTGAGCTTGACATAAGCAATATCCTTGGCCTTCAGCGCCTCTTCGATTAACACGAGCATCGACGTGAATTGCGAAAACAGCAGCACTTTACGGCCTTCATCCAGCAGCTCTTCCAGCATATCCATGAGCGTGTCTAATTTGGCAGAAGGTACTGTGCCTTTTTTGATCAACGCTTCAGTCGTCGGTAGCTTGACCAGCCGTGGATCACAGCAGACTTGACGCAGTTTTAATAATGCATCGAGAATCATGATCTGGCTGCGTCCTGCACCTTGCTGGGCAAGCACTTGGCGCAGTTTTTTGTCAAACACGACGCGCAGGCTTTCATAAATATCCCGCTGGCTTCCTTCAAGTTCAACCCAGCGCACAATTTCTGTGCGCGGTGGCAGATCTTTCAAAACCTGCTCTTTTGTTCTACGCAACAGAAAAGGTCTGACTCTATCTGCCAAGCGATGCCGGACTTCTTCATCACCCGCTTTTTCAATCGGCGTGCGATAAAGCTTTGCAAATTGCTGTGCACGACCCAATAAGCCCGGCATGAGGAAATCGAACTGCGCCCACAACTCGCCCAGATGGTTTTCCAAAGGCGTCCCGGTTAAAGACAGCCGATGCCGCGCCTTTAATTGGCGCGCCACCTGATGTGCCTGCGCTTTTGGATTCTTGATGAATTGTGCCTCATCCATCACCAGCAGGTGATATTCTTGCGCTAAGAGCACCTCACGGTCGCGTACGAGCAGCGGGTAGGTAGTGAGAATAATATCGGCAGTGGCAATTTCATCAAATCGATCGGCCCTATCCTTGCCATGCAGCACCAGCACTTTCATCTCAGGTGTAAATTGAGCGGCCTCATTTTTCCAGTTGACCATCAGGCTGGTCGTGGCCACGACCAGGCTAGGCTTGTCAGCGCGGCCAGAAATTTTTTCCAGATGCAAATGAGCCAGCGTCTGTACGGTCTTTCCCAAGCCCATGTCATCGGCGAGGATGCCAGCCAAACCATATTCGCGCAGAAATTGCAGCCAATTGAGCCCCACTTGCTGATAGGGCCGCAAGGTTGCCATAAAGCCAGCCGCAGGTGGTTGATGTGTCATGCCGGAAAAATCCTGCAACTTTTTGGCCAGCATCCGCAGCTCATCACTACCGATCCACTGCGTGGCATGCTCTTCCAGCCCCACCAAGGCGGAGGCATGATGTCGCGCCAAGCGAGGCCGGTCGTCATCCAGAAACTCCAAAAGCGGCAGCAACCACGCTTTGAGTCGCCCCGCCGACACAGGCAGAATACGACGCGCATCGATCGCTATTGGAATGCTAGCGTCATCTTCCAGCGCCCGCACTGTGGCTAAAAACTTGGGTTGCTCATGCAACAAGCGTAAGAGCGGTGGCACAAGGCTCACCCGCTCATCACCCACCATCACGCCCAGATCAAGATTAAACCAATCACTGCCGGCTTCCTCTACGCCTACAAACCACTCATCTGCCGCCGTCAAGTGAAAGGGAAAATCTTCTGCCAAAGTGACGAATATGCCCGCGTGCTCAAGTGCACCCATGCCTGTATCAAGAAAAGGCATCCAGCCTTCCGCATCGCTACGACCTGGCATGAGGCAATCATCAAGCTCTGCGGCCTGGTATCCCGGCAAACGTTGCCGATAACTTTCAAAACCCAATGCTTGTAAAGCCGCCCAAACCTCGCTTTCAGCATCCAGGTCACGCAACAGGGTTTCCCACTGCCCTTCCGATTTTTGTCGCCGCATCATGGGGGCGGGCCGCTCGCTCCCCATCACGTTGACGCCTTCCGGATACCGAAATTGCAAGGTGGCAATCGCATGCGTCTCGATTGCACCCTTCGCCGCAAAGCTGCGAAACTGCCTCGCGGTCAGGGTTAAATATGCCGTGGGTTTTCCTGCGGCGACACTGTCAAGCGCATCAGGCAACGGCAAACTGACCCCTTTTTGCTGAGCAATGCGTAACAGCTGCTGACGCACTAAAGGCGCATCCGCTTCATTCAACGGTGGCGCAGACAGTATTTTTTTCAATAACGATTCGGGCAAAGCCGAATGCAGTTCGCCGATATGGAAATTTGCAGGGTCAAAATAAAACAAAGGCCAGGTGGAAATAACCTCCAGGGGTTCAGGCAAATTCACGCGCGCCTGCTGCAACCCCGCCAGATTACGTTCCCAGCCGAGTACAAGAGGCTTTGACTGACCCTGCCGTACAGACTGATCCAGTTCGCCATCCAGATACAACCTGCCAGTACGTAAAGCCTGGCGTAACAGCAACGCACCTGTCTCACCGACGAGTTCAACATCATCTTGATAGTGAAATGTGGTTCCCGCCTGTAGCGCGATAAACAGCCGCAACGGAGGCACATCGTCATCGAGAATAAATTCGCGATGGCTGCGCATGCTACCTAAATCATAGGGTTGCGGTTGGTAAATAACAGGCTTACCCCACCCTCCGGTTTTTGTCTGTCGACTTTTGCCCAATGCCAGCCGCATCGACTGCCCTCGCCGCAATAAATACACCACGCGTTGTGGCAAGGTTTTTTTGCTCGGTGCAGGCAAATCCACCACCGATGGGGCGTCGTCCAACTCATCCAACCACTCCAGGGCAGCAGTGCTCGGTTCTGGAAAAGCTTCTGCGCCAAGCAGCACCCCCCCTTGAGGCTGAACCAATCCCGCCTGCTGGTAATACACCCACAGCGCTGCCACAGCATGTTTGCAGTCCATGCCCACCGGGCAAGAACAATCGTTATCAACACCCCGGATAGCGCCAGCTGGCGTCAGTGACAGCCATAAATCCACCTGATATGGTGGCTGAATACTCCCCTGCACGCTCGCTTCCACATGGATTTCCAGAGGATCTTGTTCAACGGAAAGAAGTGAGACACGTCCCTCTGTTGCATATGCCAAACCACGTTGTACCGTGGCAGAACCATACTCATTATCCAGTTCGGCCAGATAATCAGCGCTTTTCGAGAGTGTGCTTGACATGAGATAATACGTTCACAAAGGGCTTGGAAGATACCACATAGAGTCCATCGCCGTCTCATCAACGCCGACTTTTCAATCGATGCTCAGCACATGTTTATCTTATTAGCGGGCAAATATACCGCCCGGCAAAGACATCAACAGCTATTGATGCATAGGGGTTTTCTAATGGAAACCCGTCCAATGGAGATGACAAGAACCGAAAAGCATGGCATTTTTTTGGCTTTTCCATGGCTCTTAATCTTGAACAAAGCCTACTATATGCAGTATTCGAATTACACACTAACACAAGACAATAATCTAACTGACTGTTTAATATAAAAAATTAATTTATTACTTTGCTGTTTAAAAAAGCTGCGGTATGCTCCTCGAAACCCAAAAAATAAATTGGGTCGCTGATTTTTCTTTACGCATTTTTTTACCCCTTTTCAGCCTAGGCTACATCCTCATTTTCATCGGGAGACAACATGACAAATAACAAAACAGATCAACAAATTGCACCCGAATCCGCAGTAATTGAACATACCGGGCAAATGGGCCTCCCTTTGCCACAAGAAATATCCGGTGAAGTCCTCATCGAAAAATACGCCAAGGGCAATGAACGTACAGTGCATGATGTTCGCGCCCGTGTCGCCCGCGCACTTGCTGGCGTCGAAACCGAAGATAAGCGCGCCCATTGGGAAGCACGCTTTCTTGAAGCCCAGGAAAACGGCTTTGTTCCTGCCGGGCGCATCAATTCGGCCGCCGGCACCGATCTTTGTGCCACGTTAATCAACTGCTTTGTGCAGCCGGTGGGTGATTCAATTTCTGAAACCGTCGATGGCCGCCCCGGCATCTACACCGCACTCTTGCAAGCAGCTGAAACCATGCGTCGCGGTGGTGGCGTGGGTTACGATTTTTCATCCATTCGTCCGATAGGTGCACATGTCAAAGGCACGCAGTCGCGTGCTTCCGGTCCTATTTCTTACATGCGGGTATTCGACCGCTCATGCGAAACCGTTGAATCTGCAGGCAGTCGACGCGGCGCGCAAATGGGTGTGCTGCGTTGTGACCATCCGGATATCGAAGAATTCATTCACGCCAAGGATCAGGGCGATCTGACCAATTTCAACATCTCCGTAGGCGTCACCGATGCATTCATGCTCGCAGTAGAAACCGATGGCGAAATTGAGCTGGCCCACCGCGCTGCACCTACTGCCGACATCAAAGCCGCTGGCGCTTACCCGCGCGAAGACGGCCTATGGGTCTATCGCAAGGTTCGCGCGCGCGACTTGTGGGATCAAATCATGCGCTCGACTTATGACCACGCCGAGCCGGGCATCCTGTTCCTTGACCGTATGAACAAGGACAATAATTTATATTATTGCGAAACCATCGAGGCCACGAATCCATGTGCTGAGCAGCCATTGCCACCTTATGGCTGCTGTTGCCTGGGCTCGATCAACCTGACCAATTTTGTGCACGATGCCTTCTCGGACAAGGCCCGTTTTGATTTTGAAGCTTTCGGCAAAGTGATTGACACCTCTGTGCGCATGCTCGACAACGTGCTCGAAGCCACGCATTGGCCACTCCCGCAACAGCATCAGGAAGCTCAGTCAAAACGCCGTGTGGGCCTGGGTTACACCGGTTTGGGCGATGCGCTCATCATGCTGCGCCTACGTTACGACACCCCCGCCGCACGCGATATGGGCGCGAAAATTTCGGAATATATGCGCGACCGCGCCTACCTGTATTCGGCCGAACTCGCCAAAGAACGCGGTGCCTTTCCGTTGTTCAACGCCGACTTGTATCTGGCTGGCGGCAACTTTGCCTCGCGCCTGTCGAATAATGTCAAAGAGCAAATCAGAAAACATGGCTTGCGCAATTCGCATCTGCTCTCCATCGCGCCTACCGGGACAATCAGCCTGGCCTTTGCCGACAACGCCAGCAACGGCATCGAGCCACCATTCTCCTGGACTTACACACGCAAAAAACGCATGGCCGATGGTACGCAAAAAGAGTACGCCGTTGAAGATTACGCTTGGCGCTTGTACAAGCACCAAGGGGGCGATGTCAGCAAACTGCCCGACTACTTTGTCACGGCACTCGACATCTCGGCGCAGGCGCACAAGGACATGGTGGCGGCTGTTGCACCCTTTGTTGACACCTCGATTTCCAAAACCGTGAATGTACCTGCCGACTATCCTTACGCGGAATTCGAAGACCTCTACATGAG
The DNA here is from genome assembly GCA_011620215.1 of Rugosibacter sp. Taxonomy (GTDB): domain Bacteria; phylum Pseudomonadota; class Gammaproteobacteria; order Burkholderiales; family Rhodocyclaceae; genus Rugosibacter. Next base: position 19,470 of record WOZP01000023.1, read on the forward strand.
CGCATGGAAAGCCGGGCTCAAGGGCCTCGCCACCTATCGCCCCAACTCGATTCTAGGCAGCGTTCTCTCGGTTGATTCTACCGCCACCAGCAATGCACAAAAGCAGCCGCAGGATGTCACCATCGATTCAGCAAACCGCCGCCTGTCTATCGGCGCCCTGCCTGCACCCGTACTAGCCTCGCTACGCTGGCCCAGCCGCCCGCGCATGAGCGATGGCAATACGGCATGGACCTACATGATCGAAGCGCCTCAAGGCGAGTTCGCCCTCTTCGTCGGCCAGATTGAAAACGACATGGGCCGCGCCATGCCCTTTGAAGTCTGGGTCAATGGCGCCGAGCAACCACGCGGCATTGGCGCGGTGGCAAAAACCTTGTCCATGGATATGCGTGCCAACGACAAAGCCTGGCTGAAACTCAAACTTGACGCGCTAGCCAAAACACAGGATGAAGAGGCTTTCGATCTGCCTTTTCCACCCAATGGCGAGAAAAAGCGCGTCCCCGGCGTGGTCTCGGCGCTAGCGCAAGTCGTTCGCTATCGTTGCGAGAAACTCGGCGCACTGGAAGATGCAGCGGCAGAAAACAGCACAGGGAAAAGTGCCACACCGGTTATCGATTGCATGTTCAGCCGCGACGAACCAAAAACGGGTACCGATGGCACGCTCTCCTGGACCGTCGACATAAGCAACCCCGTCGCTGGCGAAGAGTTCGTATTGGGTCTGAAAGAAATCACGCTGCCCGATGGCGTCACGCGGCCTTATTCAGTCTGGCTCTCCGGCCATTACCCCCGTGCGCTTGACGGCTTGACCCGCCTGCTCTCGCTTGACATGCGCGTGCTTGACCCCGCATGGATCGGCATGAAATTACGCAAACTGATGAATTATGCCGAGCCCTTGGGTGACTTCATGGCGCGCGTACCAGGTTCGAACAAGCAGCAAAACTGGCCCTCAACCGTAGCCTATATCGCCCGCTTAATCATGCATCGCTACGCCATGCTCGGCATACTGGATGAAAACGGCTATCCCACGCGCGCCATGGGTATTCTTGAAACCCCGGGTGCGGCACCAGAAACCAGTGGTGGCATCAAAGTCATGCAAGGTTCTTTATGCAATGAATGCGGCAACATGACCGTTATCCGCAAAGACGGCTGCGACTTCTGCTCCGCCTGTGGTGCTGTGGGAACCTGTGGTTAGCAAAGGGCTGGGTTCCGAAAGGAACCCAATTTGCAATATGCTTATGGCAACATATATCTTGAAATGGGTTACAAAATGGCGAAATCGTTAAGCCAGAGGATCACTGAAAGCCGTCGGCTGCTAAAGAACCAGTATGCCTATCTGGACGACATGGGTTCTTACAGTACATTACTCGATGATGAGAGGGTTGATGACCCATCAATCAACAGGATTGTTGCGAGCCGCCGGTTACTACAAAACCCTTATGCGTACCTGAACGAATTTGGGAACTTCAGCGCCGCGAAAGATTCCCCGTACATTCAACCAGATGCTTTCCGTGCACTACCGCAACAAGTGGAAGGAAAATACTCATCACTGGGAAGGAACAAGCGGAAGAGCTACCGTCACTCAAATGCTGAGATAGAAGCCAAGGTGATAAGCCTACAAAGAAGGATGTGGCAGGACAGGAGCCAAATTTGGCTCGATGCCGCGCCACCCGCTCCTATCGACATACTTGATCCAGAGATCGCCATCAGGCTCATCGGTTACGATTTTCATCTCGACGAGACGCTTGGTCAGTACTTCAGCGACGAGAAACATATTGAAGTTGCCGGCACTATCGACGACTCGTCAAAGCAAGTACGTATCTCTCGCCAGTTCCCTTACGATGTGCGCAACTTCACTGCAGCTCATGAGCTGGGACATGCTCTCCTACACGACGCAAGGGGCCTACATCGTGACAGACCGCTCGACGGAGCAATGATATCTCGCGATCCTATCGAAATTGAAGCCGATAAGTTTGCCTCGTATTTCTTGATGCCAGGAAAACTCGTCAAAGCGTACTTCAAGAAGCTTTTTGGTACCGACAACTTTTTCCTGAACGAGGATACCGATTTCGCACTTACCCGCGGCAACGCTTTGGACCTAAGACGGAATTGCAGAACTCTTCGCGACCTGACCAAGATACTCGCTAGTACAGAGAGTTATAACGGACTCCGTTTCATCTCGCTAGCAAGCCAGTTCCGGGTATCAACTGAAGCGATGGCTATTCGCTTTGAGGAATTGGGATTAGTGACAATTTAAAGCATAAGAAATCGCTGAACAAGTAGCCGCAGTAGACAACGGTGAAATTCAAATCGAGACAGAGTCGTAACGCGAACGAGATTTTCATCGGATAGAGGACTGTTTTTGGCTTCGGGAGTGAGGTATTCACCTATATTTCTCTCATGCTGCCGCACCTCTCCCGTCAGCGGTTGTCCCCATTTCACAAGATTCACCATTGCCAACATGGCGAAAAAAACTGTTCACGGCAGTTTCTACTGATTCAGTGTTTCCTCAGCTATTTTTCAGCGGCGGTGTTTTAGCAAAATGCCTGACTATACCTCAGCGCTACTTCCCAATCCGGGTCGTAGGCATCACAAGCGCATCGCCATCAATCACCACTTTGCCGCTGACAGTACATATCGTCGTCAACGAGACACGCCGTTTTTCTGGCATGAGCTCTTTGATAGTGACTATGGCATGGACTGTATCACCCGGACGAACAGGCGCTTTAAAGCGCAAGTTCTGGCTAAGGTAAATCGTCCCCGGGCCCGGCAGGCGACCAGCAATCGCTGCCGATATCACGCTGGCTGACAGCATGCCGTGTGCAATCCGCCCTTTGAACTGTGTGGTTTGCGCAAACTCTTCATTGATATGCATGGCGTTGTTATCACCCGAGACACTGGCAAATAGCACAATGTCTGCTTCGGTGATTGTCTTCGCAAATGTGGCGGTCATACCCACCACCAGGTCTTCAAAATCGTAGCCATTCAACTCGTTCATGATTATTTTCCGCGATTGTCAAACAGGATAAGTGACGCGTGATCAAGCGGCAAGTACAACAGGCCGCGATTGACGAAATGCCTGCAAACGCTGCGCCTGTAACATTTTGGCTGCAGCAATGCTTTTCTCTTTGACATGCCCGTAGCCACGAATCTCATCAGGCACACTCACCAACAAAACAGCTGCCGCATAGTTGGCAGGTGTGAGTTGCGACGCAACCTCGTCAAGCAACTGAATGTAGTCTTCGATCATCTGCTGCTCGTGACGACGCTCTTCTGTCTTGCCAAAGATATCCAACTTGCTGCCGCGCAGAAATTTCATTTTGGCAAGCAGCTTGAATGCCTTGAAAATCCAGGGACCGAATACACGCTTTTGTAGCTCGCCGGTGATCGGATCACGCTTGGAGATCAGCGGAGGAGCTAAGTGATATTGTGCTTTATAGCCAGCCTTGAACTGGGCATCCAGTTTGGCTAAAAACGCCGGGGCGGTGTGCAAACGCGCAACTTCGTATTCATCCTTGTAAGCCATCAACTTGTAGAGATAGCGCGCAGCGGCCTCACTGAAACTCGTGTCACCGACATTCGCCGTTTTCTCGGCGCTGGTGACACGGCGAATAACCTCCGTGTAACGCTTGGCATAGGCGATATTTTGATACGCAATGAGTTCAGGCACGCGTATTTCAAGCAAGCGCTTGAGCTCACCCTGCGCCGCCACAGAATCAACCAGCGCACGAGCAGGCGCGCTCGACGCCGGGGCTGGCGACAATATACTCACGCTCGCCGGTGCTGTACCCTTGCTGGCTTCGGCCTGCACAAACGCGTAATCAACCACCGCCATGCGGCCCCAGCGGAAGGCCGCCAAGCCCATCTCAACACCCACACCCGCTTGCTGAATCGCCGTCTCAATAGAGGCCGCCAGCAGCGGCAAAGCCCCCGCCTGGAAGGCCACGCCGACCATAAACAAGTTGGTTGCCATACTGTCTCCAAACAACCCTTCAGCCAGCCCTTGGCCATCAAGAAACACATTGTCGTTCGCGCGGCTCACCCGCGCGATGCCCGCCATTAAACCCTTCAAGCCGGGGAAGGCCACGTGGCGATTAGTCACCATCTGCCCCGTCGGTGTCTCGGTGGTCGAAACAATGGCAATAGTACGTTCAGGGTGACACTTATCCAGATTCTTTGGGTCTGTCGCGTTGAGAATATCAAAGCCGAGATAAAGATCGGCGCACCCGTCAGAAATTTTATTGGCCCCGCTGAAAGGTAATGCCGTGATCTTGATATCAGAAATCACCGCACCCCCTTTTTGGGCCAGGCCTGTCTGGTCCAGACCAATCACGTGGCGGCCTTCTAGCCGCGCGGCGTTGGCAATCGTGGCAGCCACCGTCACCGAACCCGTGCCGCCGATGCCCATCAAGTGCACACCAAAATCACCCTGTACCTTGAATACAGGCTCAGGCAGGTTCCGCTCCAGTGCGGGAATCTGTGCTTTTTTCTTTTTACGGGGCGCATCCGTCGCCTGCGCTGCATCAGCCACCGGCGTGATGGTCATAAACGAAGGGCAAAACCCTTTAACGCATGAATAATCCTTGTTGCAAGAACTTTGATGGATACGCGTCTTGCGGCCAAACTCTGTGGGTATCGGCTCGATACTCATGCAGTTGGCCTTTTCACCACAATCACCACAACCTTCGCACACGCGCTCGTTGATGATGATGGTTTGCACCGGCTCTTCAGCCTTGCCCCGGCTGCGCGAACGGCGCAATTCAGCGGCGCACTCTTGATCATGAATCAGCATCGTCGTGCCCTTGATCTGCGCCAGCAAACGCTGCGCTTCATCAAGCCGGTCACGGTGCCAAACCTCCGTGCCACTCACCAGGCTGACGCCTTGGTAGAGCTCGGGATGATCCGTGGTGATAATCACCTTTTTGACGCCATTCGCCAGCGACTCGGACACGATGTCCGCCACTGGATGGCTGCCCATGATGGCTTGCCCGCCGGTCATTGACGTGTGCCCGTTGTAGAGCAACTTGAACGTGATGTTGACCCCGGTTGACGCCGCATAACGGATTGCCATGCTGCCCGAATGGGCGTAGGTGCCGTCCCCCATGTTCTGAAAAATATGCTCTGTCTCGGTAAATGGCGCCATGCCAACCCACTGCGCACCTTCAGCGCCCATATGTGTGCCCATCACCACATTGCGGCCCATCCACATCGCCATCGTGTGGCAGCCAATACCTGCCGAGACGATGCTGCCTTCAGGTGCGATGGTTGAGCTGTTATGCGGGCAACCGGAGCAGAACCAGGCGGTGCGTACTGCCGTGGGCAATTTGCTGCGCGCATGAATTTCATCCAGCCGCTGGAGCCATGCATCGGCTGACTCGATACGCGCCTTGCGCGACAAACGTTGAGTCAACGCACGTGCAATGACGTCGGATTCAAATTCACCATAGTGCGGCAGCAGCTCTTGTTCTTCCTCATCGAATTTCCCGACAATGCGAGGGGCATTTACACTACCGTAAAGAATATTCTTGGCAAACATCTCAAGAAACGGCCGCTTCTCTTCAATCACAAAAATCTCTTCCAGGCCTTGCGCAAACTCACGCACAACCATGGGCTCCATCGGGAACAACATGCCCATCTTCAAAATGCGGATGCCATAGCGGCGTAGCGCCGCATCGTCCAGCCCCATTTCAAGAAAGGCCTGGCATAAATCGTGATACGTCTTGCCGGCAGTCATGATGCCCAGCCAGGCGTCTGCATTCGGGAACACCACATTGTTCAGATTATTCTCACGCGCATAGCGCCGCGCTACTTCCAGCCTGCGGGTATAGAGCGACTGCTCCATCTCCAGCGCTTCAGCGCGCACATTCATGCCCAAATTCATGCGCGGGGTAAATGGTTTGCCGTCGAACATCATGTCTGGGGTAATAAACTTCAGCCGCTCGGGAGTCACGTCCGCAGTGCCTGAACCATCCGCCACATTCGTCACAATTTTCAGGCCGATCCACAAGCCTGACAAACGCGACAGATTGTAGCCATGCAGCCCTAAGTCAAGAATATCTTGCACATTGCCTGGATACAGCGAAGGGATGCCGACGTGATACAGCATCGGCTCGGATTGGCTACTGAGGGACGATGATTTACAGCTCGGATCATCTCCCACCACAGCAAGCACACCACCATTTTTGCCTATGCCAGTGTAATTGGCATGCTTGAGCGCGTCTCCGCTGCGATCAACCCCAGGTGCTTTGCCGTACCACATGCCGGTGACACCATCGAGCTTTTGCCGACCAACGGTGTGCAGCATTTGCGTACCCCAAACGGCTGTGGCAGCCAAATCTTCATTGATGCCATCCACAAAGTGAATGTTGCTTTCAATCAGCATTTTCTGCTGCTTGATGAGCGCAGCATCCAGCATGCCCAATGGCGAGCCACGATAACCCGAAACAAACATACCCGTTGTCAACCCACGGCGCGCATCTGTACGCACCTGATCTAACGTGAGGCGCACTAAAGCATCAATGCCACCAATGTTGATGGCACCCTCTGCCTGGTTGAACACAGTTGTTTTATCTTGTTTTGAGGACATCGGGTAGCTCCGTTGAGGGAATAGCAAGAAGGATATTATCGATCATCGAATTAAGTCAATTTATTCTTGCAACACCTCTCGCAACATTGGTTGCTGCAAGAATTTCAGCGGCTTTAGCATCCAGTGTCGGCGGTAAAACGGTTGCTAGCGAAATCAACTGCGCGCCTTCATGCTGCGCATAGTGATTCAACTGTGAGCGCTGATACAGCGGATCATAATGAAGCCGGAGGAGTTCCTTTACCAGCGCCCGGAAATCGCCCGCTGCGGCCATGTGTTTCCAGTGCGCGAGCATTTCATTGCTATGCACCCCATGAAGCCTGTCAAGACATGCATGCAACCAGGGTACATCTTCCAGCGCATACGCATAATCAGTTAGCAAAAAGTCAACTCGCGCTTCCAACCCAACATCCAGGCGCAGGCAATACGCACTGCGCAACGCAAGGATTAGGCTCTCTGGCAGACGTAACTTGCCGATGACTCGACTCTCCGCCTCAACAAACACCGGCTGCTGCGGATCAAATTTATTCAGCACACCAAAAAGACTCGTCTCGAAACTTTTTTGTGATGGTTGCGGTTGCCCCGGCAAGCCACCTAGCACCGACCCCTTATGTGCCGCCAAAGACTCCAGATGCAGCACCTGTGCGCCTTGATGCGCCAACGCTTCAAGCAGCTGGCTCTTACCGCTGCCCGTAGCGCCACTGATCACACGAAAATCAAATTTTGTCGGCAGCGTGATCAGTTCAGCCAATACATGCCGACGCCATGCTTTATAACCGCCCGCTAGTTGATGGGAATCCCAGCCTACTTCACGCATCACGTGACTAAACGCTCCGCTGCGTTGCCCCCCTCGCCAACAAACGATAAGCGGACGCCATTGCCGTGGCTTGTCGAGAAAATGCGTCTCCAGCATGGAGGCAATATTGCGCCCCACCAGCACAGCACCAATTTTTTTAGCTTCAAACGATGACACCTGCTTATACAGCGTACCGACCCGAGCGCGCTCTTCATCACTAAGTACAGGACAATTTTGAGCACCCGGCAGATGATCTTCAGCGAATTCACTCGGCGAGCGGACATCAATGATGGCGTCGAATTCTGCGATTTGTGCTACCGTTGCCAGCTTTTTGTTCATAAAAGAAGATGATGTCTGTACGATTAACCCAATTCTCTCACGGTGGTGGTTGCGGCTGCAAAATTGCACCGGCTGTCTTGGCGCAATTACTCGCCGCGTCCCCCTTTAAAACCTTCCCCGCAGACTTGCTCGTTGGCACTGAAACATCGGATGATGCGGCCGTTTATCGCTTGAATCCGCAGCAAGCCATTATCGCCACGACAGATTTTTTCACACCTATCGTTGATAACCCGCGTGATTTCGGTCGCATTGCCGCTGCCAATGCCTTGTCCGATGTCTATGCCATGGGCGGACGCCCCCTCTTTGCCCTGGCACTGGTGGGCATGCCCCTGGACAAACTGCCCCCCGAAGTCATCCGCGAAATCCTGGCCGGTGGCGAAGAAATCTGCACTGCCGCAGGCATCCCCATTGCAGGCGGACATTCCATTGATGTACTGGAACCCATCTATGGACTGGTGGGCATTGGCCTGGTACATCCTGATCAAATCAAACGCAACAGTGGCGCACAGGCAGGCGATGCGTTGATTCTGGGCAAACCCCTGGGCATTGGCATCCTCTCCGCAGCGCTTAAAAAAGAGGTGCTCTCCGCCGCAGGTTATACCGACATGCTGCGCTGGACAACCCAACTGAACACCCCCGGCTGTGCCTTCGCCAGTATGGACGAGGTACACGCCGTCACCGATGTCACCGGCTTTGGCCTTGCCGGTCACCTGCTGGAAATCTGTCGCGGGTCGCAACTCGGCGCAACCCTCAAGTTTTCACAATTGCCACTGATTGATGAAGCAATACGCCACGCGAAGGCAGGCATTGTCACTGGCGCATCCGCTCGCAACTGGTCAGGCTACGGCAGCCAGATAACCCTTGCGCCCGAACTCGCCGAATGGCAACAAAAAATACTCGCTGATCCGCAAACCAGCGGCGGCCTGCTAGTCGCTTGCGCGCCCGCAGCAGCAGATGCCGTACTCGCCAAATTCAAGCAAGAAGGCTTTGAGAGTGCGGCCATCATAGGCGAGATGCTCAGCGGTATCCCCAGAGTGACGGTCGATGCATGATGTCGCCTGACGTAACCCTCACGGCACAAACAGCAGACGCGTCATCATCAATCAGGTATCCGCTCCAATTGAAAAGTCGGCGCTCGTGATACGGCAAGACAATTAAAAACAACTTTCTCACTTGCCCACTCTACCTCGTATTAGCAAGGGTTATGGCGTGATGCAAGCCGTACAAGCCTGACTCAACGAGCAACACCCGGAAATTGAGCAGCGCGCCAAGGCCGAGTGCGGCGAGATTCACTGGGACGATGAGACGCCCCTGATCAATACCCATGTGCGCGGCCGCAGCGACGCGTCGGCAGGCAAGACACGTGTGATCCGGAAGAACGCCTCAATGCCGACCTCAGGCATGCCATCGGAACAAAAGGGCCGGTACTCACCTAAGCCAAACTAAAACTCGCTACCACCGAACACATGGTCAAACTCGAATAATCACCCGAGCGGGTCAAGCGCTTCTTCCAGGATTCGCGTGTCAAATATGCTGCTTGAAATTTCAAACTTCATCTGGCCTGATCAATAGGCTCGTCCACCCGAATCGAGGGCAGCAAGTTATCCGACCGCGAGTTCGAGCACCTGCTATCCAACCTGAAAATCCGCGACTTCATCAGCCGCGACGAGCAGGAGGTGGTCGGCTATGCGAAGGCCATGGAATTGGTGTTTACGTCCTGGCAGAACATCGCGTTCACCGAAAACCACATCAATCTCCAGATAATCGTTCATAAAAAAACCTGCACTCGCCGTAATGTGGGGCATATCCATATCGCGTCAAGTATAACAACGAGAAAATATACTCAACCCCGGTTAAAGCACATGCCATCCCCCGGAACGAATCGACTAGAATCCTTGAATGAAAACGCTTACCCGTTTGTCCCGTCCGCGTTTAGCGCGTTTAACTTTTGTTGCGCTTGCCCTGCTCCTCCTGGCTGTCATCTCTTATGTCGCGTGGCATTTTTTTGCCGACGCTGGCGAGACGCTGAAATTCAAGCAGGCCAAGGTTGAAGTTGGCCCTATCACAGCTGCGGTATCGGCTACAGGCACCCTCAATCCAGTCGTTTCAGTACAGGTGGGCTCGCAGGTCTCTGGCCAGATAAAAGAAATCCTGGTGGACTTCAATTCACCAGTGAAGGCAGGCCAGTTGATCGCCCGTCTTGACCCGGAAACCTATCGCCAGCGCGTGATTCAAGCGCAGGCAGACACAGAAGCGGCACGCGCTAACCTGGCCATGCAGCAGGCGGATGTCCTCCGTGTCCAGGCGAATCTGGTTGATGCTCAACGCGATTACGCGCGCAAAAAATTGCTGGTGGAAAAGAAATTCATCTCGCCAGCCGATCTTGATAAAGCACAAACCACATTCGATGCAGCCGCAGCGGCGCTACGCGTTGCCCAAGCGCAGGCGCTCAGTGGCGCAGCACAGGTCCGCCAGCGTCAGGCCCTGCTGGCGCAAGCGCAGGTGGATTTAGGTCGCACTGAAATTCGCTCACCAGTGGATGGCGTGGTGGTCAAACGTAGTGTAGATACGGGGCAAACGGTTGCCGCCAGCCTGCAGGCACCCGAGCTTTTTATCATTGCCAGAAACCTGAGTGACATGCAGGTGGAAACCTCAGTGGATGAAGCCGATGTGGGGCGTATTCAACCAGGCCAAAACGTGAGTTTTACCGTTGACGCCTTTCCTGGGCAGCACTTTGCGGGACAGGTCAAGCAAGTACGCAAGGCGGCGTCGATTGTTTCCAATGTCGTGAGCTACACCGTGGTTGTTTCCGCAGCTAACCCCGATCTCTTGCTGCTGCCCGGCATGACGGCGAATGTACGCATCATCACGGCGCACAAGGACAATGCACTCAAAGTACCTAATGCCGCATTACGTTTCAACCCGCCGGCAAACAGCGATGAAAAAGGCGATAAAAAGAACATGTCCGGCGTCTCACCAGCGCCGACTTTTTCTAAGCGAGGGAAAGACCGCAGCGAGGGCAGTCGCGTATGGGTGCAGGATAAAGACGGCAAGCCCAGCGCCGTCACGGTGCGTCTTGGCCTCACTGATGGCAGCATGACCGAGATTATCGCGGACAATAGCCAGATCACCGCAGGCAGTGAGGTCATCGTCGGGATGCAAAGCACTGCTCGCAGCAAATCTGCCGCAGGCGCGCCTGGCCCGCGCATGTTCTGATTTCTCGTCCAGACACGGATCACGGATTCAAAATATGGCAGCACTGATTCAAGTTGACGGGCTGGCCAAGGATTACCAAATGGGCAGCACCCTCGTACACGCCTTGCGTGGCGTCACTCTGGACATTGCCGCTGGCGAATTCGTTGCTGTCATGGGGCCATCCGGCTCAGGCAAATCCACCTTCATGAATCTGCTCGGTTGTCTGGATCAACCCAGCAGTGGCCGCTACCGGCTGGGGGAGCAGGAAGTCTCGCAACTCTCCAGTGATGAACTGGCGCAAGTGCGCAACCGCCAGATCGGTTTTGTGTTTCAGCATTTCAATCTTCTGGCACGCACGTCCGCCCTGGACAATGTCACCCTGCCTTTGCTGTATAATCATGCCCCGCTTGCCGAGCGTGACGCCCGCGCAAAAAAACGGCTCGCGCAGGTCGGCCTGGCCGAACGCATGGATCACCATCCGGCACAGCTTTCCGGCGGCCAGCAGCAACGCGTGGCAATCGCCCGGGCGCTGGTTTGCGACCCGCAACTGGTGCTGGCCGACGAGCCGACCGGCGCGCTCGACAGCCACACCAGTATTGAAATCATGGCGCTGCTGCAGCAACTCAACCACGAAGGCGTCACTATCGTGCTGGTGACACATGAGCACGACATTGCCCTGTTTGCCAGCCGCATCATCAGCTTTCGCGATGGCGTGGTGGTGGAAGATAAAGCCAACGTGCCCAATGATGCGGCGGCATTGCTGATCAAGACATAGCATGAATCTCGCCGCTACCTTGCGTGTCGCTCTGCTTGCCCTGCGCATCAACAAGATGCGCTCGGCATTGACTATGCTCGGCATCATCATTGGCGTGGCCGCAGTGATTGTGATGATCGCCGTCGGCAACGGGGCACAGGCACGTGTGGAAGAACAAATTAAAAGCCTCGGCTCGAACATCATCATGGTGCTTTCCGGCTCGGTGACATCAGGTGGTGCGCGCGGCGGCTCCGGCTCGCAACCGACGATCTTCGAAGAGGATGCCACCGCCATGATGCGCGAGATTGATGACATTCAAGCCGCCGCGCCCACGCTGCGCGCTTCAGGCCAGGTGATTGCCGGCAATGCCAACTGGTCGACCACGTTCTATGGCATCACGCCCGAATATCTTGAAGTGCGCGAATGGCCCATTGCCGAAGGACGAAATTTTGAAACCACAGAAATGAATGGCAGCGGCAAGGTAGTGCTCATCGGGCAAACCGTGGCAGAAAATCTGTTCGGTGCAGCCAACCCGCTCGACCAGGTGATTCGCGTGCGCAAGGTGCCACTCACTGTAGTCGGCGTGTTGCAGCGCAAAGGTCAGAGCATGAGCGGACAAGATCAGGACGATACCTTGTTGATGCCAATCAACACCGCCAGAACACGTGTGATCGGAGTAACGCAAGCCAAATCGCGCAGCGTCAACTCGATTATGGTCAAGGTCAAAGACGGGGCGGACATGGCGCAAGCCGAAGCACATTTGAAAGAACTGCTGCGCCAGCGCCATCGCCTGCAACCCGGCCAGGATGACGACTTTTATGTGCGCAACCTGTCAGAAATTCTGCAAACGCAAGAAGCATCGTCCAAAGTCATGGCGCTTCTACTGGCTGCCGTGGCGTCAGTTTCTCTGCTGGTGGGCGGCATTGGCATCATGAACATCATGCTGGTTTCGGTGACCGAGCGTACTCGCGAAATCGGCTTGCGCATGGCGGTCGGCGCCCGGGGCCGCGACATCCTTACACAATTTCTGGTCGAAGCCGTCATGTTATCGGTGATCGGCGGACTCATCGGCATTGTGCTTGGCATCAGCACCGCCCTGTTGATTGCCAAACTGGCCGGCTGGCCGACAGCATTGTCGGCAGCGGCGATTATTCTGGCCGCCGGTTTCGCCGCGATTATCGGTATTTTCTTCGGCTACTATCCGGCGCGCAAAGCCTCACGTCTCCTGCCAATTGACGCCTTGCGCTACGAATAAACCTGTCCTACAAAATCGGGCATCAGTGATACCAGTTGGTGATACCGAAAGCCACCGTCGCCACCGTCATAACGCCTGTTGCCAACCAGCCCATCCAGCGTAGCCGTGGCGAACCGACAAAGCGACCCATCATTTTCTCGTGGCCGGACATATGCATCATCACAGCCATCAACGGCACTGCAACAACGCCATTGATCATCGCGCTCCACAACAGCGCCTTCATCGGGTCAATATTGCTGAAGTCAAGCAACACGCCGAGCAAAGTCGAGATGGCAATGATGGAATAAAAGCCCTTGGCTGCCTCAGGCTTGAGGCCAAGCCCTGTGCGCCAGCGGAAAAACTCCGCCACTGCATAGGCTGCCGACCCGGCGAGTACTGGCACTGCCAACAGGCCGGTACCGATAATACCGGCAGCAAACAACGCAAAGGCATAATCACCGGCGATGGGACGTAACGCGGCCGCCGCTTGCGCCGAGGTTTGAATGTCGGTGATGCCATGCACATGTAGTGTTACCGCTGTTGTGAGCATGATAAAAAATGCAACCGCTTGCGAAAAACCCATGCCCAGCAAAGTATCCAACCTGATACGCGCCAAGTGATGCACGGCTTCTGCAGGTCGTCGCATCAGCGCGATTAATCGGGGCCTGCGTCCCATCTCTTCCACTTCCTGGCTGGCCTGCCAGAAAAACATGTACGGGCTGATCGTCGTGCCGAAAATACTCACCACCAGACCCAGATAGTCATTCGTATGCTCGATTTTTGGCCACAGCGTATCGAGCACCACGGTAGTCCATGGCACATGCACAAAAAACAAGGTCCCTACATAGGCAAACAGCGATAACGTGAGCCACTTGAGCACCCGCACGTAGCGCTCATAGGGAATGAATATTTGCAACAACAGACACAACATGCCAAATGCCACCGCGTACACATGCCTTGGCCCGCCCGCGACCAGATGCACGGCATCCGCCATCGCGCTGATATCGGATGCGATATTGATAGTGTTTGCCATCAGCAACAGCAACACCAGCGGCAGCGCAACCCAGCGTGGATAATTGAGCCGCAGGCTCGCCGCCAGGCCACGCCCGGTAACGCGGCCAATGCGGGCGCTAACCATTTGTATGCTGACCATCAGCGGATAAGTGAATGGCAGAGTCCACAACATGCCAAAGCCATATTGCGCACCGGCTTGCGAATAAGTGGCGATGCCACTGGGGTCATCGTCTGCAGCACCCGTGATCAAGCCGGGGCCCAATGAACGTAACCAGCGGCGAAGGTGGGATGTCATAGTCTGATTTCGTCGATAATGATGCAGCAGCAATTTTAGTGGCTACCAGTAGAATGACGTAAAAATACTCTGGTCAATTGTCAGCCACTTTGTAACAAATTGTCAGGCCGCATGGCTTTCAACTTAGTATCGTATGGCCTCTCATTTTTATAAGCACCCAACTTAAGATAAGTACCCAACACGCATGAGCAACGAAACTCCCGACCTGTTCGACAACCTGGCCGACGAAAATCCACCGCCGCCTGCCGTACCACCAGCGCCGACTTTTTCGGATGACTTTGGCAATGGCAATTCATTAGCATTGGACACCTATGCCGAGCGCGCCTATCTCGCCTATGCGATGAGCGTGGTGCGCGGGCGCGCATTGCCGCAAGTCGAGGATGGCTTAAAGCCGGTGCAGCGGCGCATCCTGCATGCGATGAATGAAATGCGCCTGGCGGCCAGTGCCAAGCATGTGAAGAGCGCGCGCGTCGTCGGCGATGTGATCGGCAAATATCACCCGCATGGCGACACCAGCATTTATGACGCGATGGTGCGCGTGGCGCAGGATTTCACGCTGCGCTATCCGCTGATCGACGGCCAGGGCAACTTCGGCTCGCGCGATGGCGATGGTGCGGCGGCGATGCGCTATACCGAATGCCGGCTGACGCCGATTGCAGAATTGTTGCTCGCCGAAATCGACCGCGGCACGGTCGATTTCCTGCCCAATTACGATGGTTCGGCAACCGAGCCGCAACTCTTGCCCGCGCGCCTGCCCTTTGTGCTGCTGAATGGCGCATCCGGCATCGCGGTCGGCATGGCGACGGAAATTCCGCCGCACAATTTGCGCGAAGTGGCCGAGGCGGTACGCCTGCTGATCAAAAAACCCAACGCCACGCTGGATGACGTGCTCGCCGTGTTGCCGGGGCCGGATTTTCCCGGTGGCGGGCAGCTGATTTCGCCGGTTGCGGATATTCGGGAGATGTATGCCAACGGCCGAGGCAGCGTGCGCATGCGCGCCCGCTGGCATGTGGAAGAGCTCGCCCGGGGACAATGGCGCTTGGTAATTGACGAATTGCCGCACGGCGTCTCGGTCGCCCAAGTCTTGTCAGAAATTGAAAGCCTGACCAACCCGCAACCCCGCGCGGGGAAAAAGGATGTGAGTCAGGAACAGAAAAATCTCAAAGCACTGGTACTCGGCGTACTGGATACAATCCGCGATGAATCGAGCGATCAACAGGCTGTACGCATCATGCTGGAGCCAAAAAGCTCACGTCTCACGCAGGAAGAATTCATGGGCGTGCTGCTAGCGCACACCAGCCTGGAAGCAAATGTCTCCATCAACCTGACCATGATGGGGTTGTATGGCGAAAACGGGGGCCGTCCGCGCCAAAAAAGTCTGCTGCAAATATTGCATGAGTGGATCGCCTATCGCTTTGCCACGGTGGAACGCCGCACTCGCCATCGGCTGGCCGAAGTGGAACGCCGAATTCACATTCTGGAAGGCCGCATGCTGGTCTTTTTAAAAATCGATGAAGTCATCCGCTGCATCCGCGAGGCAGACGACCCCAAGGCGGATCTGATTGCGCGCTTTGGGCTCACCGAAACGCAAGCCGAAGACATCCTCGAAATCCGCCTGCGTCAGCTGGCGCGTCTGGAAGGTATACGCATCGAGAAGGAACTCAACGAGTTGCGCGAAGAACATGGGCAGCTCATCACTCTGCTCGAATCACGCGCGGAAATGACGCGCTTGATTCTGAAAGAAATCAACGAGGATGCCAAGCGTTTTGGCGATGATCGCCGCACCTTTATGCGGCCGGAAGCCACCACTAATCGCAATCGTGAAGTAGCGGCACCCGATGAGCCAGTTACCGTCATTATCTCGAAAAACGGCTGGGTACGCGTACGACAAGGGCATGACATTGATCCCGCGACACTCAACTACAAAGCCGGTGATGCAGCAGGCTGGATTGTCCCTTCACGTACGGTGTGGCCGCTGGTCATCATTGACAGTAACGGCCGCAGCTACAGTTTGAAGGTCGCCGATTTACCCAGTGGCCGTGGCGATGGCACACCACTGAATACACTGCTCGATTTTCAGGATGGGGGCAAACTCGCACACGTTATCAGTGGCTTGCCAGAAGATAAATATCTGGTCGCCAGTTCAGGTGCTTATGGCTTTATCACCCGTATCGCGGACATGATGTCGCGCAATAAAGCGGGCAAAGTATTCTTGACGCTGGAAAAAGACGAGCGACCTTTGACGCCTGCAAAAGTCGGCGCTAGTGAAACGGCGAACACGGCGGGCACGGTGAACACGGCAGACACGGCAGACACGGCGCATCAGATGGTCGCTGTGCTCTCTGAGGGTGGCAGATTGTTGATGTTTGCGCTGACCGAGCTTAAAGAAATGGCACGCGGTCGTGGCTTGATGCTGATTGATCTGGCCAAGAAAGATGCTTTGGCCGGAGTGGCCTTGGTAAGCAAAAATCCCTTGTATCTGCAGGGCGTTGGCCGTGCTGGAAAACCGGTTGAATCCGTTCTGGAGCCACGCGCTCAAGTCGCTTTTCACGGTAGTCGCGCGCGTCGCGGACAAGAAATTCCTTTCAAACTCAAACCTACCGGCCTGTTCGCTGGCCGGTGACTTCTTCCATCATGCGACGAATCCAAATCAAATGAGCGTCGTGGTTAGCTCGCCAATGTTTTCAACAGCGATGCTTACCTTATCGCCCTTTTGGAGAAAAATGCCACGCGGCATGCCTACGCCCGCAGGCGTGCCAGTTGCAACAATATCGCCAGGATAAAGCGTAAAACGTTGCGACAAAAATGACACCAACTCGGCATAATTAAAAATCATTTTGCTGGTGTTGGAATCTTGCATCAGCGTGTCATTTACCCAGAGCTTCAAATCCAGATCCAGCGGATTCGCAATCTCATCACGCGGCACGATCCAGGGGCCTGTAGGACATGCGCCGTCAAAATTCTTCTGGCTGATCCAGTCGTATTCCATCGCCGAGCCGGGGGTAGCCTTCGGCCGCTTCATGAAATCACGCGCCGACAAATCGTTGATGATGGTGTAGCCGGCCACATAGTCCATGGCGTCGGCTTCAGCCACGTCCTTGCATTGCCGACCGATCACCACCGCCACTTCGAGCTCCCAATCAAATTGCTTGCTATAGGCCGGGATAGTCACGCGTCCACCGTGCCCTACCATCGTATTGCGCGCCGTTCTGATAAACAGCCAAGGCGGCATGCCAATCTCATGTGGGTCGGGTTCTGCGGGTAGGTTGAATGCCTTGGACATTTCCGCCAGGTGATCAGTATAATTTGCCCCGGCGCAGTAAATGCCATTAGGGTAAAGCACCGGCGGCAGATAAGTCACCATATCCAGCGAGCGACCAGTGAATTTAGCGAGTCGGGTTGCATCCTCAGTCAATGCAGCCAGCTCTTTTTGCGTATTTTCCCAGTCATTCAGCACATCAAGTACCGTTGGCGTTTCAGGTAGCACATCGGCCAGATCAAATACTTGGTTGTTCATGAATACTGCGCCAACAGGTGTGTTGCCACGCGCGCAAGTCAGCAGACGAAATGAATGGCTCACTATGGGTATCCTTTGGATGGTTAAGACTGCATTAAAGACATGTGATCGAGAGTGCTTAGTGAGAGTGCCCAGTTATAGTAGCTTCAACCTTGCCAGACTCAAGGCTGTGCTTTAACCACATCAAACCCCGCCTCAATATCGCTCAAATCACAATCACGGCCTAGGGGTGCCTCACCTCGCTCATATGCCTTCACTGCATCGACCAAGGTTTTACGCCCTTTGACCAAGGCCATATCCACCGGAGCAAGATATTCCCGCGAACGATCGACTCGTCCCTGGCTTTCGATAACTGCCAGATCTTCTGCAAAAATATTGATCAGCGTGGTTTTCTTGCCGCCAAATCCGGCAAAGCTTTCGCCACGATCAACGGCACCGCGATCTTGCCCCCAGCGGTTGTCCGCTGTGCGCTCCCCCAACTCTTCCAGAAAATCATTGAGATTGGGAATGCTCGCCAAATTTTGCATGGCAAAGCCATCCGGCTGCAAAGGCGCATGGCGGTTATAGAAAATCATCCACAACACCGCATGATCGTCATCAATAGGCACACTGATTTGCAATCCTTTATCAGCCATCGCGCCGGGACTAATCGCATGATGTTGAATAAACGGCATGATGAAATGAAAATGCGTTGTCTTGGCGGCGTCGTGATTCGCATAAGCAAAGCCGTAATCCGTCGAATGCGCACGCATTTCGGGATAATCAAACTCAATGCCACTATCTGTGCGCCGCCCCGAGCCAGAAAAGTAGGCGCTCCCGCGACTCGAGTTACGATTAGTTTGATTGTGCAGTATCTGCGCGTGAAACACATCCCATAAGGTTTCCAGCGGATGCAGCCAATTACAATTAACTACTGCCGTTGCCGAAATAACATGGCTATCGGGCAAATCAGTGAATGACAAGGGGCGAAATGGGGGCGCGGTTCCCGCAGCCCCTGTACCTAGCCAGGCCCAGATAATGCCCTGCCCCTCATGCACCGGATGCGCCCCGGTTTTAATCTCAGGCAATGGCGCATCTGCCGAGTGCGTGGGTGCATCGAGCAATCTGCCCGAAGGTGCCATTTTCCAACCGTGATAGATGCAGCGCAGGCCAGCTTCTTCGTTACGCGCCATCGCAAGCGATGCGCCTCGGTGCGGACAAGCCTCATTCATCACCCCCGCCTCACCCCCAGGTGAACGGAACACGACATATTTATCACCCATCACGGTAACACGATATGGTGCTGCGCCTGGCTCCACCTGAGACGAACGCAATACTGGCACCCAATATTCGCGCATCAATCGCCCCATTGGCGTGCCCTGCCCTGTTTCGGTAATCAGCTGGTTATTCGCTTTACTTAGCACGGACCACTCCTCTTCTGCCTAAACAGATTCTCTTTCGTGTTATTTTTTCGTAGGATACTGTGAATGATATGCACGCGCACACGTCGCTCTTATGAAAATCATGCCTCCAGTGCCTGATAAGGATAGTCTTCCATACTGTACTTTTGAATCACAAACCCAGCAGGCATAGCGAGTGGTGAAGTGATCTGCTCTTCCTCTTCTTGCATATCACCAAGAATCAATACCCGATGCGCAACACGCCACACGCCGTGGCGCTCTTCAAATTAGTCAATATAGTGAGCAATAGCATATTTTTTATTCACTATTGCCCTGAGCCGCACCTGCCGCTTTTGAGCCACACCAAATTCGGTATAAACTTGTAAACGTTAGGTCTTCTAACTGCAGCCATCTACCTGAGACCATGAACAATGCTAGTTGGCAATTAGAGTAAGTTCCATTTAACCTATGTCAATCATGCCCTTCTTTTCAAAAAATTTAGATTTTCCATGACCGCTATTTTGAACTGAAAACTCTATGCTATTTATTCTCTACTACATTATTGCCATCACTATCCTGGTGATGCACTTTACAGGCTATTTGGCCCGTCGAAATTTGGAATGGGTAGTTTTACTGCTTGCAGTTACAGTGTTTCCTGCGGTGTTATACCTTTAGTTTTGCAAAAGAGATTGCTTTGCCTACCAGCCAGGTATCAATGGAAGATACCCAATAAAAAAGCCTCAGCTATCTTTGTCCGCGCACTAAGATGACCATGCTTTGGTTCATCAGCGCCAACCAGCAGACTGGTGGGCCGTCCTTCAAGCCAAAAGCTTTATCAGTAGTCGTTACAAAGTAAAAGTACGCCGATTAATACGTGAAGAAGGCTTTAGCTCTGCCTGGAAAAGACAACTAGTTACGTCACATTTTCACCACAGAAAAACAAAAAGCCACCTTGCGGTGGCCTGATTAGTAGCAGAATTATCTAATAATTCTGCTAAGACTTTTGGTAGGCGCGATTGGACTCGAACCAACGACCCCCACCATGTCAAGGTGGTGCTCTAACCAGCTGAGCTACGCGCCTACTTAAGAACGGCGAATTCTACCTGAAACAAGCATGGCGTCAAACTGTTTTAGCAAGTAACAAGTAAGATTAAACAGAAGTCATGCCTAACTTTTTACAATACAGATAAGCCTGCCCTAGCAAAAGGCTACCTTGCTTAAGCTCTGCGCTGGGTAGCTTTGCGCCCTGATACGGGTTTACAGATCACGGGATGAACGTTATAGTCAGCCAATGAATAGAACACCATCCAAGAAAACAGGTACTTTTTTATTGTTCAGCCTGTTGCTTTCGTCAATTGCACAGGCCAACGAACCTATCGTCATTCCGCCACCGCTGCGGGTGTCATTCATTGATCGCGCAACAGCAACCGCTCAAGATGTCATTGATAAGGCTGTAGATCTACTCGGTATCCCATACCGTTTTGGTGGGACGACGCCTGAATCCGGGTTTGACTGCTCGGGCTTTGTGCGTCACGTATTCCGTACAGGGTTTGGCTTGATTCTTCCACGCAGTGCTCTTGAGCAGAGCAAAACTGGACAAGCTGTTCCATCTACCGAGCTCAAACCTGGTGATCTGGTTTTCTTTAACACCATGCGTCGCGCGTTTTCGCATGTCGGCATTTATCTTGGCAATGATCAGTTTGTGCATGCCCCACGCACCGGCGAACGGGTTCGTGTCGATAGCATGAGCGACAACTACTGGATACAGCGATTCAATGGCGCCCGGCGCGTCAATCCTGAATAATTGATCGGCAGTTCAATCGCCCCCTCTTTTACAACGCTAACTGTAATTTCAACTCACGACCTTGAGGAATAATCATGACCAATCCAGAAATTGCTGCAAAATCACCTTTCGCTGTTGCTGTTGAAGCTGGCAAGGATTACTACTGGTGCTCCTGCGGCAAATCCAAAGGTCAGCCTTTCTGTGATGGCAGCCATAAAGGATCGTCATTTTCGCCATTGAAATATACTGCCAGCGAAAGCACGACAGTCTACTTTTGCGGTTGCAAACACAGCAAAAATGGTGCGCTCTGTGACGGCTCACATAAGTCGCTGTAACCTGAAATCTCTTCAGGAAATTTAGTTCGAACCACTTTTTCATGCGCTGCAGCCGATGATTCCATGGCTGTCGATTGAGCTTGATTTCCCACCGGTTAGCTCGGCCCTCACTGAGCCAACCGGCCCCAATGGCCTTCTCGCTGCGGGTGGTGATCTTTCGCCGCCACGCTTGCTTGCAGCTTATACACAAGGAATTTTCCCTTGGTATTCACCGGGTGAACCGATCCTGTGGTGGAGCCCTGACCCACGCATGGTGCTCTTTCCGGGTGAGGTCAAACTATCACGCTCTCTAGCCAAAACACTCCGTAACGCAGCCTACAACATCCGCTTTGATACTGCCTTTTCTGCCACGATATCCGCTTGTGCGCAGAAACCACGATCTGGACAGAGTGGAACCTGGATCAGCGCTGAAATGATGACGGCTTACGAAAAACTGCATCAACTGGGCTATGCTCATAGCGTAGAAACATGGGTCGATGGTGAGTTGGTTGGCGGGCTCTACGGCATCGCAATCGGACGGGTTTTTTACGGCGAATCGATGTTCAGCCACGTGCGTGATACATCAAAAATTGCGTTCGCTCATTTGTGCGCTTACCTCAAACAGCAAGAATTCGGCATAATTGATTGCCAAATGGAAACCACTCACCTCACCTCTCTCGGTGCTCACCTAATTGCCCGTAACGACTTTGTTGCTAAGCTGGTGGCATTGACCCAATCAGGCCCGGCCCCAGGCCCGTGGCCTGCCATGGCTATCGACGGTTACTTCAAGGAGGCGCGATGACACACCTACGCGATTTACCTGCCTTCCCTTTGTTGCAGTTCTATACCACCACACCCTATAGCTGCTCTTACCTGCCGAATCGTTCTGCTCGCTCACAAGTTGCCACACCGATCAATCTTATCGACAACAGAACCTATAGCGATCTCGTGCGGGCTGGCTTTCGGCGAAGCGGCATGTTTACCTATCGCCCCCGATGTGATCTATGCACGGCTTGTCAGCCGATTCGCTTGGATGTCACACAATTCACGTCCAACCGCAGTCAGCGCCGTGCATTCGCTCAACATTCGGAGCTCACTGCGCAGGATTGCGAACTCACCTTTCGCGAAGATCATTACCAGCTTTACCAGGGTTATCAAAATGCCCGCCATGCGGGTGGAGGCATGGATCAGGATAGTCGTGAGCAATATGCGCAGTTCCTGCTACAAACCCATGTTGATAGCCGCCTGATTGAATTCCGTGAAAACGGTGTATTACGCATCGTTAGCATTATCGACGTCCTCGATGATGGCTTATCGGCTGTCTATACTTTTTATGCTTGCGATATTCCCCGCACCAGCTTTGGCACCTTTGCCATTCTCTGGCAAATCGCTGAATGCCAAAGGTTAGGGCTGCCTTGGCTGTATTTAGGTTACTGGATCCGTGACAGTAAAAAAATGGCCTACAAAGAAAATTTTCGCCCCTTGACTGTCCTGCGCGAAGGCGAGTGGCAAGCCTTTGTACCGCAGCAGGAATCTGCCACTGACTAACCCCTGAAGATTTACACTTGCGTTAACAGGTTAGCCTATTCAGTTTCTGCTCGCTGCTCGCGTTGCCAATAGGCGCGAATCACTAGCCAAAGCACTGTCACGCCGCCCAACAAAACCAGCAGTATCGGCCATGGGGCAGGCTGATTCCATTCGGCACGTTTTATTGTCCGTAAGCCAGCGTCCACACGCTGATATTTCAAGGTATTGTTGCCCACCTTGCCTGGCTTTCGATTTGTCAGCCAAACATGCTGCAAACTGTAATCCTTCGGATGAAATCCCCATATCCACGGCGTATCTTTACGCAGTTGTTCCACCATCTGATCAATCAACATCTGGCGTTGTGGACTATTTTCCATTGTCTGCATCTGCGCGAATAAAGCATCATAGGCAGGATTGTTGTAATTGGCGGCATTCGATCCATCATGCAGTACCGCCGACTGCTGACTGGACAGTAAAAAAAGGAAATTTTCCGGATCGGGATAATCCGCATTCCAGCCAAAATAAAAAATCTGCGCAGCACCCTTGCGTATTTTTTCCTGAAACCGGTTGTAATCCGTATTTCGCACCACTAACTGCACATTGATTTGGCTGAGCTGTTTGTTCAACCAATCCATCCGCGCTTTTGAGCCAACCCCTGTCGCCGTTGTATCAAGGTAGATCACCAGAGGTTCACCGGTAGAGGCATCCCGCCCGTTCGGCCAACCCGCTTCAGCCAGCAATCGCTTCGCCTCAGCAATGGACTTACGTCGCGCCTGGCCGTTAACCCAGTCGTACATCGTGCGATTAATACCCCCAGCGCCTTCACGATAGCCGAAGATACCTGGTGGGATCGGTCCTTGTGCCGCAACGCCACGACCGTTTTGAAAAATCGAGATGAATTCCTCTTGATCGATGGCAATTGAAATCGCCTGCCTCAGTTTGCGTGCACGTTCAGCTGTTGCTGGGTTACTACCACCGACGAGCGGATCAAGCCAGTTAAATCCCATATAAAACGTTGACGTGGCAACAGACGTTGATAAGGTAATGCCTTGAGCCTGCATGGCATCGGTGAGTGTTGCTTCGCCACCACCCGTGACTTGCACAGCCTGGTCAAAAGAATCAGAAGATATGCCCGATGCATCATAATAACCTTGCAAGAATTTATTCCAATACGGAATCTGCTCTTTTTCGCGGGTGAAAACAATCTGATCGATAAAAGGTAAGCGCTTGCCGCAATCCTTTAGCAGCCCAGCCTTCTCATCTTCCGGCTCGCCCTCACAGGGATAGTGCTCTTCGTGAAAATTAGGATTTCTCTGCAACACCATGCGCGCATTCGGATCGTTTTCCGTCAGCATGTAAGGACCTGTGCCTATGGGATACCAGTCCAGTGTCAGATTTTTTTCTTGCATGCCTGGCTGGCTATAAAACTTGTCTGCCTCCCAGGGCATAGGCGAAAAAAATGGCATCGCCAGCCAGTAAAGAAACTGCGGGTACTTGCCCTTGATCCGAATTCGATAATGGTATTTATCGATCACTTCAGCCCCGGCAAGGGAATATTTGCGCAAGTCTAGCCAGTCATCACGCCGTATCACCAGCGCCGACTTTTGCAGGCTCTTGGCAAAATCACTTAGCCCGACGACATAACTGCTCATCAACCCCAGAATAGGCGAATGCAGATGCGGATGTCCCAGCCGCTTTATGCCATAAACGTAATCTTCAGCGATCAGCTCTCGTGTATCTTGCGCAGCGAAATCAGCCATCGTCGTGATGTGAGAAAGCTGTTCAGTAGATAAATCGTGATACAGATAACCTGCGACGGGATTGCGCGCAAAGGCCGCATGTGGCTGATAGCGAATACCTCGCTTGATGGCAATAACGTAATCCGTAAAAGCAATCTGCGCTGCCGGGCTGTTTGCGGGCAACTCTTTTCCCTGAGCATCAAGATAGCGTGGCTGCGGGACGGCCTCAGCCGTTGCCGGAATCAACGCATACGGGCGCTTGAGGTAGTGATATTGTAGCGGCGGCTCGTAAATCTGGGCAGTAAAAGTAATTTCGTCTTCGCTATACGACTGCACCGGGTCAAGATGTTTTGGGCGATCAATAAACGCGGTGTATAAGATGTTTTTTCCACGCTCCACCGCAGGATACGGATTGTTCCACGCCTCTCCACAACCTGTCAGAAACAAGGCAAGTAAAGTAAAAAGCACTGCGCGAAATGGTCTCGACATAGTGGCTAGTTTAGCCGATCCGCTATAATCCAAAAGACTGATTCAACCGAATTCACTAGAGGAAAAACAATGGGATTTCTTGTCGGCAAACGCATTCTGATCACAGGTTTGATCTCCAATCGATCCATTGCCTATGGCATTGCCAAAGCCTGTCACCGCGAGGGTGCGAGCCTGGCATTCACTTATCAAAACGAACGCTTTGCCGATCGAATCACCAAGTTTGCTGAAGAATTTGGCTCGCAAGCGGTATTTCCCTGTGATGTTGCTGAAGACGCGCAGATAGAAAAGCTTTTTGTCGACATCGCCAAACACTGGGAAGGCCTTGACGGCTTGGTACATTCCATCGCCTACGCCCCAGCCGAAGCGATCGAAGGCGATTTTCTCGATGGCATCACGCGTGACGCCTTTCGCATTGCCCATGATGTTTCTTCCTACAGTTATGCAGCACTTGCCAAAGCCGCTCGTCCCCTGCTACTCAAGGGTAACAATGCCTCGCTCCTGGCGATGACTTACCTTGGTGCCGAACGCACCATGCCCAACTACAACACCATGGGACTAGCCAAGGCCAGCCTCGAAGCCGCAACGCGCTACCTCGCCTTTTGCCTTGGGCCACAAGGCATTCGCGCCAATGCAATTTCTGCGGGCCCCATTAAAACTCTGGCCGCCTCCGGTATTGGTAACTTTGGCAAATTGCTGGCCTATAACGCGCACCACGCTCCCCTGCGGCGCAATATCACGATCGAAGAAGTAGGGAATGCCGCAGCCTTCATGCTCTCTGATTTAGCCAGTGGCATCACCGGTGAAATCATGTTTGTCGATGGCGGTTTAAACACCACTGCGCTAGGCAATACCGACCCTTTACCCGGTTAATCATCCCTGATTCCTGGTTTTAACCTCCGCATGAAGAGTCTCTTTCACACGATTGCCTTGATCGGCAAATATAAAAGCCCGGAAATTTCAGAATCTCTGGTAACGCTGGCGGCGTTTCTTCGTGGCCACCATCTTGAAGTTTTGATTGAAGAAGGCACTGCCGCAGCGATGGAACCGCATCATTACACCGTCGCCAATTATGAAACCATTGGCCAGCGTGCCAATCTGGCGATCATTCTTGGTGGGGATGGTACGCTCCTTAATGCGGCCCGTTGTCTGGCCAAGTTTGATGTGCCTCTCGTCGGCGTAAACCAAGGGCGGCTGGGTTTTATGACCGATATTTCGCGCGAATCGATGATAGACAGCATGGCGACCTTGCTGGCCGGGAAATTTTCACGCGAACAACGTTTTTTGCTGGATGCTGAAGTATTACGCAATGGCGAACGTGCCTGCCATGCCTTAACGCTGAATGATGTGGTCATTAACAAGGGAGAAGCTGGCCGCCTGATCGAGTTGGAAGTTAAAGTAGATGATGAGTTGATTCATATCCTGCGTGCCGATGGCTTGATTATTTCCACGCCTACCGGTTCTACCGCTTACGCTTTATCTGCCAATGGCCCCATCCTGCACCCCTCGGTTGCAGGGATTGCCATTGTGCCGCTCTGCCCGCATGCGCTATCCAACCGCCCCATCACCGTCAGCGATCACAGCACGATTAGTGTGATGCTACTGCCACCGCATGAGGCGCGAATACACTTTGATGGCCAAACGCGATTTGATGCGCACAGCGGTGATGTTGTGCGCATCCAGCGCTCCCCTTACACCATTACCTTGCTGCATCCTCCTGGCTACAGTTATTTCGCGATGTTGCGCGAAAAACTGCATTGGAGTGCCACACCGCGCAACTAGCGCACTACCCACATTATTTGCATTTTCCACCCCCATTCCATTATGTTGCAGCGCCTGATCATTCGTGACTTTGTTATCGTCGACCAGCTGGAATTGGAATTCAGCCACGGGTTTGGCGCCCTCACGGGTGAAACCGGCGCGGGCAAATCCATTCTCATTGATGCCTTATCTCTTGTTCTGGGCGAACGTGCGGATGCCTCCGTCATCCGTACTAGTGCTGAGCGTGCCGAAGTTACCGCCGAATTTAATGTGGTTGAGAACAGTGCGCTGGCGAGCTGGCTAGAGACCAATGACTTTGATACCGCCACCTGCTTGTTGCGCCGTATCATTGACCAGAGTGGTCGTTCCCGGGCCTATATCAACGGCACGGCCTCGACGCTGGGGCAATTACGCGAAATAGCGACTTTTCTGGCAGATATCCATGGTCAAAACGCGCATCATTCGTTGCTCTACCCTGAAGCACAGCGTGCCTTGCTCGATGCCCACGCAGGTGCCCAAGACTTGTTACACGAAGTAGCAACCACCTACACTGCCTGGCGTCAAGCTCGTGAAGCCAGGCAAGCCGCCATGACTGATAGCGAAGCATCTGCACGCGAGCGTGAGCTGCTTGAATGGCAAGTCAAAGAATTGACCGCACTTGCTTTCAATGCTGAAGAATGGCAAGAAACGGAAACTGAACAACGCCGTCTGGGCAATGCCAGTGCATTGCTTGAAGCAGCTAGCGCAGCACTAGTCGTTCTCGATGAAAGTGAAACAGCGGCGCTATCGGCCTTGCAGCATGCGGGCGCACGCCTGAATGAACTAGTCACGACAGACCCGGCACTGAGCGATGCCGCCAGACTTTTCGACAGTGCAGTCATTCAGCTCGAAGAGTCGGCGCTGGCACTACGGCGTTATCAAGATCATCTGGAGCTTGATCCTTCACGATTAATCGAGCTTGATAGCCGAATAGATGCCGTGACACAAATGGCGCGCAAATATCGTGTGCCGCCAGCCGAACTCTCAGCATTACTCGCTCGACTAACGGCCCAGCTTGACGAGATCAGCTTGCGCGCCGACCCTGCTGCTCTGGCTGAACGCGAACAGGTCACGGAAGCCGCCTATCTTGCCGTCGCTAAAAAATTGTCGGCCTTGCGCGGCGAAACTGCCAAGCGCCTATCCCAAGCGGTCAGCTCCAGCATGCAAGAGCTGGCAATGAGTGGCGGCCAGTTTTCTATTGCACTGGAAGCACTCAGTGAAGGCGCTTCATTTGGTCTGGAAAGTGTTGAGTTTCAAGTCGCCGCCAATACGGGCCAGATGCTCCGCCCGCTGGCAAAAGTCGCCTCGGGCGGCGAGCTCTCGCGCATTGGGTTGGCGCTGCAAGTCATTGCCAGCCAGGCCAATCCGGTCGGCACCTTGATATTTGACGAAGTGGATGTCGGCATTGGCGGCCGCGTCGCCGAAATTGTGGGTCGCATGCTACGCGACCTGGGCAAAACCCGTCAGGTACTGTGCGTCACCCACTTGCCTCAAGTTGCTGCACAGGCCGACTGGCAGTGGTCGATTGTCAAAGAAACGCGCAATGCGGTTGTCGTGTCGTCAGTCCGCATACTGGATCAAGCATCGCGCGTGATAGAGATTGCGCGCATGTTGGGCGGCGAAAAAATCACCAGCACAACACAGCGCCATGCGGCAGAAATGCTGGGGCTTACCGAGTAAGCGGGCTCAAAGCGTCAAGCATGATCATCATGCCTGTCAACATAAAAACCCCGGCGGCAATCCAGCGTATGGCTTTCAGCGGCAGGCGCTCCCCCAAACGCTCACCGATCAACACTGCAGGCACATTGGCAATCATCATGCCCAGCGTTGTGCCCATAACAACCGCTAGTAATGCTTGTTGGAACTGCGCACCCAGCGCCACCGTTGCGAGTTGAGTTTTATCACCCATTTCTGCCATAAAGAAAACAATGGTTGCCGTCACAAAAACACCAGCCTGGTGCAATTTTGGTTCATCATCCAACGCATCGGGACGCAAAACCCATAAACCAAAAATAATGAATACCGCACCCGTGACCCAGGGCAACCATTGTGGCGCAATCCACTGCGCCAACCAAACACCAACGGATGCTGCCAATGCATGATTGAGCACCGTGGCCACAAAAATCCCCGCAATAATCGGAATGGGTTTTCTGAGGCGTGCCGCCAGTACAAATGAGAGCAGTTGCGTTTTATCGCCGATTTCGGCCAGCGCGACAAGCGAGGTTGAGGTAAGAAATACCTCGATGTTCAAGTGGATTCCTTTCGATGCTCGCAGTCGGGTTTAGTACATTCAACATAAAGATAGAGTGCATGTTCACGCAGCTCAAAGCCACGCTGACGAACAATTTCGTTTTGCCTTTTCTCGATCTCCGGGTCAAAAAATTCTTCCACCCGCCCGCATTGCAGACAAACCAGATGATCATGATGAGATCCTTCGTTCAACTCGAAGGTAGCCTTCCCTGATTCGAAATGGTGACGCTGCAGCAAGCCGGCCTGCTCGAATTGAGTCAAAACACGATAGACGGTAGCCAAGCCCACATCCATGTCATCTGCCAATAAATGACGATACACATCCTCTGCAGTGATATGGCGTGGCGCTCCCTCTTGCTCCAACTTGTGAAACAAATCGAGAATTTTCAGACGAGGCAGAGTTGCTTTAAGGCCAATGCTTTTAAGATCATCGGGATGAGTAGTCATAGTGAAAAATGAGTCCAGCAAGAACAAGGCGCGACGGCCTTCTATGATATAGTTTTCACACTCCAATGGGGTGCCCCTGCTACAGATTTCGCGGCAAACCCCGCACAATTTTTTCAGTCCACGCAGCAGACTCGTTTGCTTGCATCACCCCGGAACTAGCCGATGAAGCATTTTTTTTATTCTTTGCCTTTCCTTACAGTGATTGCACTGTGTCCTGCCTGTTCAAGCGTCAATCAAGCCTCAGCGTATATCACTCCTTATCGCATTGATGTACGTCAAGGAAATTGGGTTACGCAAGAAATGATGTCGCAACTCAAACCTGGTCAAACACGCGAGCAAGTGCGCTTCATTCTTGGTTCTCCGCTGGTTTCAGACATGTTCCACGCCGATCGTTGGGATTATGTTTATCGCTTGCAACCAGGACGGGGCGAAGCAGAACAGCGCCGCATTGCCGTATTTTTTCAGGATAACAAACTCGTTCGCGTTGGTGGGGATGTCATCGCCGATGACGGGAAACAAGCTGCTCCTAAAGCAGCCAATCAAGTCATTGAGGTTGTAACTCCAACGGATGAAAACCAGAAAAAATCGAAAAAAGAATGAAAAAAATTCGCTATGCCATCGCAGGAAGCGCTGGCCGTATGGGACGGACGTTAATTGAAGCCGTATTGAAAAATGAAAATGCCACACTCACCGCTGCCTTGGAGCACTCTGCAAGCCCATTTCTTGGCAAAGACGCAGGAGAGCTCATCGGCTCACCCTGTGGTGTTTTCGTATCGTGTGACATTGAAGCTGCTTTAGCTCATGCTGATTGCCTGATCGATTTCACCCGGCCCGATGCCACGCTGCTTCACTTGGCTGCCTGCAAAAAATTAGGCGTTAATATCATTATCGGCACGACAGGGTTTTCTGCCGAAGGGAAACAGGCCATTGAGTCTGCCGCACAAAAGATTCCTGTCGT
Source organism: Rugosibacter sp. (assembly GCA_011620215.1). GTDB lineage: Bacteria > Pseudomonadota > Gammaproteobacteria > Burkholderiales > Rhodocyclaceae > Rugosibacter. Next base: position 49,874 of record WOZP01000023.1, read on the forward strand.
GTTTGCCCCCAATATGGCTGTAGGCGTCAATGCGGTATTCAAGCTCCTGGCATTGGCCGCAAAGATTCTTGACACCGGCTACGACATCGAAGTGATCGAATCGCATCACCGGCACAAAGTCGATGCACCCTCAGGCACAGCACTCAGGATGGGAGAAGTCTTGGCTAAAGCGCTAGGCCAAGACTTGGCTGAATGTGCCACCTATGGTCGCCAAGGGCATACGGGGGAAAGGCCAGCAACACAAATCGGGTTCTCTGCTATTCGTGGAGGCGATATCGTGGGCGACCATACGGTACTCTTCGCCGGGGAAGGTGAGCGCATCGAAATAACCCATAAGGCTTCCAGCCGCATGTCTTACGCGCTAGGCGCGCTGCGTGCGGGACGTTTCTTGCAAGAAAAGAAGCAGGGGCTGTTTGATATGCAAGACGTGCTGGGCCTGAAATAATCTCATTGCCCAGCACCTCAAGCAGAGTAAGACTTACGCTGCGTCGCTGCGACCTGCGCGCTTGCGATCGTGTTCTTTGAGAAAGCGCTTGCGGATGCGTATGGATTTTGGTGTGATCTCAACCAGTTCATCATCTGCAATGAATTCCACGGCGGACTCAAGACTTACCTGTATTGGCGGTATCAACCGAACCGCTTCGTCTGTGCCGGATGAACGCACGTTAGTAAGCTGCTTGCCCTTGATGGGATTTACTACCAAATCGTTATCACGGCTATGGATACCAATGATGATCCCCTCATACAGCGGATCACCTGGGCTGACAAACATGCGGCCTCGATCCTGCAGCTTCCACAAAGCGTAAGCCACAGCAGCGCCATCGTCTTGTGAGATGAGCACACCATTGCGACGTTCCGCCATGACGCCAGCCATAGGGCCGTAATCATCAAAAATATGACTGGCCAGCCCCGTGCCACGGGTCAAGGTCAAAAACTCACCCTGAAAACCAATCAAGCCGCGGGCAGGAATGCGATATTCAAGACGCACACGCCCTTTACTGTCAGATTCCATGTTCTGCAAATCACCGCGACGACGGCCCAATTCTTCCATGACGCCGCCCTGATGTTCATTTTCAATATCTATCGTGAGCAGTTCATAAGGCTCGCACTTTTCACCGTTGATTTCCTTGAACAGCACACGGGGGCGCGACACCGCCAGTTCATAACCTTCACGGCGCATGGTTTCGAGCAAAATGGTCAGATGCAGTTCACCACGGCCTGAAACCAAGAATACATCTGCATCTTCTGTCTCTTCAACGCGCAATGCCACATTGGCAAGCAGCTCTTTTTGCAACCGTTCGCGAATCTGGCGGCTGGTAACAAATTTGCCTTCCTTGCCTGCCAGAGGCGACGTATTAACCTGGAAATTCATAGTCAGCGTCGGCTCATCCACAACCAATGGAGGCAAACCCACAGGGTTAAGGGTATCGCATACCGTAACCCCGATCCCGACTTGATCGATCCCGGTCACGAGAACGATATCACCTGCTTCGGCTTCAGTTGCCTGTTCGCGCTCCAAGCCTTTGAACATCATGATCTGGCCAATTTTTGACTTGCCTTTAGCTTCATCGCCGTACATCACGGCAACTTCCTGACCAACTTTGATACGTCCCTGTTTGATGCGGCCAATACCGATACGACCTACATAGCTGCTGTAATCGAGTGAACAGATTTGTAGCTGCAAGGGCTTTTCAGCATCAACATCAGGTTGCGGCGTATACTTGATAATAGCTTCATACAATGGTCGCATGTCAGTGCCCGGCTTGGAGGCATCCATCATGGCAAAGCCATTGAGCGCCGAAGCAAAGACAACGGGAAAATCAAGTTGCTCTTCTGTCGCACCGAGTTTGTCGAAAAGATCAAATGTCTGGCTAATCACCCAATCAGGACGGGCCCCAGGGCGGTCAATCTTATTGACGACTACAATGGGTTTGAGGCCTAATGCCAACGCTTTTCGCGTAACGAACCGGGTTTGCGGCATCGGCCCTTCGACCGCGTCAACCAGTAGCAGCACGCCATCCACCATGGAAAGCACGCGCTCTACTTCACCACCAAAATCGGCATGCCCCGGGGTATCCACAATATTAATGTGCGTACCCTCAAAATCAATAGCACAATTTTTTGACAAAATGGTAATTCCACGCTCTTTTTCAAGATCGTTGGAGTCCATCACGCGCTCCGACAACTGCTGGTGCGCAGCAAATGTGCCGGATTGACGAAGTAATTGATCAACCAGCGTGGTTTTACCGTGGTCGACGTGGGCGATAATGGCAATGTTTCTGAGGGAACGGGACATAGTGTGGGATCGCGTAATGTTGCGGTGCGGAAAAGGCGCGCATTCTACCATGTTAAAACTTAGTGTTCGCAGCTTTTCTGCTTGAATTTTCAGGAGATTTTGATGCTTGGTATTATCGGTGGCAGTGGCTTGACGCAGTTAGCGAATTTAGGTGTCTCTCACCGCGAAATTATCCGCACCGCCTATGGTGAGCCATCAGGACCCTTCACCTTTGGTCGTATCGGCTGCCAAGAGGTTGTTTTTATCGCGCGGCATGGCTATGGCCATACCATCCCCCCCCATCTGGTGAATTACCGTGCCAATCTTTCGGCATTGCACAGTATCGGGGTGAGCCAGATTATTTCAGTCGCATCGGTTGGCGGCATTCATCCAGACATGACGCCAGGCACTTTGGTTGTTCCGCATCAAATGATTGATTACACCTGGGGCCGTGAAATGACATTTCAATCGGGCAGTGATGGTCCGGTCAAACATATCGACTTTACAGAACCCTATACAGAGAATGTCCGCCAAATTTTACTCAACGCGGCCCAGCAAACACGTGAGCCCGTGATAAATGGCGGGATTTATGCAGCAACGCAGGGGCCACGCCTGGAAACAGTCGCTGAAATTAATCGGCTCTCGCGAGATGGCGCCGATATTGTCGGGATGACGGGCATGCCAGAAGCCGGGCTGGCAAAGGAGCTAGATCTACCCTATGCCGCACTGTGTGTTGTCGCCAATTGGGCCGCAGGGCGAGGCGACTCTACGCATGGCATACAGTTTGACCACCTTGAAAGCATGCTGCATACATCGATGGATCGCGTGCGCCGTCTCATTGCGCACCTGTGCGAAGCATGATCAAGCCGGTGCTGCACATGGGCGATCCACGGCTTTTACGCATCGCCGAACCTGTCACGTCATTTCACCCGCAAGACCTTGCGATGTTATTGCAGGACATGCGAGACACGATGGCTCATCACGATGGCGCAGGCATCGCCGCCCCACAAATTGGGGTGAACTTACGCGTCGTAATCTTTGGCGGTCAGCCCAGCCCGCGTTACCCTGGAGCTCCGAGTATTCCTGATACGGTGCTCATCAACCCCACATTAACGCCCCGTTCAAGCGAAGAAGAAGACGGCTGGGAAGGCTGCCTTTCGGTCCCTGGATTACGCGGCATTGTGCCGCGCTGGAAGCAACTTCATTATTCCGGCTACACTGAAGAAGGGTATTATTTTGAGCGAGAAGTTGATGGTTTTCACGCACGCGTTGTACAACATGAAGTTGATCATCTTGATGGCATACTGTATCCCAGACGAATAAGGGATTTGACGCGCTTTGGATTTATCGACGCACTTTTCAATGAAAACCTCTCCTCGAGCGACTAAATTGAGCCTCGTATGAGCACTATTTTGCTTCATGAGCTATCACTCCTCGACTGCATTGCGCTGGGATGGTTTTTTATCTGCTGGGCTGGCTATAGTTTTTTCTCTGAAAAAAGCACGCTAGCGCATCAAGGACTGGTTGGGGTTTCCCATGAATATCGCCTTGGTTGGGCAAAACAGATGTTAACGCGAGAAATCCGCATTGTTGATTCGGCATTGGTGGGTAACCTGATGACCAGCGTGTCGTTTTATGCCAATACCACGATCTACATCATTGCCGGCCTGATGGCAGTCATGGGTACCCTGGACAAGGCAATGTCAGCGACAGATATTTCGCCATTTACCCACACCGCAGGCCGCGCGCTGTGGGAACTTAAATTACTGCTCTTGCTGGGTATTTTCATTTTTGCTTACTTCAAATTTACCTGGTCGCTCAGGCAGCTGAACTTACTTTCCATTCTGATTGGCGCTGCGCCGCCCATTTCAGCGCCTGCGCCCGAAATTGAAAAATTCAGTCGTCGTATGGGAGTAATTAATACATTGTCAGGTGACGAATTCAATCGTGCCATCAGAGCCTACTATTTTGGTCTGGCTACCCTGTGCTGGTTTATTCAACCTTGGCTTTTTATTCTGATGACCACGGCAATCACTCTTGTGCTCTACCGCCGTGATTTTTTATCCAACACACTGATGGCATTGCGCGACTAATGCGTCATTCCATGCATAGAAGCGTATTCGCACAATGTCTCATGGCTCACAAGAAAAATCTTTTCAGAACTGGATGCCGTATCCAGCCAGATAGCAGATAAATCGGGAAAAGCTGTTTCTACCTGCTCGCGATTGTGTCCCACCTCGATCGCAATAAAACCATCGGGGTTCAAATGATCTGCGGCTTCACTCAAAATCCGCCGCACCACATCCAGGCCATCATGACCAGCAGCCAGTGCCAACGCAGGTTCATGGCGATATTCTGCTGGCAAGGCCGCCATGGCAGCAGCAGTCACATAGGGTGGGTTGCTTAAAATAAAGTCATACCGTTTCCCGGGAATTGCTGCAAACAAGTCAGATTCAATGGCTTGCACATTGTCTGGCAAACCATAATCGGCGATATTGCGTCGAGCCACGGCAAGCGCTTCAGGGGATAGATCAATGGCATCAATTTGCGCATGAGGAAACGTATGCGCCATCAGAATGGCCAAACAACCGGATCCCGTACACAAGTCAAGCGCGCTGGTTATTTTTTCCGGATTATCTACCCAAGGTGCCAGGCCATCCTCGAGCAGTTCGGCAAAATAAGAACGCGGCACAATAACGCGCTCATCCACATAAAAACGAAAAGTCCCCAGCCAGGCTTCTTGCACGATATACGCCGTAGGCAAGCGGCGCGCGATACGTTGTTGCAGCGCATTCCAAACCGCCAGTCGCTCTGCTCGGGTCAGCCGTGCGTCCAGAAAAGGTTCCAGACGATCCTGCGGTAATTTAAGGGTAGCGAGCAACAACCAGATGGCTTCGTCCCATGCATTATCGGTGCCATGACCAAAAAAAAGATCCGCTTCGCTAAATCGGCTCATGGTCCAGCGCAACCAATCGCGCAGCGTAATCAGTTCATCTACGGGTGTCATCATGACAATAACCGATCAAAAGTACCTTCATAAATCTGGGCTAAGTGCTCAAGTTCTGCAACGGCAATGTGCTCATCAATTTTGTGAATGCTTTCATTGGTCGGCCCGAATTCGACAAGTTGACTGCATATATCCGCAATGAATCGGCCATCAGATGTACCCCCGGTTGTCGCCAGCGCAGGCGTAATCCCGGTCACCTGTGTAATGGATTCAGATATCGCGGCACACAGCGGACCGCGCAAGGTGAGAAATGGCTTGGCACCCAGTGTCCAGTGGATGTCATACGCTAAACCATGCCGGTCAAGCAGACCATGCACGCGGGCTTGCAAATCTTCTGCCGTGCTGGCGGTAGAAAAGCGAAAGTTGAACCATAGCTCGAAAGTGCCAGGGCTCACGTTATTTGCCCCGGTACCGGCATGCGCATTGGAAACCTGCAAGCTGGTCGGCGGAAAATCTTCGTTGCCCTCATCCCATGTCATTGCAACAAGTTCTGCCAACGCAGGTGCTGCCAGGTGCACGGGATTTTTCACGAGATGCGGATAAGCTACATGCCCCTGCACCCCTTTCACCGTCAGTTTGGCCGAGAGCGATCCACGCCGACCATTTTTGACAATGTCACCCAGTTGATCAACGCAGGTGGGTTCGCCAACAATGCAGTAGTCAATTGTCTCACCGCGCGCCTTGAGCGTCTCGACAACCCGCACAGTGCCATTGATCGCATCGCCCTCTTCATCCGAAGTTAGCAGCAAGGCCAAAGAGTCGGCGCTGGTGATACGGCGCGCCAGTAATCGCTCAATCGCAACAACGCATGCAGCAATCGAGCTCTTCATGTCTGCTGCGCCACGCCCATAAAGATAGCCATCGCGAATTTCGGGCGTAAACGGGGGAGACGTCCATTTTTCAAGCGGGCCCGTTGGTACCACATCGGTGTGCCCGGCAAAACAAATAATTTTTCCGTGCGGATGACTGCCACGTCGTTTTGCCCATAAATTGGACACGCCACCGTGATCCATTCGCTCAATAGAAAAACCGAGCGGCATTAACCACGCGGCAATCAGATCAAGACAGCCAGCATCTTCAGGGGTAATCGAGGCACAGGCAATCAGCGCCTGAACTTTTTCAAGAACCGGCATTAGATCTCCGCATCCAGTTTGAGCGTGAACTCGCTAAATGATGTATTGAGAGCCAGCGATCGTTTCGCTTCCTCAGCAATCTGACTAGCGACAGGTGCGTCGATAACTACCGTCGCATTGTTGATCAACCACTGCAAATTATTAGCTGAATCTGCATTGGCAAGCGCTTCATCCAGCGTGATGGTATTGCTTTTGTAAAGTGCGAACAGGCACTGCTCAAAGGTCTGGCTTCCTTGCACCATACTTTTTTCCATGGCGTCTTTGATCTCGTTCAAGTCACCTTTTTCGATCAGCTCGGCAACGTAGCGAGAATTAAGCAACACTTCCACCGCCGGCGTGCGGCTCCCATCCGGCTTTTTAACCAAACGTTGAGAAACAACAGACTTTAACGATACGGCAAGATCAGCAAGTAATGCAGGTCGATTTTCCTGCGGATAGAAGCTGATGATCCGACTCATCGCGTGATAACTGTTATTAGCATGCAGTGTGGCAATACACAAATGACCAGACTGTGCATAAGCGACTGCTTGACTCATGGTTTCCTTATCACGAATCTCTCCGATAAAAATAACATCCGGCGCTTGACGCAACGCATTTTTCAACGCGGTTTGAAAAGACAAGGTATCTGAACCGACTTCGCGCTGATTAACGATCGATTTCTTGTTGCGAAACAGAAACTCAACCGGATCTTCCAAGGTAAGAATATGGCCGCTTCGATTTTCGTTCCGATAATCCAGCATCGAAGTGAGCGTTGTCGATTTACCCGATCCAGTCGCGCCGACAATGAGTACCAGACCACGCTTTTCCATAATAATGTCTTTTAAAACATCCGGCAGCCCTAACGTATTGATGTTCGGCACATCAATCGGAATGTAGCGCACCACCATGGCCGGTGTACCCCGTTGATAAAAGCAGGAAATACGGAACACCCCCACGTCGAGCAATGGATGGCGAACATTTAGCTCCCGTTCCTTGTCAAGCGTCTCGATTTGTTCTGTCGTCAAGACTTCCATTAATAAAGTACGGATAGTGGCCGGATCAATCACCGTTGCATTAACTGACATGGCATTGCCATTGATCTTGATAGTGATCGGTGCCCCGCAAGAGACAAACAGGTCAGATGCTTTTTTGGCAGCCATCAACCTAAACAGCTTGTGCATCGTGCTCATCACTCCCCCTTTATCGTACTGATGCTAGTCACGTAAAAGTTCGTTAATGCTAGTCTTGGCACGCGTTTGTGCATCAACTCTTTTAACAATCACCGCGCAATACAGACTGTACTTCCCATCAGCAGACGGCAAATTGCCACTCACCACGACGGATCCTTCAGGCACACGCCCATAAGTTACTTCGCCCGTGGCACGGTCATAAATTTTCGTGCTCTGGCTGATATACACGCCCATGGAGATAACGCAATTATCTTCAACGATCACACCTTCAACAACTTCAGAGCGCGCGCCGATAAAACAATTATCACCAATAATAGTCGGGTTAGCCTGCAAAGGCTCAAGCACGCCACCAATCCCCACACCGCCGGAAAGATGAACATTTTTACCTATTTGTGCACATGAACCGACGGTTGCCCAAGTATCCACCATCGTGCCTTCATCAACATAGGCCCCAATATTGACGTAGCTGGGCATAAGTACCACATTCTTGCCAATAAAGCTGCCGCGACGAGCAACCGCTGGTGGCACAACGCGAAATCCCCCCTTTTCAAATTGATGCGTATCGTAATAAGAAAATTTCGTCGGCACCTTGTCGAAATAGCGCATCGGGCCATTCTCCATGAGCACATTTTCTTCCAGCCGAAAAGAAAGCAGCACCGCTTTTTTTATCCACTGATGCGTTACCCAATCGTCATTGATCTTCTCGGCAACGCGCAATACGCCGCTATCCAACTCGCCCAACACATGTGCAACCGCTTCGCCAACGTGTGCAGGTGCAGTGCCCGGTTTCAAATTGGCGCGATTTTCCCACGCCTGTTCGATGATCGGTTGTAAATCATTCAGCGGTTTGTTCATATGTTTTTCTTTCACAAAGAGAGACAAAAATCGTTAATGCGATGCGCAGCCTCAATACAGTCTTCCAGGCTGGTCACGAGTGCCAAGCGAATAAAATTTTCACCCGGATTAATACCATCAGCAACTCTTCCAAGGTAACTGCCTGGCAGCACTGCAACATTTTTCTGCTGCAAAAGCTGGCGCGCAAATTCAGTGTCCGCGATCGGAGTTTTCGCCCACAGATAAAACCCGGCATCGGGAATAGTGCAAGGCAAATGGCGCGCGATAAGTGGCGTAACCGCTGCAAATTTTTCCGCATATCGACGCCGGTTATCTTGTACATGCGCTTCATCATTCCAGGCCGCGATACTCGCCGCTTGCACCGCCGGATTCATCGCGCCGCCATGGTAGGTGCGATAAAGTAAAAACTTCTTCAGAACTTCGGCATCACCAGCGACAAATCCCGAGCGCAACCCGGGAACATTTGATCGCTTGGATAAACTCGAGAAAACAACCAGATGGCGATAGTCGTCACGCCCGAGTTGTTTAGCTGCGGTCAATGCACCCAAGGGAGGCGCATTTTCATCACTATAGATTTCGGAATAACACTCGTCCGATGCAATCACAAAATCATGACGATCCGCGAGAGCAAACAGCGCGCGCCACGACTCCAGCGTCATCACATTGCCAGTCGGATTGGCGGGCGAGCACACATAAACCAGCTGCACATCACGCCAGACCGACTCCGCAAGCGCAGTCCAGTCCATAGCGAAGCCGTTTTCCGGCAAAGTGTTCAGATAAATCGGCTCGGCGCCCGCTAACAAAGCGGCACCTTCATAAATTTGATAAAACGGATTCGGACAAACGACTTTTGCCTGAGGACGCGTGCGGTCAATAACCGTCTGGGCAAATGCAAACAGTGCCTCGCGCGAGCCATTCACGGGTAGCACTTGAGTCTCCACATCCAAAAGAGGCACAGCATACCGACGCGCAATCCATTGTCCGATCGCCTCACGCACACCGCGCGTACCTTGCGTATTTGGATATTGCGCTAATCCTGCAAGATGTTCGGCCAGCGCCTGCTGAATGAGAATGGGTGTGGCGTGCTGCGGTTCGCCGATCGAAAGTCGAATTTCGCGAAAAGTCGGTGCTGGTGACACGCCAAGGCACAATTGACGCAGCCTTTCAAACGGGTAAGGCTGCAACCGAGCGAGATCCGGATTCACAGATAGCAAAGAAAAATCAATAAGGGACGTTGATTATAAGACAGGGGCTCAACAGAAGGCTTTATCTTGATTAATTCGAATACAAAGCTGGCACGAACCACCGGGATACTCTATGGATTTCCTCTTCAGCCACTAACCTCAATCATCAACTAAACATCTGAAATGTCGCCACTTTTTCCCGTTTCTTCATCGCTTTTTTATCAGCGGGCAACTTACACTTGCATCAGCTTTTTTACTGCAATCGGGCAGTGGTGGGGTTTTGGTTTCCATGCAAAAATTGATCGCTTTTTCTTTTATTCTTTTAGTGCTTGTCGCAGAAGCTTCTGCGCACGGGGCCATATCTGCCATCAATAGCAGTCAAGTGCAAATATTTTTTGCGCTCATTGGCGTGCTGACCTGCCTTCTTGGCAGCCTTTGGTTGTTAACTAAACTTACCCTGCAACGCAAAGCATCCAAGGCCGGATTGCACATTGTGACAGCAACCCCTATCGGCTATCAAAAACGAGTTGTTATTGTTGAAATGAGCAACCACGCTCATCGAAAAAAAAGGAAATCCAATTCGAGTATCAGACTCTAGGGAAACGCTGATTAAGTCCTTCGACAGGCTCAGGACGAACGGTAAGCTA
>WOZP01000062.1 GCA_011620215.1 Rugosibacter sp.
GGGGGTGATCATCGCGGTCATGCCGGTGTTCGTTGCGCGCAACATGGTGCGGCCGGTCTCAATCGCACGCATCCGGGCGATTTGCAGATGCTGCGGCTGCGCCAGCGAATCGCCAAACCAGGCGGTGTTGGATAGATTGATGAGCAGCGTGGCTTGCGGTAAGGCCGAGAGAATCTCTTCGCCAAAGATGTCTTCATAACAAATATTCGGGGCGATTTTTTGGTCGCCCAATATCAGCGGTGCTTGCCGCGCTGTGCCTGCGGTAAAGCTCGACATGGGGATGTTTGCGAGCTCAAAAAACCAGGAAAATCCGGGAGGCGCGTATTCGCCAAAAGGCACTAAATGCTGCTTGGCATAGGCTATTGGTTGTTCAGATGAGGATGCAGGCATCCCAAGGGTGTTCTCTGCAGGGCGTGCCAGCAACACGGCGCCATTGACATAACTGCCATCTTTTGTGGCAATGGGCGCACCGATCAGGGCTGCGCCATGGCGGGTGAATTCTCGCAGCACGCTACGCGGCACTTCGTTGAAAAATAGCGGCAGGGCGGTTTCTGGCAATACAGTGAGATCGGCCGGATGTTGCTGAGCAAGTTGCGTATAGGTGTTGATCGAAAGTGCCAGGCGGTTTGGATCCCACTTCAAACTTTGTGGCACATTGCCTTGTAGTAACGCAACAGTGAGTGGTGCACCTACAGGTTGCGTCCAGTCCATGTGGCGCAATAAGGCACCGCTAGCCAGGAACAGGACGATAGCGAACCCTGCCGACAGCGATTTGCCACGCTTTTCGATGAGCACTGCGCCGAGGCCGCTAATCAGTGCAACGATAAGGCCAACACCATAGACGCCGAGCACCGAGCCCCAGCCGGCCAACGGGCTGGGCGGGCTTTGGGCATAGCCGACAGCAAGCCAGGGAAAGCCGGTGAACACCGTGCCGCGTAGCCACTCGGTGAGCGTCCATAAGCCGGCAAAAAGGAGCGCGCAATGCCAGGGTGCGGCGCGTTTTTGCCAGCGTGCAAATAGTCCGCCAGCAAGGGTGGGGAAGAGCGCCAGCGTTAGGCAGAACAGCAGGGTAGCCATGGCGGCTAGAGGCGCAGCCATGCCACCAAATTCATTCAAGCTGACATATATCCACGACACGCCAGTGAGAAAATAGCCCAAACCCCAAGCCAAGCCTAGCAGTGCGGTTTGCCGTGGCGAAGCGGCGCGCTGCCACAGCATGAATAACCCCATTAATGAAAAAGTCGGCGCTGGCCAGACGGCGAAGGGTGCAAAGCCGATGGTGCATAGCGCGCCTAGAAGAAGGGCGATAACCACACGAGGCGTGTTAGTTAAGCGTTTGAAAAAAAATGCGGAAACGCGCGCAGTAGCAGGGAAAGTCTGCAACGCGTCGCGGCCTTTCATTCTTCGGTAACGGTGAGCGGCAGGCCTTTTTGTGGATCGACCAGCAGGGTGTGCACACGGCGGCTATCGGCGCGCAGAATTTGAAAACGCAAGCCTTCAATGTCGATGACTTCATTGCGTTTAGGCAGGCGTCCGAGATGGTGAATAATCAAACCGCCGATGGTATCGAAATGTTCATTAGAATAATTCGTACCAAAGACCGCGTTGAAATCCTCGATTTCGGTAAGGGCTTTCACCCGGTAGCTGCCGTTGTTGTCCAACACGATGGTGCCTTCGGTTTCATCGAAATCGTATTCGTCTTCAATGTCGCCAACAATTTGCTCGAGCACATCTTCAATGGTCACAATACCCGCCACACCGCCATATTCATCGACCACGACCGCCATGTGATTGCGCGAGGCGCGAAATTCGCGTAACAGCACATTCAGGCGTTTTGATTCAGGGATGAAAATTGCTGGCCGCAAGCTACCACGCAGATCAAAGTTTTTATCAGAAAAGTGACGCAGCAGATCTTTGGCGAGCAAAATGCCGATGACATCGTCTTTGCTTTCGCTAATGACGGGAAAACGGGAATGCGCAGTTGTTACCACCAGTTCGATGATTTTTTCAGGTGGGTCATTGATTTCAACGAAATTCATTTGCGCGCGCGGCACCATGACGTCACGCACGGGCATATCGGCGACGGAAAGCGCACCTTCGATAATGGATAGTGCATCGGCATCCATTAAATGACGTTCAAATGCGTTATGCAGCAAATGCAGGAGTTGTTCGCGGTCTTCAGGCTCGCGCATCAAGAGCGAAGAAAGACGTTCAATCAAGCTGGGGCGACTGGAAGGGTCCATAGTTAGCAGTAAGGATCGGGATAGCTCAAGAGGCTTAAAATCTCGCGCTCACGTGTTTCCATGAGGGCTGCATCCGCAGCACTGGTTTCGTGATCAAAACCTTGCAGATGCAGAATACCATGCACGATGAGATGTGCGAAGTGCGCTTCTGGTTGTTTGTTTTGTTCAGCAGCTTCACGCAGCACCACAGAAGAACAAATGACCAGATCGCCGTGAAGCATGGGCTCATGCTCGTAAGGAAACGACAACACATTGGTGGCGTAATCTTTGCCGCGCCAGTGCTGATTGAGGTTTTGTCCTTCGTTAACATCAACAAAACGAACGGTGATCGCCGCTGGCACAGTGCAGACCGCACGCACCCAGCGTCGCACCTGGGTGCGTGTAGGTGCGCCATTTTTGCCGCCGGGATATTGCACGGCCAGATGAAGCTCAGGGAGTCGCTGCGCCATGTTTTTTGTAGGCTTTAACGATGCGCATTACCACCGGTTGGCAAATAACGTCATCGGCTGAAATCAGTAACGGCCAAGCCTGCTACTTTGCCAGTACCGCACAATGTCGATTTGTATCAACACGTTTCATTTAATTGGTGCGCCCGGAGAGATTCGAACTCCCTACCCCTTGGTTCGTAGCCAAGTACTCTATCCAGATGAGCTACGGGCGCT
>WOZP01000103.1 GCA_011620215.1 Rugosibacter sp.
ATCACCAGCGCCGACTTTTCCCTGAATCAACCATAAATCACCTTTCCCCTTGCTACTGACAGTCGCTGGATAAGGGCATAAAATGACCAAATGTATTTACGCTTACGCTTTTTAATTAAGCCAATTAAGCCATGAACCCTATTAATGAACTTCGCTTTGTCGTGAACGACCGCATCAACGATGTCGATATCGGGCTGAAGCATGTTCCGTTGAGCTTGTTGGGCGAGTTCCAGAAAGACGTGAGCGAATTCCTCAAGGGGTCTGGTCGTGATGTTGATCCGGCGCAAGTGCTGATTGCGCTGGAAGATGGGTCACTGGCTTGGGTGGCTACCGGATTGATGGCCGCAACTTCCTTGTGGGCTGATCTGGGGCATCTGAAATCGCCTGATTCGCTGAGCAGGATAGATGCCAAGCGTGCAGCGGTAGTCGAGCGGTGGCAGACGGCTGCTCGGCAGAATCCGCACAGGACTTATCAAGTTGCGGATACAACTGCTCAGGTGTTTTTTTCGATCAATGGGACATCTGACTACCGCAGAGTTGAAGAGGCTTGGGTACAAGTTGAAAAATATCTCCATGGCAAGGTGATCGATTTGGGTGGCAAGACCAGCCCCAATGTTCACCTAGAAATTGAGGGGGGTGGAATTCTGAAGGTGGCGGCTAGTCAAGAATTGTTGGCAGGGGAAGAACAAAACCACTTGTATCGTCCTGCATTGCTGCATGTCACCGCTGAAGAAAATCTGCGCACAGGTGTCTTGCGCAATCTGCGTTTGCTGGCGTTTGAAGCACATCAGCCAAGCTATGACGATGATGAGTTTCAACGGATGGTTGAGCGGGGTACACGAGCGTGGGCAGGCGTGTCCAATGCAGCAGATTGGGTTGAGACATTGCGTGGTGGCGCGTAATGACGGCGGCAGTTTTGCTGGATACAAGCTTTTTGATTTCGCTGGTTGATAAAATGCGAAAGCATCACACCGTTGCAACTCAGTATTACCGCTTGCTGCTAGAGCAACAAGCGTCTATGTATTTTTCAGCGATTGTCGCTGCCGAGTTTGCCATCAAGCAGCCTATTACTGATTTACCCCTGAAAAACTTTCGTTCAATTCCCTTCAATATCCCACACTCAATAGAGGCCGCGCGATTGTGGAATGCGCTCGGTAGTCGCGACAGCGGTGATAATCGTGCGGTAGTCAGGGATGACGTGAAATTGATGGCGCAGGCGGCGCGTGAAGGGATTCCTTTCCTGATCACAGAAGACGCGTCCACACTTTACAAATACTGCGATCGTTTGCGAACTTCAGGCGTGTTGAATGTCAGGGCAATAAAGCTGGTGGATGGTTTTGATGCATCAGCACTGCACGAAGACGGTCAGCGGGGATTAATTTTGGGGCAGGCAGAGGATTCTGATACAGCGCAATAAGTAAAACTTCCTCGCTCGCTGCGCGGCTTGCTGCTGTAAAAGAGGATGAGCCGAAAAGAGCCGCTATCGCGGCTCCTGGTTTATCTGGCTAGCTGATAGCTTGGCTAATGACCTCGCGCAACGTGCGAAAATCGCCGAAGGAGTAAGCCATCGTTACAGTTGGTCGTAAGCGGCGTCTTCTTCGTTATTCCATACCGCTGCGAAGCTCGCTTCGCTGGCGCGGGCGGCGGCAGTCACCAGGCGATGATCATCTTCGCGTGTGCGCAGAAAATCAACAAAGTCTTCTACCTCTGCCAGTCGCTGGGGCGGCAATTGCCTGATCTTTTCTATTAATACTTGTTCGGTTGCGCTCATTGTTCTTACGCCTGTTGAATCGATGGTGTGCTTAGTCGGGTTAGTATGAGCCAAGGCTTTTATGCAACAGACAAGCGGGCATTGTACGGCGATTTGATGCGTCGGCGGTTCAAGCCATAGATGCTAAACCGTAGTGCGGTGCCAAGGTAAAACGGTGGGCTGCCGTATCATCAGCGCCGACTTTTCAAATAATGCTTGGATATTCAGAGATACAACATGCATAACTTTAATCTGATCTGGCGCATGCTGCGCCGCGACTGGCGGACGGGCGAGCTGACGGTGCTGGGCATCGCCATCCTGCTGGCGGTGGCGGCGTTGACCAGCGTGGGGTTTTTGACCGACCGTGTTGAACGCGCGCTGAAGCTTGAGGCGCATCAGTTGCTGGGCGGTGATTTGCTGCTCACGGCGGATCATCCGTGGTCTGCCGATTATTCGCGCGAAGCGGCGGCGCGGGGTTTGCGCGTGGCGCAAAGCGTGGTGTTTCCGAGCATGGTGCAGCATCAGGGCGCGGCCGGGTTGGCCAACCAGTTGATCGAGGTCAAGGCGGTGTCGGCGGATTATCCGCTGCGCGGGTCGCTGCGCATCGCGCCGGGGTTGAACACGGCGGATGCGCCCACGCGGCGCGTGCCGGACCGCGGCACGGCCTGGCCGGATGAGCGTTTGGCGACAACGCTGGGACTGACGCGAGGCACGCCGCTGACGCTGGGACAAACGACATTGACGATGGATGCGTTGTTGACGATGGAGCCGGACCGCGGCACGAATCTGTTTGCGATTGCGCCGCGCTTGCTGATCAATATCGATGATCTGTCGGCCAGCGGCTTGATCCAGCAGGGCAGCCGCGTGAAATACCGCCTGCATCTGGCGGGCGAACCGCCGGCGGTGGCGGGTTTCGAGCAATGGGCGCAGGCGCGGCTGGGGCGTGGTGAAAAGCTCGAAAACCTGGATAACGCGCGGCCGGAAATCCGCACCATGACGGACCGCGCGCAACGTTTCCTGCGGCTGGCGGCGCTGCTCGCGGTGATCCTCGCGGCAGTGGCCGCCGCCTTGTCGGCCGAGCGGTATATGCGGCGGCATCTGGACGGTTGTGCGGTGATG
>WOZP01000065.1 GCA_011620215.1 Rugosibacter sp.
GCGCTGATGCGTTCAGCGGGCAGGCGATTCAGCGTGTGGCAGTGCGGGCAGGCAACGAGGCGAGAGGCAGTCATGAAGAACTCCACGGGTTGTATGATGAGAACTGTTATATGTGTTCTATCCAGATGAAATCAAGCTTATCCGACATCTTTACAGTATGGCGCAACTGAAATCATCGTTTTCAAAGCAGTGACTGTGCATGAACAAAAAAAACGCTTCACACATTTTGCCGATTCTTCTGCCGTACGCCTTTGGCTATTTTCTGTCTTATCTGCTGCGCAATGTAAATGCCGTCATTGCGCCTGATTTAACCCGTGAGCTGGGGTTGGGCGCAGCGGATCTGGGGTTTCTCACCAGCGCGTATTTAATGGGCTTTGCCTTGGCACAACTGCCGCTGGGCATCGCGCTCGACCGCTGGGGGCCGCGGCGGATCGAATCGGCTTTGCTGGTGCTGGCGGCCATAGGATGCGTCGGCTTTGGGCTGGGCCACACGCTCACCGAGCTTGCCCTGGCGCGCGGATTGATCGGCCTGGGTGTTTCTGCGTGTTTGATGGCCTCGTTCAAGGCCTTCTCGCAATCGTTTTCAGCCACCCGCCAGGCGTCGCTGAATTCATCCATCATGGTGGCTGGCGGCATGGGCGGCATCACCGCGAGTGCGCCGTTTAGCTTGCTGTTGCCTTATACCGGCTGGCGCAATATTTTTCTCTGTTTGGCGGCGCTGATATTAATCGCAGCGTATGCCATACGCAAAACCCCAGAGCAAGATCAGCCTGCACAAACTTTGCCGCTTGCTGATCTTGTCCGGGGCATTGGCGGCATATTTGCCTCTCGTGCTTTCTGGAGATTTGCACCGCAAACGGGTTTTCTCATTGGCGGCTTTGTTTCCATTCAGGGCTTATGGGCCATGCCCTGGCTTCTTGGAGTTAATGCATACTCTCAGCAAAATGCTTCGTTTCACATACTGCTGCTAAGTCTTACATTAACGATAGGCTATTTTCTTCTGGCGACGCAAATAGCCTCGCTGATCCGTCGTGGTTTAACCATCGAGCGGGTTTTTTCCTGGGGCGCTTCGGCAGCATTAGGGGTTTCTTTGCTACTGATACTCGGGGTAGGAGAAAGCCATCTCATGTGGGCGCTTTTCGGATTTTTCTGCGCTAGTTTCAACTTGATTTATGCCGCACATGCCAACCATTACCCTGCGCACCTTTCAGGCCGGGCAAACACCTGCCTTAACTTGATCGTATTTGTTGGTGGCTTTGGCTTGCAATGGGGTTTTGGGGTGGTGGTGGATCTGGGGCTGGCACACGGGTTTGCGCGTGCAGAAGCGTTGCAGATCGCGTGGGGTGGTCTGCTGGTTTTGCAAGTGGCGAGCATCATCTGGTTTATGGTGAGTAAATCCTGGGTGGCCTTAATGCCGGTTGCGATAGCGCAAAATAATAAAACAGTGGGGTGAGTGTTGATCAAAAATACAGAGACAAAATCAAGCGTACTTGACGGGGTGCTGAGTGGCATCACCGTGCTGGATTTATCGCGCCTGATCGCAGGGCCCTATAGCGCCATGGTATTAGCTGATCTAGGTGCGCGCGTGATCAAGGTAGAAGCGCTCGCGGGTGAAGATGGGCGCCACTTTGGCCCGCCTTTTTATAACGAATCAAGCGTGACCTTCATGGCGTGTAATCGCGGCAAAGAATCCATTGCCCTGGATTTACGCAAACCCGAAGGCAAAGAAATACTCGATCGACTCATGCGCCAGGCACAGGTGCTGGTGCATAACTTTCGTCCGGATTTCACCGAGCGTTACGGCTTGCGCTATGAAGATGTACAGCGTATCAACCCGGAGATCATTTATTACGTTGTCTCCGCCTTTGGCGAAGACGGCCCCGCACGCTTGAAGCCTGCCGTTGATAGCGTGATTCAGGGCCTGGCTGGGGGCTTTTTTGCCAGCGGTGAAGAGAGTGATCCGCCCATACGCATCGGCTTGCCTATCGTTGATGTCGCTTCCGGCATGTGTGGTGCCGTGGGCGTGCTGGCCGCGATAATGCACTGGCGGCAAACCGGGCATGGCCAGCGGGTTGAGTTGTCATTAATCGATACCATGTTCAATTTCATGGCATCCAAGGTGGGCGAATTTTTCATCGAAGGCCGTGCGCCAGTACGCGAAGTCAACCTGCCGATTGCCGTGCCCAGCCGACATTTTCAAGGTAGCGATGGGGATTATTTCAGTGTCTCCATTGTTAATGAATCGGCCTTTCGCCGGTTCTGCCAGATCATCGATCGGCCCCAGTGGATAGAGGATCGGCGGTTTGCAAAAAACTCGGCACGGATTGAAAATCGACATGAGCTTTTGCTGCTGCTGGAAGAAATTTTTTCCACTCAACCCGCAGCTGATTGGGTCAAGCGATTTGAAGCGGTCGATATTCCGTGCGGGCCGGTAAATACGGTGCCGCAGGCGATGGCTGACCCTGTATTGGCGACTCGTTTTCAGGCGCATCCTGAAATGCCCGGCCTGCCGTTGATTCCTTTTCCTGCACAACTCGCGCAGGGCATGTGCTCTGTGGCGCAGATGCCGCCGCCACCGCGCATCGGCGAACACACTGCTGCTTTGCTCGCCGAATGTGGATACACCCTAGAGGAAATTGCAACTCTTTCTACACTGGGCGTGGTGGGTCTTGCTGCATGACTTTCTTGTCGCTCTCACATCGAGCGACATTGCTGGTGATTTATCGATGGTCAGGATGCCATGGTCATGCCGTTATGCCTGAGTAGCGCATCCGGTTGCGGCGCACGACCACGAAAAGCGGTGAAGGATTCAAGCGCTGGTCGTGCGCCGCCAACGGCCAGAATTTC
>WOZP01000208.1 GCA_011620215.1 Rugosibacter sp.
TTCGGGACGCAGGAGTCGGAGGTTCGAATCCTCTCACCCCGACCATCAAATTACGCGCTTAACACCGGCCTTTACGGCCGGTTTTGTGTTTCTGTCTTCCCAATAAATACCGTTCATGCTTTCGAATGGGTAGCCTATGGAGTACGGGAAACGGGGCAAGTCCATCGGGACGAAAGTGCCGGTACGCCCCAAGGCCAAACTGAAACTCGCTACCACCGAGCACATGGTCAAACTCGAGCAATCACCCGAGCGGGTCAAAAGCTTCTTCCAAGATCCGCCTGTCAAATATGCCGCTTGAAACTTCAAACTTCATCTGGCTGCTTTGGAGAAAATTCTACTTTTAACCGCCGCTAATTTCTGGGGGGATTACCTTCTTTCATTACCTCAATATGTAACGTGTGTTCACTGTGGAGCAATAACGACTTTGACATCCATCGGCCGAGAAAAGTATGGTGCTGAAGTGACCAGCAGATCGGCACCCGCGCTTGCATAGTCAACGGCATTGGTGGCAGTTACCCCACCGGCCACCGCCAGTATTGGATGTAATCCGGCTGAGTCCAACGCCGACTTGCATTCGCGTAATTCGGTAGGGGAGAATTTTTCCAGTTGCACGACATCAGCCCCCAGCCTGGTCACGAGTAACGCATCCTCCGTGCTGGTTACCTCGGCGATCAGTTTTTTTTCTGGGCAGTTTTTTTTGAGTTGCGCCATGCGTTGCGGGAAATCAGCGCTGGAAATGAATCCACGATGCTCAGGAAATACCAGCAGGGTTTCGGAAAGGCCCAGCCTGTGCATGATGGCACCGCCGGCTAGTACGGCCTTGACTGCGATAGCTTTTGTGCCTGGGAAGTGTTTTCGCGTACAGGCGACTGGCGTGTTAAAACCAGCAGCATGTACAGCACTGACAAGGCTGGCCGTAGCCGTGGCTATACCTGACGCATACTCGATCAGGGTTTGGGCTACTTTCCATGCAATGAGTAATGGCTCTGCAGCACCATGTGCGACAAGCAGGGTTTCGTCGGCACCAACTGCGGTGCCCGAGGCAAGCATTTGTTGCACACTCGCACCTTCCATCTCAAATAGGCGTGCGGCCTCTTCAATTCCGCATACTGTCATCGCATTACGGCTAAAAAATTCGATGCGTCCAGACGTGTTGCCTATGCCCAGCGACTGGGTGGTCAGGTCAAGATACGGAACATCATCCAGAATCAGGCGGCGTAGCGCATGATCATCCAATGCCAATCGCATCGATGCTTTCAATAATGAATTCAGGCTTCTTCAGATACAAAGCAGATAGCGTAATCGCAACAGTCGCCACAGTTAGGCGACTTGCAGACGAGAATTTCTGCTTGTTCGCATAGCTGCCGATAGAAGAATTTTTTCCACTTCATGTCCTGGTTATTTTTTTCTGCCAGCGTCGGAAAGTTATCCTGCATCAGTTGTGATAACACCTTGCGATTGGGGAGTCCCATATCCTGCCAGAGATGGTTGTCATGCAATGACGCCGAGCTGATTGCATGGCATAACCATTCCAGGGCAATCGTTGGATGCTTGCGATGGGCCATCAGTAGTGCCACGAGATCTTCATATTCATCAGCGTTGTTCGGTGGAACTACATTGACCCAATGGTTCCGCAGGCTGATACCAGGAAAAAAGTTTTGTATCAGCACCTGAAATGAGTTTTCGGTAAGCCCACGGAGAAGAGAGGGCGCCCCGGATTTGGTTGCTTCGGCGATAACACAAGCCAATGCGATGGAGAGTGGATTTTCAGGGAACCGTGCCCATTCCAGAATATCCTCAGCGGTAAGGGTTTGTACGCCATCATGGTGCGTATCTGGCAAAGCATGAAAAACAAGCTTGGCGTGCCCATCAAATGTGATCTTAGGTAGTGGCGCAGACATGGCGTAGGCCTTTCGTTATGTTCTGCTAACTTAATTTTCGGAGCCGGCAACCAGGTCGCGTATTACGGAAGCTCCAACGCTATCGCCTGGATCAATCTGCGCCAGCTTGCTAAGGATTGCCTGAGATTCGGAACGTCGGTCAAGTCGAAGACAAATGAAGGCCAGGGCTTTCAGGCTGAATAAGTAAAAGTGCTGCGGGCCAAGGGTGTCTGACCAGTCGACCGTCGTTATGGTGAGGCGATGCCAGTTCACGTCAAAACCCGCTTGCCGGGATGCAGCCGCCAAACCGAGGCGGGTGGCACGCTCGGCATCGTGCAACCGACCCTTATAGAAATAGAATTTGTATAGTGCGAAATACACGGGCAGACACTCGGGATACATGGCCTGCGCAGACCACAGGATGGCTTCCGCACGGTTCGCCTGGCTATATACCGCCACTGCTTCTTGCAGCAGTTGCTGAACCAACGGCGGTAACGGCGTGGAAGATGCCGCTGGGCGGTCCGAATTCAGTTGGTCGGCGAAGCTTTTCACCATGCCTCCGGCGCTACACGCAATCGCTCGACTGGTTCGTCACCAAGCAAATGCTTGGCGAATATTTCGTTGACATCGTCTTTGGTGACCTTGCCGTAGAGTATTCCTTCCGGATACACCAGTACATTCGCGCCCTGGTCGCAGGGACCGAGGCAGCCGGAATAGGTTACCGATACGGTATCGTAGGCGTTGCGCTGTTGCAGCTGCTGCCAAAACTCTTGCAGCACATCATTGCCCGCCTTGTGGGCACAGGCGCCCCGAGGATGGTTGGCAGGGCGGTTCTGGGAGCAGACGAAAACGTGTTTTTGTGGCTTGGACATGATTTTCTCCGTTGTGCAAGGCAGGGTCAGCCAAATTTGAACAGGATGCCGTAGCCCCCTCGCGGGTACTCCCAAGCGACGTTGCGATGGTCATCGCAGATCACGCGGCAGGTGCCACATTCGAGGCAACCATCGGTAATCAATACGACACGGCCGTTACCTTCGGTTGTATAACACCCCGCAGGACAGCACACCGAGCACTGCTGTGTTTTGCAGTCATGCGCGCAGATATCAGGATTTTTGATCGTGATATGCGGGCGCCCGGCATCCACCTTGTAACGGTTCTGGAACAGTTTTTCTTCGACTTTTGCGATGGTGTTCATTCGAAAGCCCTCCACATTTTGAAAGCGTCACCCATCAGACCGAAGAGGGAGCGCCGGTGAGTAAAACTGTTGCGGATTTCACGTTCCTTGGTCTTTTTGTCGATACCATCAACCTTGATCATGGTGTGCGCTGCTTGGTTAACCAGTTCAGGGTAGGTGGTGAAGAACTGTGGGTTCCGATGGAAGATACCCGGCATATTGCGGTATTTCTTC
This sequence comes from Rugosibacter sp., assembly GCA_011620215.1. GTDB lineage: Bacteria > Pseudomonadota > Gammaproteobacteria > Burkholderiales > Rhodocyclaceae > Rugosibacter. The sequence goes on from WOZP01000208.1 coordinate 3,289, forward strand.
AAGTCTTTCATCACGAAGCTGGCGTCAAGTTTTTCACGGTAGGCCGCCAGATTCCTGGCGCTGAATGGCTTCTGTTTTTCAGCCAGTTCAATGATTGTTTCAGCGGCGATGCGGCCCGTCGTCATCGCCAGGTTGGAGCCTTCACGGTGCACTGCATTGACGAACATGCCAGAGTCGCCGACGATCATCCAGCCTTCACCATAGATTTGCGGAATGGCCTTGTAACCCCCTTCAGGAATCAAGTGTGCGGCGTATTCCTTCATCTCTCCACCTTCAATCAGCGGCTTGATCGATGGATGATTTTTCATCTCTTCAAGCAACTGGTTTGGCGAAACTTTCTGTTTCTTGAAATCCGACAGCATGCAACCGACGCCGATGGTCAATGACTCCTTGTTGGTATACAGAAAGCCGGTACCCATCATGCCTTTGGTGATTTTCCCCACCATTTCAATGACGACACCTGACTCGCCGGAAATGTTGAAGCGGCTCTGTATGGTTTCCTCAGGCATGAAGTGGATTTCCTTCACTGCCAGCGCTACGTCACCTGGATTCAGTTCGGGACGGAACCCGGCCTTGCGCGCCAGCACCGAATTGACACCGTCGGCGAGAATGACGATATCGGCATGGACCGAACCACCCAGGCGATCCGTCTGTACGCCAACAACACGGTCGCCATCCATGATGAGATCGCTAACTGTAGTTTCGCACAGCAACAACGCACCGGCTTCCTGTGCTTTCTGTGAGAACCACTTGTCGAATTGGGCGCGGATGATGGTGTAGCGGTTGTAGGGGGGCTTGTTGAATTCGTCGGAACGGTAATGGGTGCCAACGAAGGATTCATCATCCAGTACCCACATGCGTTGTTCGATGATGTGGCGCTCTAATGGGGCATCCTCGCGGAAGTCGGGGATGATGCGCTCCAGCGCATCAGAGTAGAGGATCGCGCCCTGCACATTTTTCGAGCCAGGATATTCGCCACGTTCCAATTGCAGTACCTTGAGTCCGGACTTGGCCAGCGTATAGGCTGCAGCGTTACCTGAAGGGCCTGCGCCAACCACGATAGCATCAAATTTTTCTGCCATTTTGTCTCTCCTTAGCTGGCCATCTTTGCTACGGCAAATTGTTGCTTGAATGCTTGCGTCAACGCCGGCAGGATAGTCATGGCGTTACCGACAATGCCGTAAGTCGCAAAGTCAAAAATCGGTGCATTGGGGTCGTTATTGATGGCGATGATGACATCGGATCCCTCCATGCCAACGCGATGTTGTATCGCACCTGAAATACCGGCGGCGATATAGAGCTTGGGTCGTACCGTTTTGCCCGACTGGCCGACTTGACGCTCCAGATCTACCCAGCCAGCCTGGACTACCGGCCGCGAGGCACCGACTTCGGCACCCAGCAGAAGGGCTAGATCCCAGATCAATTGGAAGTTTTCCGGGTTCTTCATGCCACGTCCACCGGATACGATGATGTCAGCAAAAGCCAGTTGCGGCTTGTCCTGCCGGTTGTCCGGGATGTATTCGAGCACTTTGGTGACGATGTCAGTTTCAATCAGGCCCAATGGATGCTGGACGATACTGCCCGTGCGAGAGTTGTCGCGTTGCGGCATCGACATGACGCGTGGCCGGACGGTAGCCATCTGCGGCCGGTAATTCAGCGTCAGGATAGTACACAGCAGGCTGCCGCCAAAAGTCGGGCGAGACGCAGCAAGGCTGCGGTTTTCCATGTCAATGTTGAGCTCAGTGCAATCCGCAGTGAGGCCGGTTTTCAATGTTGTCGCGACGCTGCCAGCGAGGTCTCGCCCTTGTGTGGTTGCACCAAGCAGCAGAATTTCAGGTTTATATGTATTCACCAAGTCAGTAAGACCCTTGGTAAATGGTTGATTCCGATAGTTGCCAAGGGCAGCATCCTCTATGAGGTAGCAGTTATCTGCGCCATGGAAAAAGGCTTCTTCGCAGAAGCGCCGTGTCGCCAAGCCGGGGGCACCCAGAACTACGCCGGATAAGGGAACCCCAAGTTGGGCGGCTAATTTGCGGCCTTCACCTAATAACTCCCAGGAGACCGGGTGCACTTCACCGCGTTCATGTTCAACAAAGACCCAGACACCTTGATAGGCTTTGAGCTCGTCAGACAATTCATATTTGCCTTTGCCTGCTTTTTTGACCGGTGCTTTTGTTTCTGCACTCATGATTTTTCCTAGGCCGATTGTTTGACAACGGCTTCACTCATGGCAGGGTGCTGAGTGAAGAGCTTGGATATTAAAGTCAGCGCGAGATCACGCGGTTCACCGCTTTCGCTATCGATGATCTCTGCGCGCTGTGTTTTGGCTTGGGGCGCGAACACTTTGCTCACGACGGTTGGTGAACCTTTGAGCCCGATTTTGCTGACGTCTTCAATGCCGGCGGCAACACGATCCCATACCTTGAGTTGGTAGCGCGCAGCACGGAACATGTTGTCCATAGTGGCGAAGCGCATTTCATTGGTACCTTCGAGCATGGTGACAAGGCAGGGTAGACGGGTGGTCAGCACTTGCACGCCACCTTCGGCACGGCGCTGTACTTGCACCGTGCGGCTGGTGATATCCAGCGAGTCAACTTGCGAGACGTAAGTCAGCAATTGCATGTCCATCCGTTTGGCGATGCCCGGGCCAACCTGGGCGGTGTCGCCATCGATCGTCTGCTTGCCGCAGAACACCATGTCAACAGCCTGGTCTTTTGCAATCTGGGCAATCGCAGTGGCCAGCGCATAGGATGTTGCAAGGGTGTCAGCACCAGCAAACGCGCGGTCGGTGACGAGAATCGCTTCGTCGGCGCCAAAGGAAATGCACTTGCGCAATGCGGCTTCAGCCTGGGGTGGCCCCATGGTGATGACCGTGACCCGTCCGCCATGAATATCTTTCAGCCGTAGCGCCTCTTCCAGGGAGAACAGGTCGTAGGGATTGACGATGGCCGGAACGCCTTGGCGCATGATGGTGTTGGTCACCGGATGGACGCGGATTTGGGCGCTGTCTGGAACCTGTTTTATGCAAACGACGATGTGCATGATGGTGACTCCCTTATTGGGTATTCATGTGCGCGAAGGCATGGTTTCGCGCAGCTTGTCGATCGAGAAGCTCTTGGCTTCCGCATCCTGGAAAACCTTCATGACTTTTTCCTGCGCTGCAGATGAGTTGACGAAATCCCCGTAGGCTTTCAAAAGCAGGCTGCGGTAGCGTTGGTACATGGCGCCTTCGTCCAACTCACCCAAGCCATTTTCCTGGCGCAGGTATTGGTAAAAACGTTTGAGGATGTGCAACCTGTTGACATGCACTACGCCTTCATCAAATGGAATGCAGAAGAATTCAAGGAACTCCTCGGCGGCGGAAAGTTTACTCAGGCGTTCAGTTAGTGGGTTCATCACGGGGCCTGTCAGTAGTTGATGGGAGGTTGTGTGGAAAAGGCTGGTTCGGTACAGGTGTCATTGCAAGTCTGGCAATTAGTGGTATCCGAGCCTGTTTCCTTATTGAGGATGAATACCTGTTTTTCCAGGTCTTCGATACGCTCCAGCAAGCAAGAGATGGCCTTGCCAACTGGATCTGGCATCTGGTGATGGTCAAGATCAATGCCTTGCTCGGTAATGCGGCGATGGCTCTTGGGCAATACCATCCGTCCGGGGATGCCAACCACGGTCATTTCCGGGAGGACATTTTCGATGACTACCGAATTGGCGGCGATACGCGCGTTGCGGCCAATGGTGATCGGACCCAGTATCTTGGCACCGGCACCGACCACTATGCCGGATTCCAGCGTGGGATGGCGCTTGCCAGGGTTCCATGAGGTACCGCCGAGCGTGACGCCGTGATAAAGGGTAACGTCATCACCAATTTCCGCAGTCTCGCCAATGACCACACCACAGCCATGATCGATGAAGAAACGCTGGCCAATGACCGCGCCGGGATGGATATCAATATCTGTTAACAGGCGGGCAATGAAACTGACCAGCCGCGCCGTATAACACCAGCCAAAACGCCATAGGCGATGGGCAATCCGGTGCAATACCAACGCATGCACCCCAGGATAGATGGTGATGATTTCCAGCGTATTGCGTGCCGCTGGGTCGCGGCTAAAAACACAACGCACATCATCGCAAAGCGTTGCCCAAAGGCTTGATGGGGCATGGGTATCCCTTTCAAGCAAGCCGCCTTGCTTGAGAGTCGTGACCATTTCCGGGTCTGGGCTGTTCATGAGGGTATCGCCACGTAATGCGCGTTTTCAAGATAGAAGCGCTTGAGGTCGGTAGCCGTTGGCGGGTTCTTGGTTGCCACTGCATGATCGCGAATTCTGGCCAAAAGCACTTCCGCTTCAATGTCGGACAGCAACAGGCCAAGTTTGGCGTAGGCGTCAATGACAGCGCGTGACCCCGAGTGCTTGCCAAGTATGGTGCGGTACTGGCGGCCCACTTCAGCCGGATCAAAGCCCTGGTAGTTGCTTGGGTTCTTGAGCAGGCCATCCACATGGATGCCTGCCTCATGGGTGAATACCCCTTCACCGACGATGCTCTTATTGATGGCGACATTTTGCCCTGAGGCGAGCTCAACCATACGCGAAATAGATGGGAACTGATGGCTATCGATTGCTACTTCAACGCCATACAGATGGCGCAAGGCCATGACAACTTCTTCGAGTGCCGCATTACCTGCACGCTCACCCAGACCATTGACTGTAGTACTGGCATGCGTTGCCCCCGCACGCAAGGCGGCGAGCGTATTTGCAGTGGCCAGTCCGAGGTCATTATGGGCGTGGATCTCGATTTCGATGTCACTGATATCGCGTAGTTGCTTGACGCACGACCATGTGGAAAACGGATCAAGGAGCCCCAGCGTGTCGGCGAAGCGGAAGCGGCGTGCACCGGCTGCCTGGACGGTGTCAACTACTCGCATCAGGAAGTCGGCATCGGCACGCGAGGCATCTTCACCACCAACGCATACATCCAAGCCAAGATCAAACGCACGACCGACGAAATCACGTATGGTTTGCAATACCCATTCACGCGAGCGGTTGAGTTTATACTCAATATGAATATCTGATATCGGTATTGATAGATTCACCAGGTCGGCATTGCACAATGCCGCTGCGGCCATATCCTTCTCGCACATGCGACCCCAGACCATCATCTGGGTTGGCAAGCCCAGTGCTGTGATGGCGCGAATGGTTTCCAGTTCAGCCGGTCCCATCACAGGGATACCGATCTCCATCTCAGGCACTCCTGCTTTTGACAAGGCACATGCGATGGCAATTTTCTCGTCTGGGGAAAAGGCGACACCAGCGGTTTGTTCGCCGTCGCGCAGTGTGGTGTCGTTGATAGTAACCATGGTCATGATGGTTGGATGGCTTCTTGATAGGTTCGCTGATGGAGTCTGTGTACTTGCTATTGAGCAAGTCATGTGCCAGCGCCTGAAGTTTTTCTAATATGCTTTGTATTCAGCATCTTGGGTTAGGTAGATGCTTGGTGTTAGATGAACCGGCGGGAAGGGGTGTTGCATTTGTCGCATTTGCAACAACAAGAATCTCTAATCGTGCTCGCTGGCAAGATTCAACGTATAGCGGGGTAACTCTATGGTCAGGTCACTTTGCCGTAACACGACTTGGCATGAGAGGCGTGATTTCGCTGTGACACCCCAGGCACGGTCAAGCTGATCTTCCTCGTCTTCTGTGGCGGGCGACAAAGTGTCGAATCCATTGAGTACGATGACGTGGCAAGTAGAACAGGCACAGGATTTTTCGCAGGCATGTTCGAGCGGAATGCCATTGCGCAACAGCGCATCGCACAGGAATACGCCACTGCGGGTCTCAAAGCTTGCGCCATCAGGGCAGAGCGTGGGATGTGGCAATACCGTTACTTGTGGCATGTGATCACACTTCTATCAGTTAAGCCGTTACCGGATTTGGCGCGGTAATGTCATCCAGCCGTTGCCCGGCCAATGCGTTTTTGACACTGGCATCCATCCTTCGCCCGGCAAATTCCTGGGTGGCCTGGTTGAGCGCATCACAAGCCGCCTTGAGCGATTTGATGGTGTCGTCGCCGCCAGTTTCGATAATGTCAGCCAGGAGGTGCATATGCTGGGCGATCGCAGCACGTTCAGGCGGTGAGAGGAATTTTTCTCCATCTTCAGCCAAGGCAGCTTCGGTGGCATCAATCAGCCGCCGTCCCTCAACCTGGTTTTCGCGCAGCATACGCATTTGCATATCGGCCTCGGCACCACTGTAGGCATCCTCAAGCATCTGTGCAATTTGGTTGTCTGCAAGGCCGTAGGAAGGTTTAATGGCCACCGTAGCTTCGATGCCACTACTCTGTTCGCGTGCTGAAACACTGAGCAATCCATCAGCATCAATCTGGAAGGTGACCCGTATATGTGCCGCGCCAGCCACCATGGGCGGGATGCCACGGAGGTCAAATCTGCCCAGGGATCGGCAATCGGACACCAATTCACGCTCACCTTGCAGGACGTGCACGCTCATTGCCGTTTGTCCATCCTTGAAAGTGGTGAACTCCTGCGCGCGTGCTGTGGGAATGGGGGAGTTGCGCGGGATAATTTTTTCCACCAGGCCTCCCATGGTTTCCAGCCCTAGTGACAATGGGCAAACATCAAGCAGCAACCATTCGTCACCTTTGCGGTTGCCAGCCAGGACATTGGCTTGCATCGCCGCGCCAATCGCTACCACCTGATCCGGATCCAGATCGGTCAGCGGTGGCTGTTTGAAAAACTCGGCGACGGCGCTACGGATGCTGAGCATACGTGTCGAGCCACCCACTAGTACAACACCCTTGATATCGTCTACAGTCAGGCTGGCATCGCGCAAGGCTTTGCGTGTTGGCTTGAGCGTACGTGCGACCAAATCAGCGCACAGTTCGTCGAATTTTTCCCTCGACAGGGTCAGGCAGATTGATCGCTGGTCACTGAGCGTGGCCGTGATAGGTGTTGTGGTTGTGGTACTGAGCGCTTCCTTGGCGCTGCGCGCAAGGGTCAGAAGTCGGCGTGCATCTTGCGGACTTGGCGTGGCGAGACTGGTGGCCGTCAGTATCCATTCGTAGATGCGTTGGTCAAAATCGTCACCGCCAAGCGCCGCATCACCGTTGGTCGCCAACACCTCAAACACGCCACGCGATAGTTTGAGGATGGATATATCGAAAGTGCCCCCACCCAGATCAAAGATCGCAAAGATGCCTTCGGAGGCAGTGTCCAGACCATACGCCACGGCGGCTGCGGTGGGTTCGTTCAACAGGCGTAGCACAGTGAGTCCAGCAAGCTGTGCGGCATCTTTGGTGGCCTGTCGCTGGGCATCGTCGAAATAGGCGGGTACGGTGATGACTGCGCCTACCAGACTGCCACCAAGAGCAGCTTCCGCACGCAAACGCAGGGTACGCAAAATCTCTGCAGAAACCTCCACTGGGGTTTTTATGCCGGCACGGGTCTTGATGCTCACCATACCTGTCGCGTCGACAAAGGCATAGGGCATGTCACTGATGTTGCTGACATCGCGCAGATCTCGCCCCATCAGGCGCTTGATCGATGATAGCGTGTTGTGGGGGTCATCGCTTTGGCAGGCTTTGGCCGCATCGCCAACGATGGCCTCTGTTTCCGGATCCAGGTAGCGCACAACGGATGGCAGCAATGCGTTCCCGCCATGGTCACGTATTACCGCTGTTTCGCCACTGAACACACTAGCCACCAAGGAGTTGGTCGTACCTAAATCGATACCCACTGCCAGCCGATGCTGGTGAGGTGCGGCGCTCAGTCCTGGCTCGGCGATTTGTAATAGAGCCATGATTCAGACGGCGAAGCTTTCGCCACAGCCGCATTCGTTCTTGACGTTCGGATTATTGAATTTGAATCCTTCATTGAGGCCTTCCCGAACAAAGTCGAGTTCGGTGCCGTTGATGTAGGGCAGACTTTTTGGATCAATCAGCAAAGTAACTCCATGACTCTCAAAGTGCAGATCGTCCTTGTCGGCGGCATCGGCAAACTCAAGTGCATAGGCCATGCCGGAGCACCCACTGGTCTTGACGGCGACACGCAAGCCAATGCCACCCCGCTTGGCAAGAAAAGTCTGCACGCGCTTAGCGGCACTTTCAGTTAATGTGACGCTCATGGCGAATTTCCTTTAAATGTATTTACACGGAAAAAGAACTGCCACAACCGCAGGTCGAGGTTGCGTTTGGGTTCTTGATGACGAAGCGTGAGCCTTCCAGACCTTCTTCATAGCTGATCTCTGCACCAGCAAGGTATTGCAAGCTCATGGTGTCGATCAGTAAGGTGACGCCATTTTTTTCAATCAGGAAGTCTTCTTCCTTGGCGGCTTCATCGAAGGAGAAACCGTAGGAAAAACCAGAGCAGCCACCGCCAGTAACGTAGATACGTAATTTCAGATTGGGGTTGCCTTCTTCCGCCATCAACTCGCTAACCTTGGCTACGGCGGAGTCGGAAAACGCCACAGGGGGAGTAGGGGGAGCGTCGATCACTAATTCACTCATTTGGAACCTCTCTTAAGTTGTATAAATAAATAAGGCTGTTGCCAAGCTCGTGTGTCAGGCTGCAGGCTCGCAAATGGGATGCACCGTTTCGGTACTTGCGTCATTTTCGCCACTGTCATGCTTGGCGCGGTAATCAGCGACAGCGGCCTTGATGGCATCCTCGGCGAGGATCGAGCAATGAATTTTCACAGGTGGCAGAGCCAGTTCTTCGGCAATTGCAGTGTTCTTGATCTCCAGTGCCTGATCCAGCGTTTTGCCTTTGACCCATTCGGTCACCAGAGACGATGAGGCGATGGCTGAGCCACAACCATAGGTCTTGAATTTGGCGTCCTCGATGATGCCGTCCTTGCCTACCTTGATCTGCAACTTCATTACGTCGCCACAGGCTGGCGCACCTACCATACCAGTGGCGACGCTGTCGTCATCCTTGGCAAAGCTACCGACATTGCGTGGCTTTTCGTAGTGGTCTAGAACTTTTTCGCTGTAAGCCATTTCATTTCTCCTGTCCCGGCAAATGCCAGTAAAAAATCACCTAAACCCTTTTTCGCAGAGCGGAAAACCATTCAGTCACCCCCGCACTCGGGGCGGAGGCCAACAATCGGGTATGGATCCATCCCACTCCCCGCAGGGCTTTGCATTGAGCGGCAAGGGGCTCTTACTCTTAATGCGAAGCCCATTGCACGCTGTTGATGTCAATGCCATCCTGATGCATTTCCCATAATGGCGACATCTCCCGCAGATGACCAATGCTCTTTTTGAGCAGTGCGATTGCAAAATCCACATCTTCGCGCGTGGTCCACCGACCTATCGTGAATCGGATTGAACTGTGAGCCAGCTCATCAGGCAAGCCTAGCGCGCGCAATACATAAGAGGGTTCCAGGCTGGCCGAAGTACAGGCCGAGCCACTGGAAACGGCAATATCCTTGATGGCCATCATGAGTGACTCACCTTCAACGAAATTGAAGCTGATGTTCAGGTTATGCGGTACGCGTTGTTCCAGATCGCCATTGATATGTACGGCATCAATGCCATTGCTGAGCCCTGTCAGCAATCTGTCGCGCAGCATGCGGATGCGTTCGTTTTCTGCACCCATTTCGGCGCGGGCGATGCGATAGGCTTCACCCATGCCCACAATCTGGTGGGTTGCCAGCGTGCCCGAGCGCATGCCGCGCTCGTGCCCACCACCGTGTATCTGCGCTTCGAGGCGCACGCGCGGTTTACGCCTCACGTAGAGAGCACCTATGCCCTTGGGGCCGTAGGTCTTGTGCGCCGATAGTGACATGAGGTCTACTTTGAGTTTTGATAAATCAATCGCTACCTTGCCGGTAGCCTGGGCGGCATCAACGTGTAGCAGCACGCCCTTGGCACGACAGATTTCGCCAAGTGTCGCAATGTCCTGCACTACGCCAATCTCGTTATTCACAAACATGACTGATGCAAGTATGGTGTCGGGGCGTAACGCAGCCTTGAATTTGTCCAGGTCCAGTAATCCATTGGGTTCCACATCCAGATAGGTGACCTCAAACCCATCGCGCTCCAGCTCGCGCATGGTGTCCAGCACCGCCTTGTGTTCAGTCGTGAGGGTGATCAGGTGCTTGCCTTTACTCTTGAGAAATTGAGCGGCACCTTTGATGGCAAGATTGTTCGACTCGGTTGCACCGGAAGTCCACACAATGTCTTTGCTATCAGCGCCGATTAGCGCAGCTACTTCCTGGCGCGCATCTTCAACGGCGCGCTCGGCATCCCAGCCATAAGCATGGGAACGGCTGGCAG
>WOZP01000154.1 GCA_011620215.1 Rugosibacter sp.
TCTACCATTTTGACGCACACAACCACCTGCTGTTTTCCGCTGGCCATGGCCTGACCAATACCAATTTGACCAATAAGTTTTCATCGTATCTCGGGTATCAGCTGACCTGGTAGGCTTCCTGGTATCGTGCGCCTTTGAAAAGTTCGTGCTGGTGAAGCAACTGATGAACCAACTGCACAGCAAGAAGGGGCAGGAAAAAACCTGCCCGCTTCGCTGTGGATGCGCTACAAGGCGGTCAGGCAAAAAACGCCTTCCTCGCCGTAGCGGATGGCAACACGGTGATAAGCGGCATGTCTTTATCTCAACCCGCCAATTCGGCGTGGCGATGGCACGACACCAGATGATCATTGACCATGCCCGTGGCCTGCATGTGCGCATACATCACCGTGGGGCCGACAAAGCGGAAGCCACGCCGCTTGAGTTCCTTCGATAAAGCCTCCGCTTCGGGCGTGATGGCCGGCACTTCCGCCATCGTGCGCCAGTGGTTGATGCGTGGCCGGCCATCGACGAACTGCCAGAGCAACTGATCCAGCGTGCCGCCTTGTTCGTAAAGTTTTAGTACAGCCTGAGCGCTGGTGATGCTAGCGGCAATTTTTAACCGGTTGCGCACGATACCTGTATCGCTCAGCAAGCGCGCAGTGTCCGATTCGCCATAACGGGCAATTTTTTCCACATCGAAACCATCAAACGCGCGGCGATAGTTTTCGCGTTTGCGCAAAATGGTGATCCATGACAGACCGGCTTGCGCACCCTCTAACAGCAGGAATTCAAACAACGTGCGCTCATCATGGCAGGGCACTCCCCATTCGGTGTCGTGATAGGCTATGTAAAGCGGATCGCTGCCACACCAAGGACAACGCACGGGGGTTGTGGATTGCGCAAGGAGTAGGGATTGTTTCTCTTGGCTCATTGCCTGTTTACTTTTGGGATACTTGATGATTTTTTTGAAAATGGCGAACGATGATAAAAGTTACACGATGTCATCATGATATCAACGGGGTATCGAGTAAAATTATTTTTTTTATCATCAAGAAATAGAAATGGCGTTGATTATTCAGAAATATGGTGGCACCTCGATGGGGTCGCCCGAGCGTATTCGTAATGTCGCTAAACGCGTCTCACGCTGGAAAGCTCAGGGGCATCAGATCGTTGTCGTAGTCTCTGCCATGAGCGGTGAAACTAACCGACTGGTTGCTTTGGCCCATGAGGTGTCCCCCCAGCCCGACTTGCGCGAGATGGACGCGATGCTTGCCACGGGCGAACAAGTCAGCATCGCGTTGCTGGCGATGGCGTTACGTGATCTTGGCCTGAAAGCCAAGAGCTACACGGGCGGGCAGGTAAAGGTTTTGACAGACAGCGCCTTTTCCAAAGCACGGATTCTGAATATCGAGGAAAGCAACATCCGCCATGATCTGAATAACGACACCATAGTGATTGTTGCCGGTTTTCAAGGGGTGGATGCGAATGGTAATATCACCACACTAGGCCGTGGTGGTTCCGATACCTCTGGCGTCGCCTTGGCTGCCGCCCTGCAAGCGGAAGAATGTCAAATCTATACCGATGTGGATGGCGTATACACCACGGATCCGCGCATCGTGCCTGCGGCCAGAAAACTCAATCAAATCACCTTCGAAGAAATGCTGGAAATGGCCAGCCTGGGTTCAAAGGTGCTGCAAATTCGCTCAGTTGAGTTTGCCGGAAAATACAAAGTCAAACTGCGTGTGCTCTCCAGCCTGGAAGAAGAAGGGCAGGAAACTGCTGGCACACTGATCACTTTTGAGGAAGATACCACCATGGAACAACCCATTATTTCAGGGATTGCATTCAATCGCGACGAAGCCAAGTTAACCGTATCGGGCGTGCCTGATCGCCCCGGTATTGCCTACCAAATTCTGGGGCCGATTGCCGACGCCAATATTGATGTCGATATGATTATTCAGAACGTTGGACATGATGGCTCAACGGACTTTTCATTTACTGTCAATCGCAGTGAATATGCACGAGCAAAGAAGATGTTGGAAGAGCAAATAAAACCTCACGTCGGTGCGCTGAAAATTGACGGGGATAACACGATTTGCAAGGTATCCGCAGTGGGTGTCGGCATGCGCTCTCACCCCGGTGTAGCCAGCAAAATGTTCCGCACGCTGGCTGAAGAAGGAATCAACATCCAGATGATTTCCACATCCGAGATCAAGATTTCAGTTGTCGTGGATGAAAAGTATCTTGAGCTGGCGGTGCGTGCCCTGCATCGTGCATTCGATTTAGACCAAGCCGCCGTCTAGTTTTTTTACTGCACCATGGTTGCATGGTGTGGGGATTGGTGAGGGTTGTGGATAAGTTGGCGTGAGGTTAAAAAACACCGAGCGCCAACCCATTTGCCATGAGGCTGCCGAGTGCTTCGCAGCGCAGAAGGTCTTCCGGTGAAATGATTTTTGGACGCAGAATCTCCTCTGCCGTTTGTGCGTGCGTGCAGACAATCAGCGGGTCTGCAACAGCACGCAATCGCCAACCTGTGGTAATACGCTCAATCTGTCGAGCAGCATTGTGCCCATCGCTGCCCGCGCAAATCATCGTGGCATAGGCTCGGCCCGTGATTTTTTCGAGCGCTGGGTAATAGCAGCGGTCAAAGAAGTCTTTCATCAATCCGGAAACCGCGCCAAGATTTTCTGGTGTCGCAAAAACATAAGCGTCAGCAGCAAGCACATCATCTGCTGAAGTTTCTGATGCCAATTTGAGCTGTGCGAGAATCTTTCCTTCTGTGCCAGAGTCTTTGGCGCCTTTGATCAAGGCGTGAGCCATCTGCCGAGTACCATCTGTCGCTGAGTGGTAAACCACAAGCAACGTCTTTTGGGTTTGCATGACGGTCAGCAACGTTAAAGTTTTGCGGGTAACCTGGCTAGGTATCAAGCAAGTTGATTCTGTTTCAACAGGACTCTCTCAACCCGTGTTTCAGGTTGCGTCACAGCTTTGTGTCACGGCGTTATGCCTGAGAATTATTTTTCCTGCAGGGCACTATTCAAGCGTTGGGCACGCGCTTTGGATTCGGCTTTGTTCATTTCAGACACTTGCCGACCATACGCTTCACGAGCCTCAAGACCACGTTGAGTTGCTTCAATGCTCCGAATGCAACGCCAGCGGGTACCTGTCTTGGTAACCATCCGGCGCATTTCTTCACGTGGATGATGCGTGCGACAGTGGTAGCAATAAACTAGTTCTTTTGTTTCTTTAGTCATGTAAACGCCATTGATTACATCATAACAGTAGTAATTACGATCTATCGAGATCCTTGCCGAACTGTAACAGAGTGCAGCAAAGGGGCCAATTCTGACATATTCGTGTGCTAATTCGTCTTTAGCTACTAAATTCTTATAACGTTTTTAAATCGCCTGCCTACAGTGAGTCAATGATCATTTTATGCAACAGTGTAGTGAAACCACGCTGCCTGGTGGGCGGTACTGGGATCGAACCAGTGGCTTCCACCGTGTGAAGGTGGCACTCTACCGCTGAGTTAACCGCCCGCGAAAAGAGCATAGCATTTAATCATAGATGGGCTATCAGGTCAATCGCCTAGCGTCTGGGATGACGTAAAATCAAGCGTCTCCATCTTACGTTCGTTTTTATTCTTATGACTGTACGCACCCGTTTTGCCCCTAGTCCGACCGGTTTCCTGCATATTGGCGGGGCTCGCACTGCCTTGTTTTCATGGGCCTACGCCCAGCGACATGGCGGAAAGTTTATTCTGCGCATTGAAGATACGGATGTCGAGCGCTCAACACCCGAAGCTGTAAAGGCAATTCTCGATGGTATGCAATGGTTGGGGCTAAACCATGATGAAGGCCCGTTTTACCAGATGCAGCGCATCGCGCGTTACAAACAAGTGATAGACGAAATGTTGGCGGCAGGGACTGCCTATCTTTGCTACACCACGCGGGACGAACTGGATGCGCTGCGTGCCGAACAGGAAGCGCGTAAAGAAAAACCGCGTTACGATGGCCGCTGGCGCCCTGATGTCGGCAAAACCTTGGCGCTAGTGCCAGACGGCGTGCCACCCGTCGTGCGCTTTCGTAATCCGACCGATGGTGTGGTGGCTTGGGATGACCAGGTCAAAGGGCGGATTGAGTTTTCCAATGGCGAATTGGACGATTTCATTATCGCCCGTGCCGATGGCACGCCGACCTATAACTTTTGCGTGGTGGTGGATGACTGGGATATGGCAATCACCCATGTGATTCGTGGCGACGATCATGTCAACAACACGCCACGGCAGATCAATCTGCTGCAGGCACTGGGTGCGCCCGTGCCTTGTTACGCGCATCTGTCGATGATTCTTGGCGACGATGGTCAAAAATTGTCCAAACGGCATGGTGCGGTGTCGGTGATGCAGTATGACGACGATGGATATTTGCCTGAGGCCGTGCTGAACTATCTGGCTCGTCTTGGGTGGTCGCATGGCGATGAGGAGGTGTTCAGCATGGAACAGTTCACGCAGTGGTTCGATCTTGATCACATCACCGCGTCAGCCGCGCAATTCAATACCGAAAAACTCAATTGGCTTAACGCGCATTACATCAAGGCAGCTGCCCCGCAACGCTTGGCGGCTGAGGTTGTGCGCCGTTTGGCACGGCAAGGCGTCGCAACAGAGGGTGGCCCGGATGTTGCCAAGGTAGCTGCGCTTTACCGTGACCGGGCGGGCAATCTGAACGAACTGGCTGACGCAGTACACCCGTTTTATGTGCTGGTGCATGCGAGCGAAGAAGATCGTGCGCACCATCTGACGGAGATTGCGCGCAATGCTTTGGCAGCTCTGCGCAATCGCTTAACGGATTGCACATGGCAAGCGGCTGAGCTAGGACAGTTGGTGAAACAGACAGCGGCCGAACTCGGGTTGAAAATGCCGCAGGTAGCAATTCCCCTGCGTGTTGCCTTGCTCGGTTTGCCGCAATCTCCGGCGATTGATGCCGTGTTGGAAGTGCTGGGGCGCGAGCGAGTGCTTGAGCGATTGAATTCTGTGCTGGCCTGATAAATGGCTGGATAAAAAAACGCTTCCGAGTCACGATGACCGGGAAGCGTTTTGATGACGGGTTTGTAGCAGATTAGCGGCTGATGAGTGTGCCGTTGTCCAGGCGCACTTTGTCACCTTCGCGCCACACGGGTGATGTCTCGCTAGGGAAGACCTGCGTGGTGCCATCTTCATAGCGTACTACCGTCTCGTAAGTCTGTTTTTTCTTCATGGTTTTTTCAATCTTGTTGCCGGCCAGCGCGCCGCCCAACACGCCGGCGACGGTGGCGACGGTACGGCCGCGGCCTTGGCCGACCTGATTACCCAGCAAGCCACCCACCACGCCACCAGCAACACCGCCCACACCGCTGCCGTCAGGCTCAACGGTCAGTGTGCGGATTTGCTCGACGACACCACAGTCATGGCACTTTGCGGAGGGTGCGGCTGCAGAAGTCGGCGCTGGTGAGACGGCAGGTTTTGCTTTTTTGGCCACATGTTTCTTCGCAGGCGCGTAACTTTCAGGTTGAACATGCTTTGCCGATTCGCCTGGCATGACGGATTCTGTTGAGTCTGCAATTTTGATGGGATCAGCAGACTCGGCAGTTTTTTCTGCAGCGAGTTTCTCTGTCTGATTGATAAGGGTTTCAGACTTGGGAGTGGCCGCTGGATTCGGCAGTATGCCAGTCAATACGCCTACGCCAGCCAATGCAACGGCAGTCACTGCGATGGCTGCAATGAGTATTAACGGGTGAGTACGAGATTGGGATGGTGTGGTTTGCATAAAATTCTCCTGAGCAATTTCAACGAGCAAACAGCATAACTCAGTCAAACAGACAATGGGGAAAACGATACTTGCTGTTACAGATCAGCGTTGTTGCTAACATTTTTACGCCGTAGCGCCTGCAGATAAAAACGTGCGGGGTCAATCCGCTTGACCAGCGCTGCTTCAAGCGGCAAAGGCTCGTCTGCTAACTGGCTGGCCAGCAATTCAGCGACCAGCGGTGCCCAGACCAGACCGCGTGCGCCGAGGCCGAGCAGCACATGCAACCCGGGGATGCGTGGCATGGTGGCGAGCGTGGCTTGCTCCATGTCTTTGGCCGATAGCGGCGCGGGGAGGGTACCGACTAGCGGTACGCGATCGCGTGCCGTCGAGCGTATGCCGACGCGACCTGTCAGTGAGTGGGCATTAATACCAAGCGCTGTGCCTGGCAGTAGTTCTTCAAGACGTTGCAGATTGCCTTCATGATCGCTCAAGCGGCTTTGCAGATCGCTGTCACCACTGTCGAAACTGGCGCCAATACAGATAGCGCCTGATTCTGGCGGTGTTAAATAGCCGGAGCGGCAGAGCACATGACGCAGAGGTGGATGATTGTCATTATCTGCCAGTTTTTCCAGATAGCTGATCTGGCCACGTATTGGCAGGAGCGTCAGAGGCACGGGGCAGGGCAATAATGCCTGGGCCGCCTGAGCATTCGCAAGAATCAGATGCGGCGCGCTGCCCAGTAAATTATCGGCGCTGTCAAATATCTGCCAGCCATCGATGGTTTGCTCTAGCCGCGCCACTGTGACGCTATAGTGCGTTTCGATGCGTTCAGCGCCTAGCGCAAGCAGGGCGTTGCATAAACTCACCGGGTCAACCCAGCCTCCTTCAGGGAACCACCAGCCGCCATGTGCCAGTGGGCGGCCTATTTGCGCTTCGGCAGCTGCATGATTTAGAAAGCTGACCAGTTTCGCAGGCAGATTCAATTCATTTAGCGTGGCACATTGCAGCAATTCATGTTCGGCATCGCGCGCAATATGCAGCACACCGCAGGGCGACCAGCGCACGCCAGGAAGTTCAGTCAAACGGCGCAGCGCATACCGGTAGCAGGCATGTGAAAGCCGCGCTGCTGGCGCATCATCTCTGGTCAGCAGCGGCAGCAATACACCGGAAGGGTTGCCCGAAGCTTCTTGCGCCGGTGCGGCGTTGCGCTCATAGAGATCAACCTGCCAGCCACGCCGCGCAAGGCGTTCGCTGATGGCCGTACCGGCAAGGCCTGCGCCGATGATGATGGCTTTGCCTGGGGACGCGCGAAAAGTCGGCGCTGGCGATACGCCGCGAAGCCTTGAGTCCGTTTCTGGACAGTCCCTTTTCGGGACGGCGGGCCATGTACTTTTACGTGTGTTTGCGGTGGCATAACGCCCGACAAGCATTTCGCGCTTGTTGCCAAAGCCGGGACGGCGTTCGAGCGACCAGCCGAGTTGTTCCAGCGTGCGGCGCAATTCACCGGCGACACTCCAGGTGGCGAGCGTCGTTGCGGGATGACTCAAGCGGGTGAGGGTGGCGAGCACGTCGGGCGACCACAAATCAGGATTCCTGGCAGGCGCAAAGCCATCCAGATACAGCGCATCCAGCCCGGCTGACAGTTGCGGCAATTGCATCTGCGCAGCGCCGAAAAGCAGGGTCAGCGTGATCTGGCCCTCGTCAAAATGCAGCCGGTGAAAACCGGTGACGAGCAATGGCCATTGCTTTAGCAACTGTTCGGCCAACGGCGTCAGCTCCGCAAAACCCGCCAGTGCACGCGCCAGATCATCGCGATGGAATGGGTGTTTCTCAACAGAAACAAAATGCAGGCGGCAAGGTTTTCCCGCATCTTGCCAGGCTTGCCAGGTGGCGAGAAAGTTCAGCCCCAGGCCAAAGCCGGTCTCGGCAATGACGAACGGATTTTGTTGCAGCCAGCGATCAGCCAGGTTGTTGCCCTGGATAAACACGTGGCGTGCCTGCGCCAGGCCACCATGTGCGGAGTGATATACATCGTTAAAGGCTACCGAGAATGGCGTGCCCCCGTTGGTCGTCGCGAATTCAGCGGGAACCAGCGGGGGAGGCTTCATCCTAAAAACCTTATTTGAACCACGGGGAACACGGAGGGCACGGGATAAACAAGAGGTTACGGTGCAAAGCCTATTAACCGGCGGATATCCCTGTGTGTGTTTACATCCGGCACCGTCTCGCTGCCATGAGGAGTCGGCGGAGGTGGCCCACACTGAAGCGTGCGGGTTATGGGCGACTGGCTGGAGGCTTGCGACACTATCGGGGAAGGCGGCAACAGGTGGGTAGCTTAGTCAGAATAGCCCCGTAAGCACTTGTAGAAATCCCCATAACGCCACAATCCACACCAGCGTGCGTACGTAGGGAATACCTGCGGCATAGATGGGCCAGTACACCACGCGTGCCCAGAAGTAGATCTGCGCACCGAGGGCGGTGTGCTCTGTCTCCCGGTGCGCAAAAACCACAGCCAGGACGGCGGCGGCGAAGAACACGAAAGTTTCCTGGAAATTGCGGCTTGCACGGTCAGCGCGCGCGGCAACACCCGTCAGCGGCGGCTCGCCTTCGCGGTTGCCGGCATTCCATTTCATGCCGCGCTGCCGCGTGGCCAGCGCGACGGCGAGCAGCACATGCACCAGTCCCAGAACAATGGACCACCCCAACACCTTCAACTCAAATGTCATAGTGTCCATTCCATGATGGATGCAAGGAGAGGAAATTCAATCATACGGCCCTGAGTATCCGTGACTACTGCATCGCTGTCAATGCCAGGTTTTCTAAAGTTCCACGAGAAAATCAAGGCGCATCAAAGAAGATCTACGGAACCACCCCAATCACGGACTACAGGGGATTGATTACGATTCCCGGATTCTCTATGCCGCTGTTTTTCGGTACTGGTCAATGCCATGGGGGGTGCTGGCTATGTTCGGTAACGAACAGATGTATTTTTGTCGCTCGCTATAGTCCACACATGGCATTTGTAACTACCCACTTCGGAGAGAAAACATCATGAGATACCTAATGGCATCAGTAATGTTATTTGTAGTGCTCACAATGTCTGCATGCGGGGGAGATACGGTTATCGTACCCGGGCCCAAAGGGGATAAAGGGGATAAAGGAGATTCGGTTATCGTAGTACCGTCGGAGCATTAATAAAACAGCACACAACCGCAAGCAAGGAAGAGCCATCTTCTTGCTTGCGGTTGAACCATCTTTTATTCGGTGTTTCAGCCTGAACCGATTGTAGATTCGTCACTGTCGCAAGGGCTAAATGAATTCGCCCTATTTAACAATAGACAGCACCGAACTTGAGGAGATGCATCAATGAGCAAAACACACTACGGCCGCTTACTCCTGATGGTCGTCTTATCTTTCGTTTCAATGTATGTGCTTATGTATGCGATGGTTGATATATTCGCCAACGTTTACGCGAGCTTCAACCAGTTTTATATGGCGGGACTCATGACCGCCCCAATGGTGATCATTGAACTTGCCCTCATGGGCGCGATGTATCAGAACAAGAAGGTGAACATAATAATTATTGCCGCAGGTCTAACCGCGCTGATCGTGTTTTGGATTTTGATCAGGCAACAAACGGCAATATCGGATAACCAGTTCCTGAGATCAATGATTCCTCATCACGCGGGCGCGGTACTCATGTGCCAGAAGGCGCCAATACAAGACTCTCGGATCAAGGAATTGTGTCGGACGATTATTTCAGGCCAGCAGGCAGAAATTAATCAAATGAAAACCATGTTAAGCGAATCGAAGAAGTGAGACGACGTGAATCTGTGCCCGCCGCCTTAAAAGTCGGCGCTGGCGAGACGGCGCAGGAACGCTGAACCTTTTTGGTTGATTTGCGCAGGTTTATTGACTGACCAGCACCTCGGGGTTAACACAGTCGCGTGGGCGTTGCCCGGTTAATGCGGCAATCAGGTTATCCACTGCGCGCATGCCCATGACCATGCGCACCTGATAAGACGCCGAGCCAATGTGCGGCGTCAGCACCACGTTATCCAGCGCCAGAAAATCCGGATTGAAGTGCGGCTCAGAACGCGCCTTTGGTACGCATCAGGGGCGTTTGCCGCAGGAACTGCCCTTCGACGATCTTCGCTTCCTTGTGCGAGGCCAATTCGTGAAACATCTCGCCCAAATGTTGCCGCAGCACTCCGAAGATGCGTTTCTTCCGCCGCTTGGGTATAAATACCACGTGATATTTGCAGTCCCATCTCGTATGGCTCAGGCTCTGCTACTCTTTCATTGTGAATCTCCTTTCTCTTGGCAGAGATCAGAAATTCACGCAGACCGTCGTAAAGGTCAAACCCTGGTGAGTCCCCCGGCATAGCCGGGGGCTTTTACCTCTATGAGTTACGGATTCAAATATTCTGGGCGCATCTGCGGGAAGAGAATCACATCGCGGATGGAGGCGGAATCGGTGAGCAGCATGATTAGCCGGTCGATGCCGATACCGCAGCCGCCGGTGGGTGGCAAGCCATATTCAAGGGCGCGAATGTAGTCGGCGTCATAAAACATGGCTTCCTCATCACCGGATTCCTTGGCTTTGGCTTGTTCCTGAAAGCGCGCAGCCTGATCTTCCGGATCGTTTAATTCGGAAAAACCATTGGCAATTTCGCGGCCGACAATAAACAGTTCAAAACGTTCGGTGACTTCCGGATTACTGTCACTGCGCCGCGCCAGGGGCGAGACTTCGGCGGGATAGTCGATGATGTAAGTGGGTTCCCACAATTCGGCTTCGGTGGTTTCTTCGAACAAGGCTAGTTGCAAGCCGCCTAGTCCAGCATTGCAAAGATGAGGGGCGTTAAGGTCGCACTTCAGATCAGCCAGCTTTTGCCGCAGCCAGGCGATGTCATTGAGTTGCTCAAATGAATAACCTGGGTGATATTGGTTAATGGCGCCGACGATGGTGAAGCGAGCAAAGGGTTTGGATAAGTCCAGCGTGCGGCCTTGATATTCGAACACTTCGGTGCCCAACGCCTCGCGTGCCGAATGGCGCAACAGGCCTTCGGTGAAGTCCATCAGTTGACGATAGTCGGTATAGGCTTCGTAAAACTCCATCATGGTGAATTCGGGGTTATGGCGTGGCGAGAGTCCTTCGTTCCTGAAATTGCGATTGACTTCGAACACCTTCTCGAAACCGCCAACGACGAGGCGCTTCAGATAGAGTTCAGGGGCAATGCGCAAGAACAATTCCATGTCCAGCGCATTGTGATGCGTCTTGAAGGGTTTGGCTGCTGCACCACCGGGAATTGGGTGCATCATCGGTGTTTCGACTTCCAGAAAACCGTGATGTGTCATGTAGTTGCGGATGGATTGCACCATGCGGCTGCGTGCAACAAAAGTAAGGCGTGTCTGCTCGTTGGTGATGAGGTCGACATAGCGATTGCGATATTTCTGCTCGATATCGGTCAAGCCATGAAATTTTTCCGGCAGCGGTCGCAAGGATTTGGTCAGCAGACGAATCTCGCTGCAATGGACAGTGAGCTCATCGGTTTTGGTTTTCATCAATGTGCCTGTGCAGCCAATGATGTCACCACTATCCCAGTGTTTGAATGCACTGTGTTCCGCTTCGCCGATGGAATCGTTACTGATGAAAAGCTGAATGCGTCCGGACATATCCTGAATCGTCGCGAAACTGGCCTTGCCCATCACGCGCTTGAGCATGATCCGGCCGGCTACTTTGACGGTGATCGGTATCGCTTCAAGTTCTTCGCGAGTTTTTGTGGCGTAGAGTTCATCCAGGCGCCCCGCAAGGTTTTCGCGGGAAAAGTCGTTAGGAAACGCCTGGCCTGAGGCGCGCCATGCCGTAAGCTTTTCGCGCCGTTCGGCGATCAGGCGGTTTTCATCGACAGGAATAACAGGTTGTTCGCTCATGGGAATCGTCCGGTGTTTGCGTGAAATGATTGCATAAAATTATGGCGTGAGAAGTTACACGCCTTGTTTCAGGCTGGCTTCAATAAATGGGTCAAGATCGCCATCGAGCACTTTTTGCGTGTTCGAGGTTTCGACATTGGTGCGTAAATCCTTGATACGGCTTTGATCTAACACGTAGCTGCGAATCTGGTGCCCCCAGCCGACGTCAGTCTTGCCGGCTTCGAGTTTGTCGGCGGCGGCTTTTCTTTTGCGCATTTCTTCTTCATACAGGCGTGACTTCAACATTGTCATGGCTTCAGCACGGTTGCGATGCTGCGAGCGGTCATTCTGGCATTGCACGACGATGCCGGACGGTATATGCGTGATGCGGATAGCTGAATCGGTTTTGTTGATGTGCTGGCCGCCCGCACCACTGGCGCGAAAGGTATCGATGCGCAAATCAGCCGGATTGATATCGATTTCTATGGAATCGTCAATTTCAGGGTACACATACAAACTGGCAAATGAGGTGTGTCGCCCACCCGAAGAATCAAAAGGGCTTTTGCGCACCAGACGATGCACGCCTGTTTCGGTGCGTAATAAACCGTAAGCGTAGTCCCCTGTGATTTTCAGCGAGGCGCTGCGAATTCCGGCCACATCGCCTTCAGTTTCTTCGAGTACTTCGACTTTGAAGCCCTTGATTTCGCAGTAGCGCAAGTATTGCCTAAGCAACATGCTGGCCCAGTCGCATGCTTCGGTGCCACCCGCGCCGGCCTGTATATCAATAAAACAGTTATTGGCATCAGCCGGGTTGTTGAACATGCGGCGGAATTCAAGGCCGCTGACTTCCTGTTCTATGGTAACCAAATCGGTTTCGACTGCGATGAGCGTCTCTTCGTCATCCTCGCCTTTGGCCAGATCAAATAACTCGTGTCCGTCGATCAGTTGCTGCGTGATCCGATCCAGGCTCAGCACAACGGATTCCAGGGTTTTGCGTTCCCGGCCCAAAGCTTGTGCTTTTTCCGCATCGTCCCAGATTTTCGGGTCTTCTAGTAAGCCAATGATTTCTTCAAGCCGCGATGCCTTGGCATCGTAGTCAAAGATACCTCCGTAGTTCTTGAGCACGCATTTTCAGGTTGCTGATGTGGTTGGCAACGGCATTGATGCGTTCGGCTTCCATGAAAATCCCTTAACTTTGAAAAGGCAAAATTATACTGCGCAGCATCTTCTTGATGCTTACCAGCAAGAGGCATTTTTTGCCCATTTGGTGTCTGTGGGATTTTTTGCCTTTGCCAAATCGTCCATCTGGTGAAGAGTTTCTTCGACGGTAAAAATTTCCGCTATCATTGAAATTTCCCGCACCTGCATTTTTTATGGCTAAATATGTTTTCGTTACCGGTGGTGTCGTGTCCAGTCTGGGCAAAGGCATCGCTGCTGCAAGTTTGGGCGCGATTCTCGAATCGCGTGGCCTCAAAATCACGCATCTCAAGCTTGATCCTTATATCAATGTCGATCCCGGCACTATGTCGCCATTCCAGCATGGTGAGGTATTCGTCACCGAGGATGGCGCCGAAACCGATCTTGACTTGGGACATTATGAGCGCTTTACCAGCGCCAAGATGGGTCGTCGCAATAATTTCACCACTGGCCAAATTTACGAATCTGTAATTAAAAAAGAGCGTCGTGGCGAGTACTTGGGAAAGACTGTTCAAGTAATTCCTCATATAACCGATGAGATAAAGCAGTACATCAAGCGGGGTGCCGAAGGTGCTGATGTGGCGATTGTCGAAGTCGGTGGCACGGTGGGTGATATTGAATCCCTGCCTTTCC
>WOZP01000027.1 GCA_011620215.1 Rugosibacter sp.
TTAAGTGACTGTCATGCCGACTTTGCCGCGCCCAGCCTGAACGGCAATTGCCGCAGACGTTCACCGGTCGCAGCAAACAAAGCATTCGCCACGGCAGGCGCGACAACTGGCGTGCCCGGCTCACCGACACCTGTGGGTGGTTCGGCTGAGGGTACGATGTGCACTTCAATGTCGGGCATTTCATTGATGCGCAGCACCGGATAGTCGGTGAAATTTGATTGCTCGACACGCCCTTCATTCAACGTAATTTCGCTATGCAGCGCAGCGCTGAGGCCAAAGCCGATGCCGCCTTCCATTTGTGCGCGCACCACATCGGGATTAACCGCAATGCCGCAATCGACAGCGCAAACTACCCGGTCGACCTTGAAGCTGCCATCGGGCTTGACGGTGACTTCGGCTACATTGGCAACAAAACTGTTAAACGACTCATGCACAGCAAAGCCCCGTCCGCGTTTTTCGCCGGATTTTCCCGGTGCCAAGGGTTTATCCCAGCCGCTGGCATGCATCGCTAAATCAATGACACCAAGATGACGTGGATGCTCGGTGAGCAATTTGCGGCGGAATGCTATTGGATCTTTTTTAGCCGCATACGCCAATTCATCCACAAAGGATTCAATCGCAAACGCGGAATGCGTCGAACCGACAGAGCGCCACCATAACACCGGCACGCCGAGCTTTGGCGAGTGGAGATCGACGCTGAGATTAGCGGTTGCATAAGGCAGGTTGACTGCGCCTTCTACCGAGCTCATGTCGATGCCATCTTTCACATAACCTTCGAGGGCTGTCCCGACAAGAATCGATTGCCCGACGATACGTTGCTTCCAGGCCATGAGATTTCCTTCGGCATCCAGTCCGGCGGTGATCCGGTGCATGAATTGTGGCCGGTAGGAACCAGCACGCATATCGTCTTCGCGGGTCCATACCAGCTTGATCAAGGCGGGTTTGCCGGGGGTGAAGATGGCTTTAGCGATCTGTGCCGCTTCGAGTGGATAGTCGGACTGGGTGCTGGAGCGACGGCCAAAACTGCCGCCTGCATACAGCATATTGATCTTGACTTGTTCCGGCTTCAAGCCCAGGGCGGCGGCAATCTTTAGTTGGTCGGTAGTTTGAGCTTGCTCGCCATTCCATACTTCGCAACCTTCGGCATCGAGCCGGATGGCGCAATTCATCGGCTCCATCGTGGCGTGTGCGAGATAGGGCAAGCTGAAGTCTGCCGATAATTGCGTATGGGCGGCCATCAGCGCCGTATCAGCAGCGCCGACTTTTTTTGCAGTGGCACCTGGTGAATCGAGTAATGTTTTGTACTGCTGGGTGATTTCCGCCGTGCTCAGGCGGAATGCCGCAGTTTCGTCCCAAGTCACGGAAAGCGCATCGCGGCCTTTTTTCGCCGACCAGAAGTCTTTGCCCAGCACGGCAACCCCAGTGGGGATTTCGACAACATCGACGACACCTTTGACGCCCCGGGCGCGTGTGGCGTCGAAACTTTTCACTTTTGCACCAAAACGCGGCGGGTGGGCCACCACGGCAGTGAGCATGCCGGGCAGATGAATATCCTGAGTATAAATTGCTGTCCCGTTAATTTTGGCTTTACTGTCGGTGCGCGCAACGTGTTTGCCGATATATACAAAATCCTTTGGCGCTTTCAGTTTGACATCCTGCGGGACGGGTAATTGAGCGGCGGCTTCAACCAGTTCGCCAAAGCGCGCTTTGCGATTTGAGGCGGCATGAGTCACCACGCCTTGACGGATAGTGATGGATTCTGGCGCCACCTGCCAGCGTTGCGCGGCGGCACTCACCAGCATGGCGCGGGCGGTTGCGCCCGCTTGCCGCATCTGCATAAAAGAGTTGGCGAGGGAGGTGCTGCCCCCGGTAGCCTGCATGGGGCCAAAGAACAAGTTGTTGTAGCGCTTGGCATCCGCTGGCGCTGCTTCAACATGGATCTGTGACCAGGCGGCGTCGAGTTCTTCAGCAACCAACGTGGATAGACCGGTGTAGGTGCCTTGCCCCATTTCAAGATGCTTGGCGATGACGGTGACACGATCGTCTGTGCCAATGCGCACAAAGGCGTTGAGTGAGAGTGGAGGGGGTGGGGTGGATGTGTTGGCGAGCGATGCAGCCCCTTTGCCATGGCTTGATGCGGCGAGGCTGGTCGGTAAATAAAAGGCGAGGGTGAGTCCTGCGCCGACTTTAAAAAACTCACGACGATTTGCGTTGTCTATGCTCATGATTCTGCTCCTTCAAGCCAGCGTCCGCGAGGCGTCGTGAATCGCCGCACGGATACGGTGATAGGTGGCGCAGCGGCAGATATTGCCTGCCATTGCCGTGTCGATATCCGCATCGGTCGGTTTGGGATTGCTGGTGAGCAATGCAACAGCCGACATGATTTGTCCGGACTGGCAGTAACCGCATTGCACGACATCCAGTTTTTCCCAGGCGGCTTGCACGGCACGGGCTGCCTTGTTACCGGTCTTTGCCGTGGGCAAGCCCTCAATAGTCGTGACGCGCTGGCCAACGGCTGCGGAAACCGGCGTAACGCATGAGCGAGTTGGCGCACCATTAAGCAACACGGTGCACGCACCGCAGGCCGCAATGCCACATCCATATTTGGTGCCAGTGAGTTGGAGCGTATCGCGCAAAGCCCACAGCAAGGGGGTATCGGGTTCCACATCGAGCTTGTGATTTTGCCCGTTGATGTTCAAAGTCGGCATAGTGATCTCCCTGTATTGAAAAACTGAAAAACAGCGCAATGATCTAATTATTATCTTAATCCAAGTCGATTACAAAATTCCTGCAAAGACATGGCATGC
>WOZP01000078.1 GCA_011620215.1 Rugosibacter sp.
CTTCGTCGACGGCAACAAGCGCGCCGCATTTCTCGCTGTCGGCTTGTTTCTCGGCATCAATGGTTATCGACTAAACGCCACCCCGCGTGACGCCACGCAAGTCATGCTGCATGTCGCCGCCGGAGAAATTGACGAAGCCGCCTTCGCGGCTTGGCTGCGGATGAATATCGCAGCACGCTAAGTGGTGCCCTATACGGCCACCCTATGGCGTTTATTTCACCAGACAATCCCGCCAGTAACCGGGTTGTCGATGCTGATGCCCAACGGCGAGAACCAGTACTTCATCCGGCAAAGGGGCGTAAATCACCATATAAGGAAAGCGGGACAGCAAACACTTGCGAAGACCCGCGCCGCTGGCGCCACTAGCGCCACCAGGCGGCCACGCCAGCGGCATGGCACTCACACGCCGCAACAATTGCCGCAGCTCTCTTTTGAAAGCATTACCCAGTTCAGGCGAAATGGCAGCGTAATACTCGGCCGCCTCGCGAATCTCTTCGCGCGCAACCGTCAGATAGACAATTTTCATCGCTCGCGTTCATTGACGATCATCAAGGTCGCCAAAAACCTCCGCCTCGCTCACCGTCAGAATTTCGCCTCGTTTATAGGCGACCAAACGGTCTTCCGCTTCGTTGGCCCAGGCAGCAGCCATCTCGGGGTCGGGTTTATCAAGCGTGGCCAATATGGTTTCGACCAGTTGCAGACGTTCGCTTGGCGACAACTTGGCGGCCAGAGAGGCAAGTTCCACAGTAGATTGAGTCATGATTTCTTCCTTTCCCTTGTTTTTTCTTACGCAGGTTTGCATAGTGAACGAACCTGCGATGCCCAGCATACAGCGCAAACTTATCTTATCCACCGCATAGCGTCCACAGGCGGATCAGCTCAACAAATCAAGACTGCGACACACTGGTTTTCTTGCGCGCCTCAATCGCAGGGGACGATACCACATGAACCTGCCCGGCCTTCATTTCGCGTACTGGCTGCAATAGTTCCGCAGCCAAATCACGTTTGGACTCATAGGCTGCCAGTTCGGATTTTGTCAGGGGTTTATTCTTAGATGACATGGTGAATTTCCTTTAACTTTGCATAACTGTGATCTAGCATGATTAATTCTTAACAATCCAATGCTCATTAGGCACTTTGATATTCCAACTTATTCAACACAAACTGCGCAAATCAAATCACTCCACCCTTATCAAATACTTCACAAATGAACCCGCCACCCCTCTTGTACAAGTATGAAGCACTCTCAACGCAGTCACTTCTCAATCTCAAGCGTCAGGTCATCTACTTTGGCTCACCGCTGAACTTTAATGATCCCTACGACTGCGCTCTCACACCAAATATTGAGACGCCATCTGCCGATGAACTAGAAGCAATACGTCAGTCTTACTTACAGAAGCAATATCTTCCCCCTAAAGCACATGCTGAGTTCAAGTCCTCTACACCTGAAAATCTTCGCGAAATTTTGTTGCGGGCAGCTCACAGTGCCTTCAAAACAGCCGTCGATGATTTTCTCAAGAGCAAAGGTGTTGCTTGCTTCTCTGAGACGAACGACAATTTACTGATGTGGTCCCACTATGGCGGTCGCGGCAAGGGATTCTGTCTAGAGTTCGCCACTTCGGCTGAACCGTTTCAACAGATTCGCGAGGTAAACTATTTACCTACGCTACCAACCCTAAACCTTTCTGCTCTTTTATTTAAAACCGGGGTCGATTACGTCTCCAAGCTCTTTTGCACAAAGTCCGAAGCATGGAAATACGAGCGTGAGTGGCGTGCGATTCATCATGCCGCAGATACGCAGTACATCTATCCAGCGGAGGCGCTTACTGGAGTTTATTTTGGGCCAGACATCGATCAACAATCATTGGAAATCGTATGTCTTATCCTCGCCGGTCAGAACGAGAACGTGAAACTGTGGCGTGGCACCCGAAGCTCAACTGAGTTCCGAGTATCGTTCGAGGAGTTCACGTACACATCTCACCTTGACGGAAAGCGTAAGGGATACATGAAGTAAACCTGTGGTTGAGTTGACTCAATCTTCTCGCCGTCTCACCAGCGCCGACTTTTTACCGCCGCGCCTGGCCTTAACCCACCCACAACCCCGCCTCCACCTGTCGCGCGCGGCCTAGGGCTTCGAGGGTTGCCAGGATTTCGGGGAGAGCGGATTTCCATTTGCCTTTGCCGGTGAAGTAGGCGGCGATCGCCGTCATGTCGAGCGGGGTGGCGGTGACGGCTAACAGGTGGGCGACGGTGGCCATTTGTTCTGGCAAAGTCGCGGGCCAGGGCTGGCGGCCGGCGGGGGTGGATGCGGTGGCTATTTTGGCTGTCGCCGCGTCTTGCGGTGTGGCGGGCAGGGATTGTTGCGCTGGTTGCGCGGCGGGGTTCTGGAAACTTGGGCGCAGCCAGCGGATCTGGCCTTGGGCTTCTTCGCTGGTGCGTTCGCGGTTGAGGGCGACGAGGCGCTCGAGCAGGGTTTCATCGGTGGCGCCGTTGCCAACCAGGTCGCTCCAGCCATAGGCATCGAGCACGGCGGCGTCGAGGTCGGTGTGCAGGCTGTGGAGCACGGCGACGAGTCCTTTGTCGTGGATGACGCGCTCTTTGGCGGTCAGCGGGGCGGCGCTCGCCGTATCACCAGCGCCGACTTTCTGCATGACGTTGTAAAGACCGGTCAGCGTCAGTTCGGCGTGCGCGGCGAGGACGCGCTTCCTGTGGGTGTCGATCTGTTCGGCGAGGTCGCGGATGCGGGCTTGCTGTGCGGGCGTGGCGGCGGGAAAGGGGAAGGTTTCGAAGCAGC
>WOZP01000087.1 GCA_011620215.1 Rugosibacter sp.
AATATATTCATGGCAACTGGAAGCTCTATGCTGAAAACACTCGTGATCCTTATCACGGCAGTTTGTTGCATTTGTTTCACAGCACTTTCGGGCTTTACCGCGCGACTCAAAAGGGCTTTACTTACATGGATCCTTCCAATCGGCATAGCCTGTTGAAAGCCACCGCATCCGCAGCGCCGACTTCTGCGAGCGAAGATCAAGAGGTTTATAAGGATGTGCGCTCTTACAACACCGAGTTTCGCCTGCAAGATGCGAGCATACTCGCTGGCAGGCCGGAGTTTGAGGATCGTGCTTCCTTGGTCATCAACGCGATTTTTCCTAATCTGCTGATACAACAGATTGCCAACTGTCTGGCTGTGCGTCAGTCAGTCACGCATGCGCCGAATGCCTTTGAGATTGTGTGGACGCTCTTTGGTTATGCCGACGATGACGAAGAAATGCAGATGATCCGCATGAAGCAATCCAACCTGGTGGGGCCAGCGGGTTTGATCTCGATGGAAGATGGCGAGGCAGTCGAGATCGTGCAGGATGCTGTCATCCGCGATGGCAAGAAGACCTCGGTTTTGGCCATGGGTGGGGTGCATTCAGGCAGTGTGGATCACATGATTACCGAAGGCCCGATTATCGGGTTTTGGGAAAACTATGCGCGTTATTTGAGTCTGGGGCGTGAGTTGAAAAAATAGCGCAGGCAACTGCACAAAATACGCGGCATCCGAAAGCGACGCAGAAAAGTCGGCGCTGGTGATACGCCGCAAAACTTTGAATCCACCTCTGGAAAGTCCCCTTGGGATGGCGTTTGATGCTACAGCGCGGTAAAGGCGAGTCCTTTACCGCGCTGTTTTTATTTGAGTGTCTATGCCGCTAGTGCAGGACTGGAAGGTGATGTAGGCAATAACGCTTGAAAAGTTTAATCACCTTGCATTCAGTTGACTTAAATCAAGATGAATAAAGCGCTGGCTTCCTAGAATTAGCCCAACTCCTTTAAGGAGGAAAAGGCTGAAGGTAGGCAATAAACAGCCAATAAGCAGAAGAGGAGGTTGCACGAGATGTGTTCTGGTGTGTCGCTTGATTCATCAACTTCCTCTTTCTTTCAATGGTCACAGAAACGCTAATTTTCAAGCGAAAGAGAGACATATCATGAATGCACCTTTATCAAACGAAGCACTGCAGCAGGATAAGTTAAAGGCATTATTGGATGATTTAACAAATAAAGTTGTTGTCAGTGGTACGGGCGATGTTGTGCTAGCCGCACGGAATATTTGTACCGATCCGGCGATTTTTGAGCTGGAGCTTGAGCACATGATCGAAGGCGGCTGGGTTTATGCCGCGCACGAGAGCCAGTTGCCTAACGCGAATGATTATTTTACCTTGTACGTTGGGCGTCAGCCGGTCGTGCTGATGCGTGATGCTGAAGGGAAAGTGAATGGTTTTTTGAATGCCTGTGCGCATCGCGGTGCCAAGGTGGTTCGTCATACCAAGGGCAATCAAAAGGTGCACATGTGCATGTTTCACGGCTGGTGCTTTAACCCTAAGGGGGAGCTCATCAATGTGACGGATGAGGACACGGGTGCTTACCCCTCAGGGTTTGATCGCAAAAATCTGGGTTTGACGCCAGTGGCCAAGCTGGAAAGCTATCGCGGTTTTATCTGGGTCAGCCTGAATGCGGATGTTCCTCCGCTAAAAGAGTATCTCAATGGCGCCACGACTTTTATCGACTTGATGGCCGATCAATCGCCGACAGGCGAGCTGGAAGTGCTGCCTGGTGAGTCAACCTATATCTATCAAGGTAACTGGAAGTTGCAAGCCGAGAATGGGCTGGATGGTTATCACGTGAAAGCGACGCATGGTAACTATGTGATGACCGTTGGTCGTCGTGCCAAAGGCCAGTCGGCGACAGAAACCAAAACGCTGGAGGTTGGAAAAATTGATACGGGTGTCAATGGATTTTTCGCCTTTGATCAAGGTCATGCGGTGCTCTATGGTCCTTATCCCAATAATCAGGATCGGCCGAATTTCGAATTTCGAGCAGACTATGTGAAGAAATATGGCGAGATTCGTGCGGAGTGGATGAATGGACGCATGCGTAATTTGATGCTCTTGCCGAATGTGTTCTTGATGGATCAGATGAGTACGCAAATTCGTATTTTTCGGCCTCTTGCAGTTGATCGTACGGAAGTCATTACCTACTGCATCGCACCCAAGGGTGAGAGTGCCATGGCTCGTGAGCGCCGCTTACGGCAGTATGAGGATTTCTTTAACGCCAGTGGCATGGCAACGCCTGATGATTTAGCTGAATTCCGTAACTGCCAGTTGGGCTATCAAGCGAAAAATGCACCTTATAGCGATATCTCGCGCGGACAGCCTCGCTGGGTTAAGGGTGTTCATCCGCTGGGACAAGAGATTGGTGTCAAGGCGCGTTTGAGCAGTACAAATATTGCCGATGAAGGCATTTACGTGAGCATCCTTGACGAATGGGCTCGCCGTATGCAGGACATTGTGAAAAACAAAATTGAGAGGAGTGGAAAATGAACGCAATCAATGAACATGCACGCGCCGAAAGTTCTGCTGCCACATGGCACGCTGTGGTGCGCTTTTTAAGCCAGGAAGCCAAATATCTTGATGATAAAGACTGGGATGCGTGGCTCGCGCTTTACTCACCCGATGTAGCGTATTGGATTCCTGCATGGGATAGCGATGGCACCTTGGTGACGGATCCGACGCGTCATGTGTCCTTGATCTATTACAAAAATCGCGGTGGGCTGGAAG
>WOZP01000079.1 GCA_011620215.1 Rugosibacter sp.
TGCCTCGTGAATTACTGCATCTGGCATGGCCTGCCTTGATAGCGCAGATCGCGGTGATGGGCAGTGGCGTCATTGATACGCTGATGTCCGGCCATGTCTCTTCGCTGGATCTGGCGGCAGTGGGTATTGGCGGGAGTATCTACGCCACGATTTTCGTGACAGCCATGGGCGTGTTGCTGGCGCTGATTCCGATTGTTGCGCATCACTATGGCGCACGGCGCGTTGCAGCGATTGGTTCGGACGTGCGGCAAAGCCTGTGGCTGGCGCTGGGTTTGTCGGTGATCGTGGTTCTGTTGCTCAAAAATCCGGCACCTTTTCTTTATTTTTCGCATCTGTCACCAGCGCTTGAAGTCAAAGTGCGCGCTTACCTTGACGCCTTGGCCTGGGCAGCACCGGGTTATCTGATCTTTCGCGTTTTTTATGGATTCACTACCGGCATTGGTCGCCCGCGTCCCGTGATGCTGCTGAATGTCGCGGGGCTGCTGCTCAAGGTGCCGCTTAATCTCATATTTATCTATGGTCACTTTGGCCTGCCTGCCATGGGTGGTCCGGGCTGTGGTTGGTCATCTGCCGTGATTGCCTGGCTGCTGGCGATTGTTTCCTGGACCTGGTGCCGTCGCGAAGAAACCTATGCGCCGTATGGCGTGTTCAGCCATTTCGAATGGCCGCAGTGGCCGGCGTTAAAAGAGCTGTTGCGGTTGGGTGTGCCGAGCGGCGCATCTTTTCTGGTAGATGTCAGTGCCTTCACCTTCATGGCGTTGTTCATCGCCCGGTTGGGGCCGCAGTTTTCAGCTGCGCACCAGATTGCCGCCAATGTGGCGGTGTTTTTGTTCATGATGCCGATGTCTCTGGGCAGTGCTACCAGTGTGCTGGTCGGACAAGCATTGGGTGCAGGAAATAGTTGGCGCGCACGACACGCCAGTTTGCTTGGCTTGGCCACGGCAGGCACGCTGGGTGCTGTGTTTGGCACAGCACTGTATTTCGGTGCCCTGCCGCTGGCGCATGCCTACACTTCGGATGCGGCGGTAGCAGCTGCCGCAGCCAGCCTGCTCTCGCTGGTTGCCTTTTACCACCTCGCCGATACCGTGCAGGCGGTGATGGGGCAGGTGTTGCGCGCGTACAAACGGGCCTGGATACCGATGCTGATTTATGCTATTTCACTTTGGGGAGTTGGTCTGGGTGGCGGCTATTTGCTGGGTCTAACCAGCACATTTGGCCCGCCGCGCGGCGCAGCAGGTTTCTGGTTCGCAGCAACGATAAGCCTGATGGTGGCCAGCGTTGCTGTGACTACTTATTTTTTGCGCATCTCAAAGCAGAGCCTGGATTCAGCCCGGTAGGCAAGAGGTACGATCATTTCTGTCGTCATTGCATTTGGCAGATTTTTGTGGTTTTATTGTTCGATACTGTTCACTTTTCTCGCTATGGTTTTCTCTTCAAGATTTCTGCCTGCAACGTATGACTGACATGCGCTCCCTGTCGCGTTTTTTCTGCGCTGTTTTTTTGTCGCTCGCGTTGCTGGTCACACAGCACATCGCGCTGGCGCATGGCTTTAGCCATTTTGGAAAAACATCCAGCGAGCAAGCTGTCACATCTCACGATAAAAATGATCCGCAGCATTCAGGGCTGCACTATTGTGCTGCGTGCGTTGCTTTTAGCGGCTTCCATGCGGCGCCTCCTGCGACTGGTCTATGGTTGCCAATGGTCGCTATACCCGCGTTTTTTATCGGATTCGCCGTATCACCAGCGCCGACTTTTTCGTTTCCCGCCGCTTACCTTAGCCGCGCCCCGCCTTTGCTCCTGAATTGACTTTTTTCTGCGCCAGATAGTTGGCGCCTGCTGTCAATTTCGAGGAGTGAAACATGCATCGAGCATCCTTATCCGTGCTGGCCGCCTGTGGCGTGCTGGCCAGCCTGCCCGCACAGGCGGCAGACAATGACTTGAAAGCCCTGCGCGAAGAAATCGCGCAAATGCGCCAGGCGTATGAACAACGCATCAATGCGCTCGAGGCGCGCCTGATCAAGGCCGAATCCAAGGCTGATAACGCGCAGGCGGTTGCGCAACAGACGGCGGTTGAGCAAAATGCGGTTCAGCAGAATACAGTTCAGCAAGCCGCCGCGCCCACGCAAAGCAACAGCTTCAACCCCGAGATGTCGATGATTCTGCAAGGGTCTTACAACAACCTGAAGCAGGATCCGAACGCCTACCAGATCACCGGTTTTGTGCCCACACTGGGCGAGGTCAGCCCCGGTGCGCGCGGCTTCAGCCTGGGCGAATCGGAGCTTGTCCTGTCTGCCAATATCGACCCCAACTGGCGCGGCACGGCAATTCTCGCGCTGGCGCCCGAGGGTGGCGTAAATATGGAAAACGCCTATTTCGAGAGTCTCGGCCTGGGCAATGGGTTCAGCTTCAAGGGCGGGCGCTTTTATTCCGGCATCGGTTACATGAACGAGCAACATTCCCACGCCTGGGATTTTGCCGATGCACCGCTGGCGTACAAGGCCTTTCTGGGCAACCAGTTGGGTGACGATGGCGTGCAAGTCAGATGGCTCGCGCCGACGGATTTGTTCCTCGAGTTTGGCGCGGAAGTCGGTCGCGGGCGGACTTTTCCTGGCGCGGATAACAACAAGAACGGCGTCTCGCAAGGGGCGGTATTCGCGCATCTGGGGGGTGATGTCGGCATCAGCAATGCCTGGCGCGTCGGGCTGTCGTGGCTGGGCAGCTCGCCCAAAGACCGCAGCTTTGATGATACCGACAGC
>WOZP01000003.1 GCA_011620215.1 Rugosibacter sp.
CCAAGCACCCGCAAACCCGGATAACAACTCAGTTGATGTCGCAGCTCAGTTGACGTCGTAGTAATACGGCTTAACAGCCACCTTGGCTGCCTTATCCTGCGCAATAGTCTCGAGAGGGCGTGGCGCTTTATCCCACCACAGCGTACGGCCAGCATGTTGCAGAGTGGCCTGCTCAGGGTGTGCTGCCATCCAATCGCGCATAAATTGGGTAAATTCAGATTCGTACTGAGCCATCACGTTGCCTTTCTAGCATGTCGGGTTAATGTTTCGGGTTAATGTAACGCGCCAGACGCAGCACCTCGGGCACACGCCGCAGGGCGCGCAGGATACGCGCCAGGTGCACACGATCAGTCACCTGTACGGTGAAATACAGCATGGTGGAGTCACGGTCATCTTCCACACTGACATCGATAATATTTGCATTGCTCTCGGCAATTTCTTTTGCCAGCCGTGCCAGCAGGCCGCGCGCATTTTTAACAATCACGCGGATGGTGACATCAAACAGATGATCCGTCGTCACATCCCAGACAACATCCACCCAATTGCCACGCTCGCTTCTGAGCTTGGCCAACACAGGGCAATCATGCGTATGCACGACCAGCCCCTGTTCTTTGCGAATCAAGCCGACAATGGGATCCCCGGGAATCGGCCGACAACATTTGCCCAGCTGCACGGCCATGCCTTCAGTGCCGCGAATCATGATTGCCTGGCGCGCACGCGGAAGTTTCGCTGTCAAACTCGTGCTTGGCACATCCAGCCCTTCGGCCAGGCGGCGCGCCACAATCGCGGGCAAGCGCTTGCCCAAACCAATATCCGAGAGCACGGCGCGTTTTGATCGCACACCGGATTCTTTTTTGAAGCGGTCCCACGCCTCGGGCAGAATTTTGGCGGAGGATATGCCCATCTCATGCAGTGCATGTGCAAGCAGCCGTTCGCCTAGCGCCACCGATTCCTCGTTTTGCTGGGTCTTTAAAAAGTGACGGATTCTGAATCGTGCCCGAGCACTCTTTACATAGCCAAGCCAAGCCGGATTCGGCGCCGCATGGGGTGCGGTGATCACCTCAACACGATCACCATTTTTCAGCTCTGTACGCAGTGGTGACGTTTCAAAATTGATACGGCACGCCACGCAACGGTCACCAATATCGGTATGCACCGCATAAGCAAAATCAACGACTGTCGCGCCACGCGGCAAAGCGAAGATTTTTCCCTTCGGGCTGAACACATACACTTCGCCAGGGAATAGATCGATTTTGACATGCTCAAGAAATTCAGACGCCGTACCTGAATCAGACTGCAACTCGATCAGCGACTGCAACCATTGGTGGGTTTTTTGCTGCACCTGGCTGATCCCATGTTCATCCTTATACAGCCAGTGTGAAGCAACGCCCGATTCAGCCACATTATGCATTTCAGTCGTGCGAATCTGAATTTCAACCGGCGTGCCGAACGGGCCGATCAATGTGGTGTGCAATGACTGATAGCCGTTGGCTTTGGGAATGGCTATGTAGTCTTTAAACTTGCCCGGCACGGGTGGATAAAGCGCATGCAATGCCCCCAGCGCAAGATAACAACTCGGCCTGTCTTTCACCACAATACGAAAGCCGTAAATATCCAGCACTTGCGAAAAGCTCAGGTGCTTTTCACGCATCTTGCGATAAATGCCATACAGATGTTTTTCACGACCCATGACTTCAGCATCCAGCCCTGCACTGGGTAGAGTCGTGCGTATCGCCTCAAGAATTTTACTGACCACCTCGCGCCGGTTGCCCCGCGCTTTTTTGACTGCCTTTTCCAGCACGCGATAACGCATGGGGTTGCCATGACAAAAGGCAAGTTCTTGCAACTCGCGATACAAGGCATTCAAACCCAGCCGATTGGCGATAGGCGCATAAATATCCAGCGTTTCCCTGGCAATTCGTCGGCGTTTATCAGCCCGCATAGAGCCGAGGGTCTGCATGTTATGTCGCCGATCAGACAGCTTGATGAGGATAACGCGCACGTCGCGCGCCATCGCCAGCAGCATCTTGCGAAAATTATCGGCTTGCGCTTCTTCAAAACTTTGGTGCTCGATGCGATCAATCTTGGAAACGCCATCCACCAGATCGGCCACACCTTTGCCGAACCGCTCAGTCAGCTGCTCTTTGGTGATATCGGTGTCTTCCATCACGTCATGCAACAAAGCAGCACTCAATGCCTGAGCATCCAGACGCCAATCGGCTAATCCGGCAGCAACAGCCAGCGGGTGAGAAATGTAAGGGTCGCCACTGACCCGCATCTGACCACTATGCGCCGCTTGAGAAAACAGATACGCCTCGTTCACACGAGCGACGTCCTCGGGACTCAGATAGGTAACAAGTCGCGCGTTGAGATCTGCCAGGCTGACAGAAAAATTGACTGGCGCGGGCACGCCCGATGTCGGGGAATCTGGTTGTAACGGAGCGTCTGACTTTAACTGCGGATTGGGGTCAGCCAATGGATTGTTGAATTTATCGACCAATGGCTTGGCCAGCGCAGACGGCAAGTGGCGAGGTGTCATGGCGGACATAACTCACCCCATGCACCGATAAGTTATGCAGCTTTCGGACGGGTCAAAATTTCGACCCCCACTTTGCCAGCAGCAATTTCGCGCAGAGCGATCACCGCCGATTTATCATTATCCGGCTCAACTTGCGGCGTGCTGCCCATAGCCAGCTGACGCGCACGATATGCTGCGACCAGCGT
>WOZP01000110.1 GCA_011620215.1 Rugosibacter sp.
CGCGCGTGGTGCGGAAACTGAATAAGGTGTCATTCCAGTGATGCACGCTGATGACTTTTTCGGTTGCAACGGATGCCATATCTACTTCCCTGCTTTCATTTTTGATTCTTCAATGATTACCATTTTACAAAACCAGCGGCAGTAAGCTTAGATTCTTCTGTTCTATATTTATTCCACAATTCACAAAGCATTACCGGCTGGCGCGCACACCCAGCACCGCGGCGACAGTAACCGCTGTGAGCCCCGCTAATGCGAGCAGCGAGAGGGGTTCGCCCAATAAAGGCACCGCAGCGAGGGACGCCAGCACCGGGACCATGCCCAAGGTTAGCGCCACAATTTGCGGCCCGAGTTGGCGCACCGCCTGCGCGTAAAGCAGCAAGGCAACAAAAACCACCAGCACCCCTTGATACAAAACCTGCAGCGCGATTTCAGCATTTGCAGCACGGGATAGTGTGCTGGGTAGAAAAAACCACCAAACAGGCAAATACAATAGAGCGCCGTACAACACCGTGGCAACCGTAGCTGTCAATGGCGGCATGGGGTTCTGGCGTAGTAGCAGGGTAAAAATGGCCCATGAAAACGCGGCGCAGATAAACAGCAGATCACCTACCAGTTGCCAGCCGGTGATCTGCCCGCTGGCAGATAATGTATCGGTGGCGATCAAGATGATGCCGGCCAACAC
Source organism: Rugosibacter sp. (assembly GCA_011620215.1). GTDB lineage: Bacteria > Pseudomonadota > Gammaproteobacteria > Burkholderiales > Rhodocyclaceae > Rugosibacter. The sequence continues at coordinate 683 of WOZP01000110.1, forward strand.
ACCAAGCAGCGCCAACACTTGCCCACGATTGGGTACTTTTTTCAACCACAGCCAGGCAACAATTGCCGTGGCAAAGGGTAACCCTCCTGGTGCCAGAACCGCTCCGTGCGCTGCCGGAGCAAGACGAAAACCGGAATAAACGAAACAGGCATAGCCGATGCCGCCAAACAGGGCTAACAGCAGCCCGGTTTTTAACGGTGGCAGCGTGACGCGCGGCAAAAAGAACACTGAGATAAAGCTGCCCATGCCAAGACGTAACGCAGTGACATCCCACGCGGTCAAAACACCTTTGCCCGCAACTCGCGACACCAGAATAAAGCCTGTCCAGATGCACAGCGTGGCAAGCAGCGCGGGCCAGCCGCTACGTAAAAACGCAGCGGGGATGAATAGACGGTTTGACGGTAATTCAAACATGAATTGGCTATCAATGGTCAGCTAAAATCGGCAATCTAAAGCTGCTTTACAATAAGGATTGGTGATGAAAACAAACGCTCGCATCGGTACGCCGCTATCAACTAGCGCCACACGCGTCATGCTGCTAGGCTGCGGAGAACTCGGCAAAGAAGTCATTATCGCATTGCAGCGCCTAGGCTGCGAGGTAATTGGCGTGGACCGCTATGCCGATGCGCCCGGCATGCAGGTGGCGCATCGCAGCCATGTAATCAACATGACGGATGGTGCGGCTTTGCGTGCAGTGATCGAAAAAGAAAATCCGCATCTGGTGGTGCCCGAAATTGAAGCAATCGCCACAGCGACATTGGCTGAAATTGAACAGGCAAGCCTTACAGGCACAGGGCCAGAGATTATTCCTACCGCACGCGCAACCCAGCTGACCATGAACCGCGAGGGCATTCGTCGGCTGGCGGCGGAAGAACTCGACCTGCCGACGTCGCCCTACTGCTTTGCCGATTCGCTGGCTGAATTACAAGCGGCGATTGACGGTACTACTGGTGATGGCATTGGCTATCCCTGCATCATCAAGCCGGTGATGTCCTCATCCGGCAAAGGGCAATCGCTGATTAAATCGGCGGCGGATGTCGCCACGGCGTGGGACTACGCGCAAGCGGGCGGCCGCGTGGGTGCAGGGCGGGTGATTGTTGAGGGCTTTATTGATTTTGATTATGAAATCACCCAATTGACCGTGCGTGCCGTGGGTACCTCGGGTGAAGTGGAAACTTTTTTCTGCGAACCTATCGGCCATGTGCAAGTAAATGGCGACTATGTTGAATCTTGGCAGCCGATGAATATGTCGGCCGTGGCGCTGCAAAAATCACGCGATGTGGCACGCGCGATCACCGGCAATCTTGGCGGACGCGGCCTCTTTGGCGTCGAGCTGTTCATCAAGGGCGATGAGGTGTGGTTTTCCGAAGTCAGCCCGCGCCCGCATGACACCGGGCTGGTCACGCTGGCCACGCAACGTTTGTCGGAATTCGAGCTGCATGCACGTGCCATTCTTGGCTTGCCGGTGGATACCCGCTTGCGCCGTGCGGGCGCTTCGGCGGTGATTTATGGTGGCATGGATGCCAAAGGCATTGCCTTTGACGGTGTGGCAGAAGCCTTGCGTGTACCAGAATCCGATCTGCGATTATTTGGCAAGCCAGAGAGTTTTGTTAAACGCCGCATGGGCGTGGCCGTGGCGACAGCGGACACAACCGATGAAGCGCGCGCCAGGGCAAAACTTGTCGCCAGCCTGGTGAAGCCAGTCAAAGGCGATTAACCCGCACAAGATCTTGAGCAAAAGTTTTTCTAGCCGCCTCATCCACTGGCACGCGCAGCACGGGCGGCATGATCTGCCCTGGCAAAACACGCGCGACCCGTACCGCGTCTGGCTCGCGGAAATCATGTTGCAGCAAACGCAGGTTGTCACGGTGATTCCCTACTATCAGCGTTTTCTCGCCCGCTTCCCCACGCTTGAATCGCTGGCGACTGCATCGGTTGAAGACATCATGCCGCTATGGAGCGGGCTGGGCTATTACGCCCGCGCGCGCAACTTGCACGCGGCGGCGCAAGTGGTGATCACGCGGCATGGTGGCATGTTTCCTGAAACACCGGAAATCATTGCCGAGTTGCCCGGCATCGGCCGTTCCACCGCTAACGCCATCGCGGTGGTGTGTTTTGCTGCGCGCGTGCCGATTCTGGATGGCAACGTCAAACGCGTCCTGTGCCGCGTATTCGGCATTGCAGGAATCCCCGGCACAGCGGCGCTGGAAAGTCGGCTCTGGCAACACGCCGAGGATTTGTTACCAAAGCAGTTACCGAAGCGATTACCGAAGCATGATTTGTCCAAAAACATGGCCACCTACATTCAGGCGCAGATGGATTTGGGCGCCACGCTATGCACACGTAGTCGACCACAATGCATCGCCTGCCCGTTAGCAGATATTTGCATAGCACATGCCACTGGACGCACTGCGGAATTACCGCAAAAGAAATCGCGCCGTGTCGCTCCCGAACGTCACGCCACGCTGCTGGTTATCGTGCATGAAAATCGCGTGCTACTGGAAACCCGCCCGCCGGTAGGCATCTGGGGCGGCCTGCTCTCTCTGCCCGAATTACCGGCAGAAGAAAATGCGGCAGCCTATGTTGAAAAAAAATTCGGTGCCCGTATGCTTACGGTATCCCCACCGTCGTCCAGAGATGATGGATTCAAGACTTTTCTACATATCTTCACCCATTTTCGCCTGCACATCACGCCACTGTTATGCCGTGTGAGCTTGCGCCCGAGCGCAATGGAAGTAGGTTGCTTTTGGCTCGATTTAACGGCACTGGGTACCGCCGCATTGCCAACGCCCGTCAGGCGCATTCTCGAAGAACTCAGATTGTCTCAACCTGCATGATCAAGCGCGCCGCGATCAAGCCGTTAATCGTGCCGAAAATCAGGGCCGCTGTAGCAAATAGCGGTGCCAGATAAAACACACCGTCATGCGGCACCAGCCATAACCGCGCCAGTAAAAGCTGGCCGCCGATATGCGCAAAGGCGGCCAGTAGGCTGATCGTCACCGCACCAAACCAGCGTCGCGGCAACTGCACGGCCAAAAACAACGCGGCCAAACTGCTCACTGCGCCCGCTAACGCAAGAAAAAAACCCGGTGCAAAAAGTTGCCCGATCACCAAGCTGCCCGCCACCACGCGCAACAAACTCACCCAGGCCGCATCGCGCCAACCATAGCGCAACAACACCACCAGCACGACGATGTTGGCCAGCCCGGGTTTGATGCCAGGCAAAGGGCTGGGCAGTGCAGCTTCGGCCACCGTGAGCGCAATCGCCGCCGCGGTGTAGCGCGCAATACGGCGGTCATCCTCGGTTACCGGCAGTTCAATAACCGAGAGAGTCATAGCGTGCTTCACCGCGTCCGTTCAATTCCAGCGTGATGTGATTCGGCGCGCAGATAGCCACGGCACCGGCGCGTGTCAGCCAGCCTTGCTGCACACAGTATTGGCGCGGGCCGGGGTCGGAAAAGACACGCGCGCGGCCAGGTTGCACTTCGATCACGGTAGTCCCCAATGGTCCTTCTACACGGGTCTTGCTCGCACTATTCAGGCTGATCTCAATGATGGTTTGGCCATCGCGCTTAACAATGGCGCGATCCGCCACGCCGCCGCGCCACAGCAGGGTGTAGGACAAAACAACCAGTGCACAACTTAAAAACAAGACCAGCCAATCGCCCACTTTGAGGTACTTGTGCCACGAACCTGAATAGCCTGCCTTGCTGAAAACTTCGCGCAGATCCTCAGGTAATACCGCTTTCATTCTGCCAGCGAACGATGTCGTACCAGCACATTGGCCTGACCCCGAAAATGGCTAGCCAGTTTTTCCGCCAGATAAACCGAACGATGCTGTCCGCCGGTGCAGCCGATGGCAACGGTCAAGTAAACCCGGTTATCACGTTTGTAGGCTGGCAGCCACGAAGTGATAAATCGACGGATATCTTCTTCCATGCGACGCACATCTTCTTCTGCCGAGAGAAAGGCAATCACCTCCGCATCGCGTCCGGTAAGAGGACGCAAGTCAGGATCGTAATGTGGGTTGGGCAAACAACGCACATCAAAGACAAGATCTGCATCCAGCGGCAAGCCATGCTTGAAGCCAAACGATTCAAACAACAACGTCAGCCCATGCTGCATCTCCGTCAAAATAAAATCCTTGATACAGGCACGCAAGGCATTCGGCCGCAGATGGCTGGTGTCGATATGATGCCCGATGGCCGCAAGAAAAGTCAGCGCTTCGCGTTCATTCTTGATCGCTTCTTCCAGCGTGACATCGTTACCTGCCAGCGGATGCCGACGACGTGTTTCAGAAAACCGTTGAATCAGGATATCCGTGCGCGTATCCAGAAACACAAACTGCAACTCGATGCCTTCCGCTTCAAGGCGCTTGATTTGCAGCGGAATCGCTGCAATGGATGAGCCACCACGCATATCAATAGCGACAGCAACCCGTTCCTCACCCGTCATGCGCAGATGTTGAACTAAATTAAAAAGCAGCGGCGCGGGCAAATTGTCGACGCAATAGTAAGCCGCATCTTCCATCACTTTAAGGGCAATGGATTTACCAGAGCCTGACAAACCGCTGATGAGGACAACTTTCATAGTTCAAAGCATAACGGATTGATCAGTAAAATAGCCGCAACCACCCGAGGCTTACCCTGTTTTTTTCTGCACGAACTGCACTACAGCACTGTTTTCAACCGCGCTTGCCGAGCGGTTCGCAACCTTGCTCAATATTTGCTTCTTTTCAGCATCCGACATTTGGCTCCAAGTCGCAATTTCGTCCAGTGTTCGATAACAACCCAGACACAGATTGCCTTGCATGCGACACACATTGATGCAGGGTGAGCTAATCGCCGTCATGCCAGCGCCGACTTTTCAGGCCATGCTCCGCCGGGCAAGCATCGCACGTGCCACACGCGATGCAGGCGCACGGCCCAACTCGTGAGAAATCCACGCGGCAACATCAACCAGTGCGTCAAGATTCACCCCGCACTCAATGCCGCAACCCTGAAGCAACCAGACCACATCCTCAGTGGCTACATTACCCAGCGCACCAGGTGCGTAGGGGCAGCCACCCAAGCCGGCAACAGAGCTATCAAACACCGACACGCCCGTTTCTAGCGAGGCATACACATTGGCGATGGCCATGCCCCAGGTGTCGTGAAAATGGCCTGCCAGTTTTTTTAATGGCACCCACCGCGCAACCGCTTCGAGCATCGCCTTGGTTTTTTCTGGCGTTCCTGTGCCGATGGTGTCACCCAAACTCACTTCATAACACCCCATATCGAACAATGCACGCGCCACCTCGGCGACTGCCAGCGGCGTAATCTCGCCTTCATAGGGGCAACCCAACACACAGGAAACATAACCACGCACTTTGATATGTTCCGCTTTCGCAGCCTCTATCACCGCACGACACCGATCAAGGGACTCGCTAATCGAGCAATGTGTATTTTTCTGCGAAAAAGTTTCCGACGCGGCACTAAATACGCTGACTTCTTTTGCCCCTGCTGCCACAGCGGCATCAAAGCCCTTCTTGTTAGGGGTAAGCACTGGATAAGTCACCATCGGCAAGGGTTGAATGGCAGAAAAAACCGCCGTCGCATCTGCCATCTGTGGCACCCATCTGGGCGAAACAAACGCGGTCGCTTCAATCGTGCGCAGGCCGACTGAAGCCAAACGATGAATCAACTCAACCTTGATCTCGGTTGAAATCAACGGTTTTTCGTTTTGCAAGCCATCGCGCGGCCCTACTTCAACGATTCGAACTTTGCTGGGGAGTGTCATAGATAATCATTCAAGGTAATCAGACGGCACTGAAAAATCAACCGCCAAGGTGATCGAGTTTACTCGAACGATCGCTGCATTCTTCATCTATGAGAAAATGCCCGACTCAGCAAGAATAATTTCCCTGTGCCCTTCCATATCCCATGACGACAGACGCCACCTCCGTGCAAACCCATTCCCCCAGCCCACCGAGGGGATTTGCACCATTAATTGCTGCGCTGACGGCTATCGGGCCTTTTTCAATCACCATGTATTTACCGGCATTTCCAGATATCGGTACCAGCCTGGGTGCCAGCCCTATTGAAGTACAGCAAACGCTTCCTGCTTACTTGCTCCCATTTGCCTTCATGATGCTTTGGCATGGCAGCATCTCCGATACGTTGGGCCGTAAACGAGTCATTCTGGCGGGTATGTTTTTATACACGTTGGCGGCACTGATCTGCCTTTTCGCACCCAATATCCTGGTTTTGTCCATAGGACGCATATTACAAGGCGTAGCAGCGGGTGCGGGCATGTCCGTCGGCCGAGCCACCGTGATGGATTTACTCAAAGGCGCCGCAGCCCAGAAACTGATGGCGCACATCTCGATGTTTTTCTCCCTGGCACCCGCATTGGCACCGATGCTGGGCAGCGTATTGGTCACCCAGTTTGGCTGGCGTTCGGTGTTCATTTTTTTATCGACGCTGGGTGCGGTCTTGTTTATTACGGTCTGGCGTATTCTTCCAGAAACCCTGCCCATGGAAAAACGCCATCCTTTTGCATTCAAGCCCTTGGTACATGCCTATAAAGATGCGTTACTCCTGCCTGAGTTCAGCTATTTATGCCTGGCCTTGGCGCTCCTGATCAATGGACACATGATTTATGTTCTTTCCGCGCCCAACTTTTTACACGCAATCGCCGATACAACCTTCTCCAGTTTTGCATGGCTTTTTATAGCAGTCAGTATCGGCATGGTGAGCGGCTCTTATGCGAACTCGCGTACTGCAGGAAAACTCTCTCCTGACAAGACCATTCGCCTGGGTTTTCTCGTCATGCTCCTGGGCTGCATCATTAATCTGTTAATCAGTTTTTTCTCCCCACCTGGGCTGCCGCAGAATATTCTAGCCATCCTGGTGTATGCATTTGGAGTAGCCATGGTCTGGCCTAGTTTGCAGATCCTTGCGTTAGAAAAAATTCCTGCCCGACGGGGTTTGGCCTCAAGTCTGCAAAGCGCGTATCAAGTGGGAATGAATGCATTTACCGCAGCCATCGTTGCCCCTTTTGTCTGGCATAGCGCAAAAACCATGGCATTGGCAGCATCTGGCTACTTGTTCATGGCGGCGCTTGCCTTAATGGTCAGCCGATACTACCAACACGCACGCTTAGCAAGAAACGGGCAAAAATAATTTGTCGCAGCAACACAGACCAAAGGCACCAAAGGCACTAAATGCACTAAATGCCAAAAGAATTTTCTTCAAACGCCATCAACACCATACCTTCAGCAACCGGGTCACCCACCGCAAAGTGAAAACTCTGTACGATACCGTCAGTGGGTGCGGTAACGGTATGCTCCATTTTCATCGCCTCGAGAATCAACAAGGGCGTGCCTTTGGCAACCCTCTCACCCGCTGTGACGAGTAACGCAATTATTTTTCCCGGCATGGGGGCCATCACGCTACCTTCTGCTATCGCTTGTTGACCGGCGTCACTCAGCGGATCACGCAAAGTCATCACATGCGATGTGCCTTGCATAAAGACGTGGCGCTTTTCAGCCACGGGAATCACCGTGACCGTGCACCGTCGGCCACCAAAATCAGCGAGCAATACTCCTGTGTCATCCAACTGGCCAGTCACTTCTATCCGCTGGCCACCGAGTTGTTGCCCACTCAATGGCTGAGCCACTATTTCGAACACAAAGCCTCGGCGGCTGGCTGTTGCAACAATGGTTTTTTCTACATCTCCACAACGTAAATTCAATGCCTGCTGGGCTTGTCCTGTCACACGCCAACCTGCTTGCGCATGCCAGGGGGAGTAGGGGTCCTTACTCTTTGCGGCACTCTTTGCAGCTTCTTTCTGGATGCGCAAGAGTTCAGCCAACGCCGCACTCAGCCACACTTCTAACGGTAGCTCGGCGGGCGCTGGAAACAGAAAGGCTTGTTCTCGCTCGATCAACCCGGTATCCAGATTGGCCTCAGCAAAAGCCGGACAAGCGACGAGGCGGGAAAGAAAATCAACATTATTGGCCACACCGACAATTTCAACCTCGGCCAAGGCTTGCAGCATGCGTGCGCAAGCATGCGCTCGCGGCGCACTATCGCTATCGTCCCAGACAATCAGTTTGGCAATCATCGGATCATAGTGGGGCGTAATTTCATCCCCTGCTGCCACGCCAGCATCCATACGCACAAAGGGCGTTTCAACAGGATAGGCAAAATGAATCACGCGACCTGTCGAAGGCAGGAAACCGGTTCCTGGATCCTCGGCGTAAATGCGTGCTTCAAGCGCATGGCCACGCAGCGTGATCTGCTCTTGCGCCAAAGGCAGCGTCTCACCAGCGCCGACTTTTAATTGCCATTCGACCAGATCCAACCCGGTAATCATTTCCGTCACCGGATGCTCGACTTGCAGCCGCGTATTCATTTCCATGAAGTAAAACTCACCGCCGGATGCGGCGCCTGGAACAATAAATTCCACCGTGCCCGCACCCACATAGCCTACAGCGCGTGCAGCGTTCACCGCCGCTTTGCCCATAGCCGCGCGACGCTCAGGCGTTAGCCCCGGGGCCGGGGCTTCTTCCAATACCTTCTGGTGGCGACGTTGCACCGAGCAATCCCGCTCGTACAAATACAGATAATTTCCATGACTATCGCCAAAAATCTGTACTTCAATATGCCGCGCGGGTTGCAAGTATTTTTCCAGCAGCACCTGTGCATCGCCAAAACTCGCGCTGGCCTCACGCTGACAAGACGCCAATACATCCAGAAACCCAGCTTCTGCGGTCACCACACGCATACCCTTGCCGCCACCGCCTGCGACCGCTTTTATGAGCACCGGATACCCGATTTTGTTTGCTTGCCGATGCAAAAAATCCGGTGCCTGCTCATCCCCGTGATACCCCGGCGTCAGCGGGACACCAGCCTTTTCCATCAGTCGTTTAGCCGCTGACTTGGAACCCATGGCGCGAATGGCCGCCGCTGATGGGCCGATAAACACCAACCCATGTTGCACACAGGCTTCCGCAAATGCTGCATTTTCGGAAAGAAAGCCATAGCCAGGATGAATGGCTTGCGCGCCACTTGCTTTAGCTGCATCAATTATTTTATCGATGGCCAAATACGATTCCGCAGGCGGGGCCGCGCCTATCCATAGCGCTTCATCTGCCATGCGCACATGGCGGGCATGCTCATCTACCGTTGAATACACAGCAACCGTCTTGATGCCCATACGACGCGCCGTTTTGATGATCCGGCATGCAATTTCACCACGATTGGCAATAAGAAGCTTCGTAAACATCTTGTTAACCCCCTGCATTCATCAACGCCAGCCTCTGTTCAATGTCGACGACTGTGTCGGCAAACAACTCTTCCTTGACTGCGGGCGAAAAGAGGAAACCTTGGCCCAGATGACAGCCCATATCGCGCAGCATCTTGAAATGCGCTTCAGTCTCGACGCCTTCTGCAATCACATCCAGCGTCAAGCTTGTTGCCATTGTGATGATCGCATTCACCAACGCCTTGTCATGACTGTCCTCAGCCAAATCACGAACGAAGGATTTGTCAATTTTTACCGCATTCAGCGGGAATCGCTTGAGATAGGACAATGAAGAATAACCGGTGCCAAAATCATCCAGGTAAATACGCAGCCCTGCCGCGCCGAGTTCAGCCATCCACTCGAGCGCAGTGCCAACATTCCCCATCAATACCCCTTCGGTGATCTCAATGGCTATCGCATCAGCAGGCAATCCATGCCGCTTCAGTGCATCGAGAACAATCGAGGGTGGCAGTAAATTCGGAATCTGCAAGGCAGAAACATTGACAGAAACATGCAGCGGATGTCCGACAGACCGCCACTGGCTAACCACCTGACAAGCATTTTCCAGCACAAGCAGACCCAGCTCGCCAATCACGCCAATCTCTTCAGCCAAAGGAATAAACACATCAGGGGATACCATGCCCCGCGTCGGATGCGCCCAGCGCATCAGCGCTTCTGCTCCAACCACTTTTCCTGTCGCCAAATTGATAATCGGCTGAAATCCCAGATATAGCTCGCCTTCCCCTATCGCCTGTTTTAAATCATCTTCAATCCGGCGACGATGCTCCACTGCAACAAGCATGGAAGGTTCAAAGAAATGATAACTATGGCTGCCCGCAGTGCGCGCGCTCATCAGCGCCAACTCAGCACTCCGCAGCAATTGATGCACATTCGTGCCATCTCTGGGATAAAAAGCCACACCGGCACTCGCGCGCAATGAAATTACCCTGGTCCCTTCAAGCGTCATCATCGCGTGGGATTGCTGTAGCAGGCTGAAAAACTGGTTCAAGCGCTGATCAACGGCGCTTTCAGGTGAGGCACCATCGAACAAGATAACAAACTCATCTCCGCCACTTCGGGCAGGAATATCGTCCGGCTGGATAAACTGCCGAATGCGTTCCGCCACAATACCCAGCACTTCATCGCCCGCAGGCAACCCCAAGGATTCGTTGATTTGTTTAAAGCCATCCAGATTAAGTATCAACAACGCAAATGAAGTCTGCACATGACCACGGGCGACATGCTGGCCAATTGCCTCGAGCAAGCCCTGGCGATTGGCAAACCCGGTCAGCGCATCCAGACTCGCCAGCTGACGTGCATGCATCTCTTCGCGCTTACGGGCAGTCACATCTGTCATCGTACCCTGCAAAGTGCCATCACCAGGCGCTGTCACTGCAATGCTCAACCAGCGCTCTTCCCCACGCCGACCAAGCAATAAAAAATCATCCGCCACAATTCGGCCGATGGTCTCCTGCTCCAGGGCAAGAACCAGCAATGACCGAATAAGGTCTGACCTGCTCCAGGCGGCATCAAACAGGGAGGGATGTTCCTGCTCTCCAAGCTTTGAGCGCCAAATCAGCTCGGAAAAAGCTCGATTGAATGAATCCAGACGCCCTTCTCTGTCCGCCACAAAAATTCCAGAAGCCGCATGATCAAATAAATTTTGATACTTTCTTTGCGCAACTTCTTGGTGTCGCTGCATTTCGCGCTCCTGCTCCAGCAGCGCCATTAACCGGCCTGTCAGGTCATTGACATCACCTACCAGCCTACCGATTTCAGTCTTTTCATGGCCTTCAGGTACGCTGATCCGGCTTCCCAACTCAGGTTCGATTTGATGCAGTCGATCTGAGATTTTCTTGATCGGACGTATTACCAAAAAAACCATCACTGCAGCGACAGAAAGTACGACCACCAGCATTTCAGCCAATAGTAAATACAGCGTATCCTGGGTGCTCTGCTTCACCCGCGCTTCAATCGCAGGCCAATCGGCTTGAAGAGTTATCTTGCCAATGATTTCATTTTTATTAAAGGGCGACGCAAGTGGTTTGGACAAAGACTCCCCAATTAGTGTTGGAGAGGATAAATTGCTTTCAAATAGGCTCAAAAAGCCGCTTTCTATTTTATTAATCCAGGCCATCGTTTCAGAAAGAATGCTGTTCTCTGGGGCTAATACTTTTGCAGCAGGTCGCCCTGCTTGCACAAGAACAGCCTCCCCAGAGGTTATTGTTACCCGCAGAATATCGCTGTTACTCAATAGCCCCTGGATAACTTCACCTGCAAGCTGTTGGTCATTGGTGAAAGCCGCAATACTTGCTGTGCTTTGTACTGTATCAAGCACTTCATTAAGCGTACGAATAGCCTGGCTCTGTTCCCGCTCACGAAGTGATTGACTGATAAAGTAACTGGATACACCCCCAACAAAAAAAGCCATTACAAGAACGGCCACGACGCTCCGCGCGAGGATTCCCTGCCACCAACGAAATTCTTTCTTTTTGGATACCATAACGCTCTACAGTTTTTCTGGTGTGTTCTACGTCAGGTGGCAATTAATCAGTGAACTCAAAAAGAATCACCAACCGCTTGTCCAATTTATTCAGCTTACTACGTTCAACATACGCAATTGTTCCAGGGTGATTAAGTAACCGCATGGTTACCTCTTCGCTCGAATTTAAAGTCGCCGGAGGACGTGTTTGTCCAGAAAAAATAAGGCGCGCCCAATAAGCATTAATTTCTGCGGGCGTCTTTTCCACCAGCTTCCAGTAAAACTCTTTTTTAGCCTCAG
>WOZP01000169.1 GCA_011620215.1 Rugosibacter sp.
TTCAACCAGAAAGCATCGAGCAGTTCGGCATACGTCTGGCTGACGCCTGGAAGCTGGGACGCAAGGGCGTCGATGATGGCGTCATTCTGCTTATCGCTAAAGATGACCGGCAACTGCGCATCGAGGTGGGTTACGGGTTGGAAGGCGCGCTCAATGATGCGACTGCCAAGCGAATTATCAGCGAAGTGATTACGCCGCATTTTCGCGAGGGCGATTATTTCGGCGGCATAGATGCCGGAGTCACGGCAATTCAAACCGTTATCGAGGGTGAACCGCTACCTGCGCCAAGTGCCGGTTCAGCCGCCAACAGGGGGAGGCAAATTGAAGGCGGGTTGCTGCCGTTGCTGGCGGGTGCTGCGTTTTTTGCGCCGCTGCTGAACCGCTTGCTGGGTTTGGGCGGCTCCTTGCTTGCCGCAGGCATCGGCGTGTTGATCGGTGGCTGGCTGCTGGGCTCGTGGCTTATTGGTTTGGTGTTTGGCATCTTTGTTTTGTTCTTCTCTTTTATGCGCGGCGGGCTGGGTGGTGGCATGGGTGGCCGCTCTGGGGGATTCGGCGGCGGCGGTTTTAGCGGTGGCGGCGGTGGATTTGGCGGCGGTGGTGCCTCGGGGAGATGGTGAAAATGAATCTGCAACGCATCATCACGCATTTGCTTACCCCGGATTGGTTCGCGCAGCGCGTCTTTCGTCCCGCAGATTTAACGGCGATTGAATCCGCTGTGTCGGCTTCTGAAAAAAAACATCGTGGCGAATTACGGTTTGTGTTTGAAGGGCCATTGCCGATGATTGCCCTGTGGCGTGATTTGCCTGTGCGGCATCGGGCAACGCAATTATTTGCGCAGTTGGGCGTGTGGGACACAGAAGAAAACAGCGGCATATTGATCTATGTGCAGCTCGTTGATCACCGAGTAGAGATTCTTGCGGATCGAGGCATTGCACAGCGTGTGCCGCAAGCACAGTGGGATGCCTTGTGTCGTGGCCTGGAAGCGGCGTTTAGACAAAAAAACTATCGTGGTGGTGCGCTGGAAGCCATCACAAAAGCCAGCGAGTTGTTGGTGCAGCATTTTCCGGCAGGTATAAAAAACCCGAACGAATTACCCAACAGACCTGTCCGTCTATAACTACTGCTCTACTTACAGAGCGCCGTCATCCAGGTGCACGACATCATCATGTTCACGCTGGTTTGCCTGATGATGACGCATCACCAGCCACATGCTGCTGATGACAAAAAATGCAAAGAGCGCAATGATCCAGTAGATCGAAAGCTGAATTCCCAGCAGAGCGGAATACAGTGACGTCATAACCAAAATGGACAGATTTTCATTGAAGTTTTGCACCGCAATCGAGTGTCCTGCACCCATCAGGATATGCCCTCGATGTTGCAGCAAGGCATTCATCGGGACGACAAAAAATCCGGAAAGGATGCCAATAAAAACCAGCAGTATCGAAGCTACGACGGTGTTGTGCACAAAGATCATGCCCATCACAACGACACCCATCACGATGCCCATGGGAATCACGCGCACTGATTTACGCAAGGTAATCATGCGCGCAGCAAGTACCGCACCAATGGCTACACCTACAGCCACAAGGCCTTGCAGCAAAGTGGCCTGCGAGAGATCAATGTTAAGTGCAATTTTGGCCCAATCCAGCACCAGAAACTGCAAGGTGGCGCCTGCACCCCAAAACAGTGTGGTAACGGCCAGAGAAATTCTACCGAGCTTGTCTTTCCATAACAATTTAAAGCAGTGCGTGAATTCTTGTACCAGATAAACAGGATTGTTCTTGATGGCCTTGTGGTCAACGCCGGTGTCGGGCACATACAGATTAAAAATAGCTGCCAGAATATATAAAGCGCCCGTCACTACCAAACCTACTTCGCCCGTGGTGTTGATGCCGGTATCAATCAATGGAAAATCAAACGCCAGCAAGGACTGCGCAATATCCGGCCTGATCAGCAGGCCGCCGAGTGCCACGCCCAGGATAATGGCCAGCACGGTGAGTCCTTCGATCCAGCCATTGGCAACCACTAACAGGCGGTGCGGCAGATATTCCGTCACGATGCCGTATTTGGCGGGCGAATAAGCGGCGGCACCCAGCCCGACGACGGCATAGGCAAGCAGTGGATGCACGTCAAAAAACATCAAGCTGCAACCAAAAATTTTGATGCCATTGCTGATGAACATGACTCGCCATTTGGGCATGGAGTCGGCAAAAGCACCGACAAAGGCTGCCAGCAGCACATACGACACGGTGAATGAGGTTTTAAGTAGCGGTGTGTATTCCACCGGGGCCTGCATGGCGTGCAACATGCCAATGGCAGCAATCAACAGAACATTGTCGGCCAGCGCAGAAAAAAACTGCGCAGCCATGATGATATAAAAACCTAACTTCATGTAGGGGATGCGAGGTGCGCGTAAGGAACAGTGTGCAGGAAAACGGCAGGCACCATATCAGACAAGCGACCATGGTTAAAAGTTGCGGTTTTATAGCACGAAAGCAGTAACAAGGATATGACGCTCTCGCATGAACGCTGGCGAGTTGGTCAAGGCGAGTGATTTTGTGATTGAATTGCAACCTTGACCCCGCTGTGTAATCCGGCACCACTCACCCTCTGTTGATCACATGTCCCGACCGATTCATGCACGCCTTGATTGGGCCGCATTACGCCATAACCAT
>WOZP01000114.1 GCA_011620215.1 Rugosibacter sp.
TAAGCCCTCTTCAGGTAAACACCTGCTGAAGGTATTTTTTGGTTAAGTGGATTAAGGAAACGCTGAACAAGTGGTACTTATCTATGATTCGACAACCTCACCATGAACGGAATCAATAGCTTACCGTTCGTCCTGAGCCTGTCGAAGGACTTAATCAGTGTTTCCTTAACAAAGAACAGGATTGAAAACGTGCTGTACGCCACAAAGGTGAGACACAGTATCCTGCCGCAACTTTCCAGTCGTGCCCTGGCCGTATGGCGGCGAAATTTTCTGGTCTGGAAGAAAATGGCGATTCCTTCCTTGCTGGGCAATCTGGCGGACCCGATGATTTATCTGTTTGGCTTGGGTTACGGGCTGGGTAGCTTGTTGCCGCAGGTAGCGGGAGTACCTTACATTGCGTTTTTGGCCAGCGGCACAGTATGCGCTTCCACCATGAATGCGGCCTCTTTCGAATCTCTGTATTCTGCTTTTTCGCGGATGCAGATGCAGCGTACGTGGGAGGCAATTTTGTATGCGCCGGTGGTGTTGGACGATGTGTTGGCGGGCGAATGGTTATGGGCGGCTGCCAAGGCCACGCTGTCGGGCAGCGCGATTCTGCTGGTTGTCTCATTGCTCGGTTTTGTAGACTCGCCGCTGGCCTTGTGGGCGTTGCCGGTGATCTTTCTGACGGGCCTGACATTCTCTGCGCTGGGCTTGATCATCACTGCGCTGGCACCATCCTATGATTTTTTCATGTATTACTTCACGCTGTTTTTGACGCCAATGGTTTTGCTGTGCGGGGTTTTTTTTCCGCAGGAGCAGCTACCCTCTTTGGTGCGGTCAGTGGCGGCGTGGTTGCCGCTCACGCATGCGGTGGCGCTGGTGCGGCCGCTCTTGTTTGGCCAGGTGCCGTCGCACATTGCGTTGCATGTCGGCGCGTTGCTGGTTATCACGGGCGGGGCATTCTGGATTGCATTACGGCTGACGCAACGACGTTTGCTGAAGTAAAATTGCACCATGGAACTTATCATTAACGGCGAAGCCTTGACGCTGTCGGCACCGTTGTCGGTAGCCGCATTGCTGGATTCACGCAACCTCACCGGCAAACGCGTTGCGGTGGAAAGAAATGGCGAGATTGTGCCTAAAAGCCGCCATGCGGAAACACTGCTGACCACCGGTGATCACATCGAAATCGTTGTCGCCGTTGGCGGCGGCTAGCTAACAAATACAGGAGTTAATCGTTCCATGAATCAAGCGTTAAACCAGATCAGCACCACGGTGGCGGCTCCCGTAGTGGCAGACCCTTTGGTGATTGCCGGTCGGGCGTATGGCTCGCGGTTACTCGTGGGCACAGGCAAATACAAGGATTTTTCGCAAACGCGCGCAGCGATTGATGCCTCTGGGGCCGAGATTGTCACAGTAGCGATTCGGCGCACCAATATCGGCCAGGAGCCGGGTCAGCCGTCTTTGCTGGACGTATTGCCCCCTGATCAATTCACCATTTTGCCGAACACCGCAGGGTGCTTTACGGCGGATGATGCGGTGCGCACGTTGCGCCTGGCGCGTGAACTGCTGGAAGGCCATGCGCTGGTCAAACTAGAGGTACTGGGGGACTCGCTTACCTTGTTCCCCAACATGCCGGAAACCCTGAAAGCGGCGGATATCCTGGTTAAGGATGGTTTTTCAGTGATGGTGTATTGCGCGGATGACCCGATCCAGGCACGCATGCTCGAAGACATCGGCTGTGTGGCAATCATGCCGCTGGCTTCACTCATTGGTTCCGGCATGGGCATTCTTAACCCGTGGAATCTGCAACTGATCATCGACCAAGCCAAAGTGCCGGTACTGGTGGATGCCGGTGTGGGTACGGCTTCTGATGCGGCCATCGCGATGGAACTGGGCTGTGATGGCGTATTGATGAATACCGCGATTGCTGCAGCACAAGACCCGGTACGCATGGCGGGTGCGATGAAAAAAGCGGTTGAAGCCGGGCGAGAGGCTTGGCTGGCAGGACGCATGCCCAAGAAATTTTATTCGGCAGTGCCCAGTTCGCCTAGCGGTGGATTGATCGGCGCAAAGTGAAACGCTGGCTGGTTGTTGCCTGGCTGCTGCCCGCAGTGCTTTGCGCCCAAGAGAGGTCAACAGCGGAGCCTGAATCCGAGCCCGAGTTCGCGCCAAAAGCACATGTTATTGCACGTCCACAAGAGGTTCCGGCGCTGGCGACCTATGAGCAGGGGGCGGCGCAAACACCCGATGTACCATCCGCAGCGTTACGCGCAGATGCACCCTCGCCATCTTCTGTCTCAGCCACTGAGCCATTAAAAGTGTTGCCGGGTCGTACCGGATATGCATTTGATCAGCCGAAAATTCTCCTGCGACAGAGGCTATTTGGCTTGGCGCATGGGGTTTCGTTGCTGGCAGCAGCCTGTGTGGAGTTACCCGAACAATCTGTCGCTATCCAGGCATCATTCCTTGCCTGGCATGACCAGCAAGCCGCAACCATTGAGCAGTTAGTGCATGATCTGGCCGGATATTATTTTGGCCCGCAGGCGGTGACTGTGCAATGGCAAGATTTAACCCGGGCGCTCCAGTTGAAGGATCGCATTGATCAATCGCTAGGCCAGTTTGAATTAAGCGTGGCCTGCGCTAGTTTGAATCAAGCCATCACCGGGCCACGTTACGATTTGGCGACGCTGCTGAAAATGGAGCCGTTGATCGCGATGAAAATTATTGCGGGCGAGTTTGTTCCCGCTAGTGCAACCGATGGTGCAGCCGATAGCGCGACGCCAGTACAGCCACCCCCGGTAAATAACGCAATCAGCGCCGTACCCATCGCACCACTAGAAGAGAAAACGCTACCTGATGAGCCCGCCAAACTTGATGAACTCGCTAAACCCCATGCTCCCTGAGCTTATTGAAACTGAAGCCACACCTGATCGGCATATCCGTAGTTTTGTGTTGCGGCAGGGTCGAGTTTCTGCTGCGCAACGGCGCTTCCACGAGGAAGGCATGCCGCGTTGGGGTATTCCGTATCAGGCCATGCCATTGGACTGGGTCACGGTGTTTGGCCCATCGCGCCTGAACTCGCCAAAGATTCTTGAAATCGGTTGCGGCATGGGCGAGACCACTGCTGCCATTGCCGCCGCGCAGCCGGAAAATGATTATCTTGGGATCGAGGTGCACACACCCGGCGTAGGCAGTCTGCTCAAGGAAATTGCCACGCGCGAGCTCACTAATTTGAGGGTAGTTCAGCATGATGCGGTTGAAGTGGTGCGTGACATGATTGCGCCGCAATCCTTGTCTGGCATCCACATTTTTTTCCCTGATCCGTGGCCTAAAAAGCGTCAGCAAAAACGGCGCTTGATTCAGCCTGCGTTTGTTCATGAACTGGCCGAGCGGCTGGCACCCAATGGCTATATCCACTGCGCAACCGATTGGCAGGAATATGCTGAACAAATGTTAGCCACCCTGAGTGCCGAGTCCTTGCTGAAAAATACGGCCATTGACTACGCCTCACGCCCTGGCTATCGGCCGCAGACCAAGTTCGAGACACGCGGGTTGCGCTTGGGTCATGGTGTCTGGGATGTTATTTTTCGTCGCATAGCCTAGCTTAACTTTGCATTGATTGCAGGCGCCCTCGCTTAATAGGCGGAAGGTGTGAGACAACCGCTTGCCTTGGCTTCTGCACCAAGGGCTTTGAGCATGTCGGCTTTTTGTGTGTCGTCAAGCGCGCCATTCAAGAACACATTATCGGATTCTGTGGCAAAGCGCTGACAATGCGGGCTGCCGAGTAGTTGTGTGCGGAACTCATAAGCCCGGCTGACATCATTGATGGCAGGTGGGGCAAGCGGCGCTCGCCGCGACGGAAACGTTGGCGTGGCGACAGGCGGAATGGTAGGCATGGTTTGTACCGGTGGCACAACGGTGCTCGATGTGGCCGCGTGTACATCTGTTGGCAGGCATGCTGATGCAACTGTCAGCGTAGCGCCAGCAAATAAAACGGTGACACTGAAGGTTGTTTTGTAATTCAGCATGTGAGTCTCCTTGGAGTCAGGTAAAAGCAGCGCAGCCACTTTTTATTTGTGTGCCATACTGCCCACGAGTTCAGTGAGGTAGTTTAACGAGGTTTGCCACCCTGTTGTTACGCTCATGAAGCAGATTGAGTACCGGAGTCATCAGTGGAAATTCGTTATTCCCTTTGATGAGGGGATATTTAACCACCTTCCTGACACGCTCGGCGAGAGGTCGTACCGAAAAATGCATGAAGTCAGGCATGCGTGATATTCAACAAGCAATTGATCAATCATCATGTTTTAACCTTTCGGTTGACGGTGAATCACGGTGCAATGGAAACAAGGCAGGAAAGACGCCGATACTCTTGTTTCCGTAGCGCGGAAAAGTTGCAAGAATTGGCGCATACCGCTTAGCTCACGTCGCATCGAGAAAATATAGAGCGGCAAACTCATGGAGCTGCGCATGCTGATCAACTGTGTCGCCTACCGCGAAGGAAAAAAGCTCGCTGATATAGGGATTGAGGCAATCAGCGATTATTTGCAGCAACCCGATTGTTTTGTCTGGGTGGCCTTGCGCGATGCCACGCCGGCGGAGCTGGACAAGATGCGCGATGAATTCGATCTGCATCCGCTGGCCATCGAAGACGCCCACCACGGCCACCAGCGGCCGAAAATCGAGGAATACGGGGACACCCTGTTTGCCGTGCTGCATACGCTGGAGCCGGCAGAAGAGGGGGTCAACGTCGGCGAGGTGAATATTTTTGTCGGCCGCAACTTCATCCTCTCGGTGCGCAATCGCAGCAGCCACCCGCTGCTTGGTGTGCGCGAACGCTGCGAACGCGAGCCGGAGATGCTCCGGCAGGGTGCGGGCTTTGTGCTGTATGCCTTGATGGACGCGGTGGTGGACGGTTATTTCCCGATCATCGACAGTGTCGAAACGGAATTGGAAGTCATCGAAGAACATCTGTTCGACAAGGGCATGGCACGCTTGAACATTGAACGCCTGTATGAAGTCAAGCGCCGCACGGTGACGCTCAAGCATGCCGTGCTGCCGCTGATGGAGGCGGTGGGCAAGCTGACCAGCGGCCGCGTACCGCCGGTGTGTGCCAA
Source organism: Rugosibacter sp. (assembly GCA_011620215.1). Taxonomy (GTDB): domain Bacteria; phylum Pseudomonadota; class Gammaproteobacteria; order Burkholderiales; family Rhodocyclaceae; genus Rugosibacter. Next base: position 5,103 of record WOZP01000114.1, read on the forward strand.
TAGCCGCGATTATTTTCGTGATGTGTATGACCATCTGACGCGCATTAACGCCAGCCTCGATGGCATACGCGACACGATAGGCACGGCGATCCAGGTCAGCTTGTCATCGGTGACGCTTGATCAAAGCGAAGTGGCCAAGCGGCTTGCCGCCTGGGCCGGTATTTTTGCCGTGGCCACGGCGTTTGCCGGCATCTGGGGCATGAATTTCAAGGTGATGCCGGAGCTGGATTGGATGTATGGTTACCCCGTGGCGCTGACGGTGATTGCGACCACCTGCGGGATTCTGTACTACCGCTTCCGCCGCATGGGCTGGCTTTAATCCGCCAGAAAGCGTCCCAGCAACTGATTCAGGAAGCGTCGCCCCTGTAGCGTCGGACGCAGTGTGTCGCCCAGTGCCTCCAGCAGCCCTTCGCGCCGTGCCGCCAGCGCCGACTTTTCGATGGCCGCCAACGGCAGGCCGGTGCGCTCGGCGAACAGGTGCAGCCGAAAACCATCGTTCAGGCGCAACGCATTCATCATGAATTCGCCGGGCAGATCGGCGGCGCTGATGGTTTGCCGCGTGCTGATGAAATCACCGTGCACTGCGCCCGAAAGCGGGTTCAAACCTGCGGCTTGCATGTACGCACGTGGATGGCGGTGGCGCGCCTCGCGCCAGATCGCGGCGTGATTGGACAGCTTGGAATGCGCGCCCGCGCCGATGCCCAGATAATCGCCAAATGTCCAGTAATTGAGATTGTGGCGGCATTGCTCACCGGCTTTGGCAAAGGCGGATGTCTCGTAATGCACAAACCCTGCCGCGGCCAATTTGGCTTCGATCATCTCCTGCATGTCGGCGGCGATGTCATCGTCGGGCAGCGGCGGTGGCGTGTGATGGAACGGCGTGTTCGGTTCCAGCGTCAGGTGGTAGGCGGAAACATGGCTGACGCCGCTGGCAATCGCCGTGTCGATGTCGCGCTCCGCCTCGGCAAAACTTTGCTGCGGTAGCGCGTACATCAGGTCGATATTTACTCGGGTGAATTGCGTCAATGCCAGATCAATCGCCTGCCGCGCTTCGCGGCTGTCGTGAATGCGGCCAAGGGCTTTGAGCTTGTCATCGGCAAAGCTCTGGATGCCGAGCGACAGGCGATTCACACCCGCTTCGCGGAAGCTTTTGAACTTGTCCGCTTCCGCCGTGCCAGGGTTGGCTTCGAGCGTGATTTCGGCTTCCGGTTGCACGGGCAGGCGCATGCGGATCGCGGACAGCAGGGCATCCGCCGTGCGTGCACTCATCAGGCTGGGGGTGCCGCCGCCGATGAAAATGCTGATGACGGGGCGGTTCCATATCTGCGGCAGCGCGGCTTCGAGGTCGGCAATCAACGCGGCCAGATAAGCCGCCTCGTCAATTTCCGCCTTGGCTTCGTGTGAATTGAAGTCGCAGTAGGGACATTTTTTGACGCACCACGGCCAGTGCACATACAGCGCCAGCGGTGGCGGCGCGGCAAGGCCGGAAGCTGTCGCGCCGTGCGTAAAAGTCGGTGCTGGTGAGACGGCGACGATGGGGATTGTGCGACGCTCAGATGCCATGCTTTAGTTTGGCAATCAGTTGTGCCAATGCCTGCCCGCGATGCGAGCGGCGGTTTTTTTCTGCTGCATCCAGCTCGGCGGCGGTGCGTTGCAAATCCGGCACCAGAAAATGCGGGTCGTAACCAAAACCGCCATCACCGCGCGGTGTGGCGATGATCTCGCCATGCCACTCGCCTTCGCCGATCAGCGGTTGCGGGTCATCCGCATGGCGCACCAGCACCAGGACGGCGACGTAATGCGCGCGCCGGTCAGCGACGTTTGCCAGCGCCGCAACCAGTTTCTGATTGTTGCGCCGGTCGTCTTTCGGTTCGCCCGCATAGCGCGCCGAATGCACGCCGGGTGCGCCACCCAGCGCGGGAACGACGAGTCCCGAATCATCGGCCAGCGCGGGCAGGCCGGTGTGGTGTGCGGCATGGCGGGCTTTGACCAGCGCATTCTCGATGAAGGTGACATGCGGCTCGTCGGCTTCCGGCACGGCGAAATCCGCCTGCGGTAAAAGCGCAAAATCGAGTGGCGCGAGCAGTTGGGAAAATTCGCGCAACTTGCCGGGATTGTTTGAAGCGAGGATCAGCTTTTGCATGGCAGCAAGATGCTGGATTGCATCAAATGCCCAGCGCCGTGCGTTGCGCCTGGAGGATGTCGTCGATGCCCAGCGTGGCAAGCTCCAGTAGCCCATCCAGTTCCGCGCGCGAAAACGGCGCGCCTTCGGCCGTGCCCTGCACTTCGATCAGGCCGCCGCTGGCCGTCATCACCACATTCATGTCGGTATCGCAGGCCGAGTCTTCGACGTAATCCAGATCGAGGCGTGGCTGTCCATCAATGATGCCGACCGAGACTGCGGCGACCAGTTCGCGCAGCGGGTTGGCGGGCAGTTTGCCACTGGCCACCAGCGTTGCCAGTGCATCATGCAGCGCGACGCAAGCGCCGGTAATCGACGCGCAGCGCGTGCCGCCGTCGGCTTGCAAAACATCGCAATCCAGCGTGATCTGACGTTCGCCCAGCGCAGCCAGATCAGTTACCGCGCGCAAGCTGCGGCCGATCAGGCGCTGGATTTCCTGCGTGCGGCCAGACTGCTTGCCCTTTGCCGCTTCGCGCGCGCTGCGCGTGTGCGTCGAGCGCGGCAACATGCCATATTCGGCGGTGACCCAGCCGGAGCCCGTGCCGCGCAAAAATGGCGGCACGGATTCTTCCACGCTGGCGGTGCACAACACCTTGGTGGAACCAAATTCAACCAGCACGCTGCCTTCGGCATGGCAGGTGTAATGGCGGGTGATTTTCAATTCACGCAGTTGCTGGGGTGTGCGTTCAGTGCGCGGGATGAGGGAGCTTGCGGTGTGGTTCATGGTTGCTTTCTGTCCGGGTTGAAGGAGGTCAAGGTCGCAGATGATGACGCAATTTTCTCAGCCACGCCGTCCACCCCGAGTCGCTTGCGCTGTCCAATCCTGTCCGCAAGGCGTTTGCGCTCTGCGGACGGAGGACGGGAGAAAGGCGCAGGCATTCATCGATGGCGAGCAACAGGCGCGGTGAATAAAAATCGCTGAAGCGCTGCCGCGCCGGATGCAAATAGTCATCAATGAGACGGTCATCGGCGGGTGGTGGCGCAGCTTTTGCCAGAGTGGCATACATGCAGGCACCAATGGCATAAATATCCGTCCATGGCCCCAGGGTGTAGTTGCCATGGTATTGCTCAGGCGCAGCAAACCCTGGGGTGTACATGGCGCGTGGCGCAGGCGGGCCGATGTCGACTGCAAAGCGCGCAGCGCCAAAATCGAGTACGACCGGGGTATGGTCGCAGCGCAGCCAGATATTGGCAGGTTTCAGATCGAGATGTAACAGCCCGCAGCTATGCACTTCGCTCATGCCATGCAACAGGTTGGTAAACACGTTCAATACAAAGGCTTCGCCAACCGGTCCTCGTTGTGCGTGAATATGGTTTTGCAAGGTACGGCCACGCTCCAGGGGCATCACCATATAAGCGGTGCCGTTAGCGCGAAAAAAGTTCAGCACGTGAATGACATTGGGGTGGTTTAACCCGCTGAGCACGCGCGCCTCTTCAAAGAAGTAAGCCAGCCCGCGCTGAAATTCGGCTTGATGCTCTGGTGGAATTTGCAATGGGATCTCGCCCGCAGCGCGAAGGGCCAGTGTTTGCGGAATATATTCCTTGATCGCCCAGGGTTGCTGGTTAATGTCATAGACCAGATAGATGATGGAAAAACCGCCACAGGAAATTTGGCGTTCGATACGATAGTTTTCCAGCATTGTGCCGGCAGGAAGCGGGTGATTCATGAGGACGGACATGAGCAGATAGTTATACTGTGGCAGTTCTCGTTTTTCAGTATTCTTCTGTATACCACAGTGGTATGCGGGTCTGAAAACGAGGCCGATTTTTTCAACTTACGAGAGCATGATACCTATGATACACAGCATGACCGGCTATGCCGCTGTAAGCCAGGATCTTGGTGACGCAGTAATGAATCTTGAAATCAAAAGCGTGAATTCCCGGTATCTCGATATCAGTTTTCGGTTAGGCGAAGAGCTGCGCTTTCTTGAAATGCCACTGCGCGAAAAAATTACTGAACGCATCGGTCGCGGCAAGCTCGAATGCCGCGCTTACCTTATGGCGCAGCCCGGGCAGGGTGGTGCGGCGCGTGAGCGCACACCGAACGTGGCGCTGCTGGCCGAACTGGGCCGGATGGAGGCTACGGTACGCCAAGCCTTGCCGCATGCGCAAGCATTGACTGTCGCCGAAGTGTTGCGCTGGCCAGGTATGCTCGCGGATGATAGCGTCGCGGTTGATCAATTACAGAGCGTTGGGCTGGTCCTTTTTGCCACGCTTCTGGATGAGTTTGTCGCCAGCCGCGAACGTGAAGGGGCCAAGCTGGCTGGGGTGCTGCGCACGGGCGCCACGCGCATGCGCGAGCAGGTGCGCGCCGCCGAACCTTTATTGCCCGCCGCGCTGGCCGCCTACCGTGAGCGCCTGTCGACCAAGCTGCGCGAAGCGGTGGCGACTCTGGATGAAGATCGTATTCGTCAGGAAGTCGGTGTTTTCGCTGCCAAGATCGATGTGGCCGAAGAAATCGCGCGTTTGGTCACGCATCTGGATGAGGTGGAGCGCGTGCTGAAAAAAGGCGGCGCGGTGGGCAAGCGGCTGGATTTTCTGACGCAGGAACTCAATCGTGAAGCCAACACGCTGGCTTCGAAATCCGTGTCGGGCCAAGTTACGGCGATTGCACTAGAACTAAAATTGCTAATTGAACAAATGCGTGAACAAGTACAGAATCTGGAATAATTTTTAAAAATCAAAAGGAGATGAGAATGCCTGAAGACCGCAAAATTCGTTTAGGCGCCTTTATGCGCCCGGTGACGATTCACACCGCCGCATGGCGGTATCCCGGAGCCTTGCCTGACGCCAACTTTAATTTGGCGCATCTCAAGCGATTTATCCAAACACTTGAGCGTGGTCGGTTCGACATGTTTTTCATGGCCGACCATCTGGCGGTGCTGAATATGCCAATGGATGCCTTAAAGCGTAGTGCTACCGTGACTTCATTCGATCCACTCACTTTGTTGCCCGCGCTGGCGATGGTGACAGAACACATTGGCCTGGTGGCGACCGCGTCGACGACCTACAACGAGCCGTACCACATCGCGCGCAAGTTTGCCTCGCTCGACCACCTGAGCAACGGCCGCGCCGGCTGGAATGTGGTGACTTCCAGCAACCCGATGGAAGCGCTGAACTTCAGCCGTGAAGAGCACATGGAGCACGATGAGCGCTATGTGCGTGCGCGCGAGTTTTACGATGTTGTCACCGGCCTGTGGGATAGCTGGGCGGATGATGCTTTTATTCGTGACGCGGCCAGTGGCGTGTATTTCGATCCCGCAAAAATGCATGTGCTCGACCACAAGGGAAAATACCTCGCCGTGCGCGGCCCGCTGAATGTGGCGCGGCCGATCCAGGGTTATCCGGTGATCGTGCAGGCCGGGCAATCCGAAGCCGGGCGCCAGCTCGCCGCAGAAACCGCTGAAGTGGTTTTTTCCGGCTTGAACAAAATCGATGCCGCGCAGCAGTACTACACCGACGTCAAGGCGAGAATGCTGGCGGTGGGCCGCGACCCGGGGCAGATGAAAATTCTCCCCGGCGCATTTGTCGTGGTGGGGGATACGGCAGACGAAGCGCGTGCCAAAAAGCGCCATCTCGACAGCCTGGTGTATCCCGAAAGCGGCTTTGCCTCGCTGGCCGGGCAACTGGGTTGCGATATTTCCGGCTTCGATCTCGACAAGCCCTTGCCGGCAGACTTGCCGCCAACCAACGCCAGCCACACGGCGCGGCAAAAACTGGTGGACATGAGCCGCGACGAAGGCTATACCGTGCGCGAACTGGCGCAATACATCGGCGGCGCATTCGGCACGCTGGAAATGATCGGCACGCCAGCGATGATCGTCGACCAGATCGAGGAATGGTTCCACGGCAAGGCCTGCGACGGCTTCAACATGATGTTTCCTTACCTGCCCGCCGGGCTGGACGATTTTGTCGACAAGGTGGTGCCTGAATTGCAGCGGCGAGGCTTGTTCCGCCGTGAATACGAAGGCAAGACCCTGCGCGAAAATCTCGGCCTGCACCGGCCGGAGAACCCGTTTTTCGGTTAGAAAATTATGGCATGGGTTGCTGTTGACTTGCTGTGCCAGGCACCCACAGGGTAATTTCCAGCGCCGTTCAAAAGGGACTCAAGATTGTTCAGCGCTGGCATTTATCTTTCGACGATGGTTAATTAATCAGGCCGATACTACGCACACCTGATTGCGCCCCAGATGCTTGGCGGTATACAAGGCTTTATCTGCACGGTCAATGAACGACACGATTGATTCATCGGGAACGTAGCGCGCCACACCCAGCGAAATGGTAACTTTGGCGGTTACATCTTCGCTGCCACCCTTTTTGATTCGTCCCCCTTCAATGGTGCGGCGGATTTTTTCTGCCAAGGCGTGTGCGCCTTCTAGTGGCGTGCTTGGCAATAGCACAATAAATTCCTCGCCACCATAGCGTGCTGCTGTGTCACGTCCTTTGACATGATCCCTGATTACTTGTGCTATTGCACGAATCACTTTGTCACCAAACAAGTGGCCATAGGTATCGTTGACTGCTTTGAAGTGATCAATGTCACACATTAGCAAACACGGTTGAGCAGTGGGGTCGTTTGCATCTTCTGAGGTTAACGAATCAAGACAGGAATCCAGTGCTTGGTCAAATCCACTGCGGTTGGTTAGCCCGGTGAGAGCATCAAGCAAGGAGGCGTCACGTGCGCGGGTAACTTCTTCACGTAGCGACTCAATCTCGCGCTGGCTTTCCGCCAGCTTGGCTTTGAGCGAGTTTGTTGAGGCCTGCATAGCCTGGGTGCTGGTGATCAAGGCTTTGATATCTATTGTGGCACCCGGCAGGGCGCTATTTTTTTCAATATCCAGCAGGGTTTGGCCAAAGTGGCCTGCTTCTTTAGCCGCCTGGCCGGTTGAGACAGCAACCCCGCTGATAATGCGCTGAAATTCATGGGTAATCGAGGAGGCAGTTTCACTGGTGACATCCGCTACATGTCGATTAAACAGCGCTTCGACGTCTTTCCCTGTCAGCGGGATGCCATGAGTGGATAAGGCGTCAACTGCTGCATTCAGCGAGCGATTCATCCCTGAGACATATTCATACCAGACAGCGTAACTGATGGGATGAAAGGGTGCATCATGTTTGGACATCAACGGCAAGGCCTGGCGCAAATATTCTGCACTTTCGGTTTTTGAGTGACTATATTTCATGGCAGGTCAGAATCATCCAGTGATTGTTATCCTAATAGGGATATAAAAAGAAAATGCTATATAGAAAATTATAACGCGCTGATCTTAATTGAAATAATGGATGCAGCCAGTGTTTGCGTGGTGGATCGCAGCTGGGCGCGGCTGTGACGCTAGCCATGAGGGTGTGAATTGAAAGACCGCCGTACCACCAGCGCCGACTTTTTGTCGGATTTTGCCGAGTTTTGCTGATGGTACGGCGTGATGACATTTGCCTTTCAGGGATTA
>WOZP01000175.1 GCA_011620215.1 Rugosibacter sp.
GGGCAGCAGGCTGGTGAGGGCTTGGTAGCGGGCGAAGAGGAAGGCGACGCGGGCGGCGTCGGTGGGGGCATCTTTATAGGCGTAGGCAGCGTCGACGGCGCGGTCCAGCGTCTGGTGGGCGCGCAGCAGGTCGGGCGGCATGGTCAGCGGATCGTAAAGATCGGCCAGCGTCGCGTTGGGGTGCGCGGCACGCGCATCGAGCACGGCTTGGGCTGCGGTTTCGATGGCGGCGCGCTGCTTGTCGGTGGGTTCAGGCCAGGGGAACGTGTTGTAGGTATATTTGACCGAGTAGCGATAGCGGCTTTCCAAACGGCCCGACGTAATTCGCATCCACGCCATATGCATAGCGCTACCGATCACGCCGAAATGGTAGTGCGTCGCCTCCGGGACAAACTGCAAATCATTGGCGGCGACAACAAAGTAGTCGAGAAAGCCTATCGGGATGTAAACGCGATTCTCGGAAGATGTGCGCGGCAACGCAAGGTAGCGCCCAGACAAAGGCTGCCGGTTCTCGGTAAATCGGGTTGGGATTGATGCTTTCTCGCGGGTAGCCGCTTTGGCGCTAGCCTCACGCATGCGACGCACACCTTCGACGCGCGCCAGCACAGCCGGCATACCTCGCAACGTCTGGGGTGGGCAATCGACCAGCCAGAGGCAATAGCGCATGTGGTCGTTAATAAAACCATCGGCGCCCAGATACGGACGAATCCAAGCAGCCGCTTGCGGCTCCGCCGCCAGCAACTCGTCGCGCTCTTCGGCTTCAAGTATCAGATGGCCGCCGTCGGCCGGAATACTTCCGTTGGCAATGGCAGGCACGTTGCACAAAGGCGACATACGGCCATCGGCAAGCACATCCGCTGCGTCCACCAGGTACGGATTGATGTTCGCTGCCTTGATGGCATGCGCTTCGCCCCTGATGTCCTCATATTCAAAAATCGTTTTCTCGGCGACATCCTGCAAACCAAAGCCGATGATCACGCAGTGCACAGCGGCCTTGCCGCGCGCTTCATTGCTCCACGAAAAGGTGCGATGGGCAAAATGAATTTTCACGCCCTGCGCCAGCAGCCAGCCCCACAACGCGCCGACCTGCTCGCCTTGCGAGATGCTGTTGGTGGACACAAATGCGGCGCGAATCGCCGGATGCGCGGCCATGTAGCGCGCGGCCTTGACGTACCATGCAGCGACAAAATCCAGCAGGCCGGCGTTGTCAATGCCGGCAAATACGGCGCGGGTGTCGGCACGCTGGGCGTCGTTCATGTATTTGGCGCCGACGAACGGCGGATTGCCCAGCACATACGCACAAGTCGGCGCTGGCAACACGGCGTTCCAGTCGAGTTGCAGCGCGTTGTCATGCACGATGGTGGCGGCGTGCTTCAACGGGATGCGCACAAAATAGCTGCCGAATTCTTCGCTGACCTTGATGTTCATCTGGTGGTCGACCAGCCACAGCGCGACTTGCGCAATCTGCGCGGGGAATTCTTCGATCTCGATGCCGTAGAACTGATCGACGTCGACGGCGACAAGCTGGTGGATGTCGAGCATCTGCTGGCCGTCGATGTGCGCGGCGCGCAGCACGTCGAGTTCCAACAGGCGCAGCTCGCGGTAGGTGATGGCGAGGAAATTTCCGCAGCCGCAGGCCGGGTCAAAAAAGCGCAGCGTGCGCAGTTTTTTGTGGAAGTCGAAGAGCTTGTTGCGGTTCTTTTTGATTTTCTCGAATTCGGCGCGCAGTTCATCGAGGAACAGCGGTTTGATGAGTTTCTGGATGTTTTCTTCGGAGGTGTAGTGCGCGCCGAGATTGCGCCGCGCGGTGTCATCCATGATGCTCTGGAACAGGCTGCCGAAAATGGCGGGCGAGATCAGGCTCCAGTCCAGCCCGCACAAATCGAGCAACGCTTCGCGCATGGCGGCGTCAAACCCGGCGGGCGGCAGCGTTTCCTCGAACAGCTTGCCGTTGATGTAGGGAAAAGCGGCGAGTTGCTCATCGAGGTTGGAGAGGCGCTTGTCAGGCGGCGTGTTGAGGATGTGGAACAGCGTGGCGATGCGGTCGGCCAGATCAGAACCATCCTCCGCTGTGCGCTGCTCAAGATAATCCTGAAACTGGCGCTTCTCGCAAATGCCGGTGTCCTCGGCGAACAGGCAGAACAGCAGGCGCACGAGATAGATTTCCAGCGGTCGGCCCACATAGCCGACGGCTTTCATTTTGTCGTGCAGCCGCCCCATGTGCTCGGCGGCGCGGATGTTGATCGGGTCTTGCGGCTGGATGACCTGCGTCTGATAGCCGGCGATGAAGCCGAACAGGCGCACGTTTTTGTAGAAGTCGGCGAGCGCGAATTCGCTGGTGCTGCCTTCTTTCAAGTCGTGCAGGCGGAAACGGCCAAAGTCGCAGACCAGCACGTAGCGCGGCAAATCGCGCTCCTTGATGCCGGGGAAGTAATCCATCGCCTGACTGTAGGCGCGCTCAAGATTCTTGCCGCGCGATTTCATCTCGACCAGCAAGATGCCCGGCCAGAAGGCATCCACATAACCCCGGCTGCCATCGTATTTTTTCGCCGCATGCTCAAAACTGGCAAAGCGCTTGTCGGTAATGCCGAAGACTTCGAAGAATGCGATCAGGAAAGGCTTGGCCTCTGCGTCCTCATTGGCCGCGTCCGCCCAGTGTTTTGAAAA
>WOZP01000005.1 GCA_011620215.1 Rugosibacter sp.
CAATGGTGCAAAGGGGCGAGATTATCCCTTTCGCACGTCCACCTTGTCAAGGAAGTTCGATCCACTCTGAAGTAGGTCCGGCCGTTACAACAACAGGTGTTCCAGTTTTCTGTTCAAATGCCTTCGCGGCCTCCTTCATTGCAGGTGCGGGGCCTCCCGGGCCGTAGACGCGTAGTCCCATGCTCGTTTGAGCGAAGGCCTGGTGCGTGCCGAATACGGCTAACAGCAGCAGAAGTGTTGCCGCCATAATCAAAATGTGGGTCATGCGGTCGCTACGCCCTGCGTTGGCTTTCATGGCTTTTTTCCTTGTTGAACGAAAATAGTTACTCGCAATGCTCAGCACTTGAGCGAACTCAGCGCTCACGCGCCACATGACGTTGCCGGCATCGTCGGCCCACCTCCGGGCTCGCCTTCTGTGTGAAGAAGAACTTGCGATACTCGTTGTAGGCCTGCCAGGTGATCTCTTCAAGTTGCGCAATTGACTGATCTTCGGCGCGGAACACCGGATCGATAAAGGAAGCACGAAACCGGACGCTGAATTCCACACGCTCATGCGGGACCAACACCTGACCCTTGCGAATCTCGATCACGTTCACACCGCGCTGACGACGTCCTTGGATTCGCCCACCGAAGCCTCGATGACTTCCCTTACGATCGCCGTTTCCTGCTTCGTCAGGGTCTGCGCCACCAGCACGATCTGGCCGCTGGCGATCGCATCACGAATCAGATCCGAAAGCCAGCCATCCTTGTGTTCGACGCCGGTCTGGGCCCCTGCCGCGGCGCCGATGAGGCCGCCCAGGCTGGCACCCCAGCCCAACATAGCCAAGGGCGCAACTAGCGGGCTGGCGATGAACAGACTGACGTTGGCTGCCACCAGCGCCACTTGCGCGAGAGCACCGATGCCCGTACCAACAGCGGTACCAACGGCACCATCGACGAGCACGTTGGTCAACACTTCATTGCTGTCCATCTTTGGCGCGGGGGCCAGCGGCGTCGAGTCGGCATCTAGCAGATGCAGCCGTTCGCGCGGCAACCCACGATCAATCAGTCTGGAAAGGGCATTTTGCGCTTCTTCGCGGTGGGCAAAAAAGCCCGATACGTGATGGCGGTATTCGTCCATGCTACTTCTCCTTGGGATGACCCGGGCATGACCCGGGCGGAACGGGACTGAAGGCTACCCGGCTTGGCCCGAGGTGTCTGTGCGCTATCGCACCGATGCAAAGACGAGGATCCGGGACTCGGAGCTTGGAGACATAGCATGCGGCCCTTAAACGGGCAGGCATCGAAGACTTCCGATGGCACGATTTGAGACACACCTGGGCGACTTGACAGCGACAAGCCGGGACACCTACTCATGAGTTACAGCGTTTGGGTGGATGGCGAACTGGGGCGATGGTGGAGCGATATGCCCATCTTGCACCGGAAAATCTGGCAGTCGCGGCTTCGCGGTTAGATTCTGTACTTTCTGGCTACGATTCAGCTACGGAATCCAGAAATGAAAAACGGCCCCAATCGCTTGGAGCCGCTTGATTACTGGTGGTGATGGGGGGACTTGAACCCTCGACCTACGGATTATGAATCCGTCGCTCTAACCAGCTGAGCTACATCACCGTGCACAATGGTGCAAAGGGGCGAGATTATCCCTTTCGCACGTCCACCTTGTCAAGGAAGGCGTGCGTAGGCGACAATCGCGGGATGGATTTTGATATCGTTATTGTTGGCGGCGGGCTCGCCGGGCTTGCACTGGCGGCGGCTTTGCGCCGATCCTCGTTGTCTGTGGCACTGGTTGAAGGCACGGTGCCGGTTTTTCCTGCCAAGGGTCCGGGCGATTTTTCTACTATTTGGGATAGCCGGGTGTATGCCATCAGCCCGGCGAATGCGCGCTTTCTTGAGCAGATTGGCATCTGGCAGCATCTTGACCACGCGCGCATGGAGCCCGTAAGCGCCATGCAAATTTTTGGTGATGGCACAGGCCGGCTCGATTTTTCGGCTTATGACAGCGGGGTTGCCGAATTGGCGTGGATTCTTGAGTCGTCGCTCATGCAGGCCGAATTGTGGGAAATGCTCAAGCGGCAAGGCAACCTCACGATGTTTTGTCCTGCATCAGCCCAAGCGCTGACACTGGATGAGGCGGCAGCCGAACTCGTGCTGACCGACGGACGCAAACTGCGCGCACGCCTGATTGTCGCGGCCGATGGTGCCGACTCTTGGGTGCGTAGCGCAGCGGGCATTGAGGTGGCATTCAAAAACTACAATCAGCTCGGTGTCGTGGCCAATTTTGCCGCTGCGCTACCGCATCGCGGCACAGCTTTTCAGTGGTTTCGTCGGGATGGCATTTTGGCTTGGCTGCCTTTGCCTGGCCAACATGTGTCGATGGTCTGGTCAACGGCCTCTGCGCATGGCGAGGAATTGTTATCGCTTTCGCCAAGCGCCTTGTGCGAGAAGGTGGCCGCAGCGGGAGGGCATGCGCTGGGTGCTCTGGAATTGATCACCCCGCCGACGGCATTTCCGCTGCGCCTGATGCGCGCATCGCGCACGGTGTTGCCACGCCTGGCTTTAGTTGGCGATGCGGCGCACACGGTCCATCCGCTGTCCGGGCATGGTATCAATCTGGGCTTTCAGGATGTGCAGGCGTTGGCGCACGCGCTACTTGCCTCGCCAACGCAGGACGATTGCGGCGACTTTTCGCTGTTGCGCAGATTTGAGCGCGCGCGTAAAGAAGAAGTTTTTATGCTACAAACCGCTACCGATCATTTGCAACGCTTGTTTGATGTTCGTCGCGGGCCGTTAGTTAGCTTGCGTAACGCGGGGTTAAGCCTCACTAACCATTTGCCAATCGTAAAGGATGCGTTGGTCCGTTATGCTTTGGCATCCTGATTTTTCTGGAGAAATGATGAATAAAAAATTTATTGCAGCAACGGCTTTACTGGCCAGCTTTTCTATCGGCGCTTTGGCGGGTGAGGCCGAAGTTAAAAAGGCGCTTGAAGCCACTGTGGGCAAGGTTGAAAAAATCAGCAAAGCACCTATTCCAGGCATGTGGGAAGTCACGGTTGGTGGTCAGATTTTTTATGCGGATGACAAAGGCACTTATCTGCTGGCCGGAAATTTGATCGAGATCAAAACGGGTAAAAACTTGACATCAGAGCGCCAGTTCAATGCACTGCCGCTTGAGCTGGCAGTTAAACAAGTGCGCGGCAACGGCAAAAATGTATTAGTCACGTTTGAAGATCCCAACTGCGGCTACTGCAAAAAACTGGCGAAAGAATTGCAGTCGGTCAAAAACCTCACTTTGTACACTTTTCTTTACCCCGTGCTGGGAGAAGATTCCACCGAGAAATCCAAAATGATCTGGTGTGCCCCGGATAAAGCCAAGGCCTGGAATGATTGGATGACCAGCGGAAAAGCCTTGCCTACCATACCCGCCAAATGTGATACCGCCGGGCTGGAAAAATCACTGGAACTTGGCCAAAAATTGCGCATCAACGGCACGCCAGCAATGTTCTTCGCCACCGGCGAGCGGGTAGGCGGCTATATTCCAGCGGCGGAAATTGAAAAACGCTTTAACGCGAAAGGCGGTTAATCAAGTCAGCGTCATACTGTAAAAAGTCGGCGCTGGTGATACGGTGGTAATAGAGTAGTGATGCGACAAAAATCGTATCACTCTCTATTTTTTTTGCCAAGGCCTCGCGTATTAACTACCTTAAAAAGAAGTTTCCCGCTCAGCGGATGCAGTAATTTTATGGATGGTCAGATCGGAGCCTTCAAATTCTTCTTCCGCATCAAGCCGGATGCCGACGAAGAATTTAAGTAGCCCATATACTAAAAAACTACCCACTAATGCAATCACAATGCCCATGAGCGTGCCAATCAGCTGACTGGGCAGCGCTACGCCACCTCTGCCGCCCCAAGCGGTCGCACCAAAAATACCTGCAGCTATCCCACCCCAGGCACCGCAAAGCCCATGTAGCGGCCAGACACCCAGCACATCGTCAATTTTCCAACGATTCTGCGTGAGGGTGAACATCACCACAAACAACCCGCCGGCGATACTGCCCGTGGCCAGCGCCCCGAGGGGATGCATCACATCCGAGCCGGCGCAAACAGCCACCAGCCCGGCCAAAGGCCCATTATGCACAAAGCCCGGGTCGTTCTTGCCGACCACTAACGCTGCCAGCGTGCCGCCCACCATCGCCATCAGCGAATTGATCGCGACCAGGCCAGATATTTTGGCCAACGTTTGCGCGCTCATCACATTAAAACCGAACCAGCCCACAATGAGAATCCATGCGCCCAAAGCTAAAAACGGCACGCTGGAAGGCGGATGCGCAGCAATTGCCCCGTTTTTGTCATAGCGCCCACGCCGGGGACCAAGCAATAGCACAGCCGCTAACGCCGCCCAGCCACCCATGGCATGCACCACGACTGAACCGGCAAAATCGTGGAATTCCGCGCCAAACTGCTGGGCAAACCAAGCCTGAACGCCAAACGCATGGTTCCAGGCAATACCTTCAAAAAATGGGTAAACAAAACCCACCAGGCAAAATGTCGCAGCGAGTTGCGGTTTAAACCTGGCACGCTCGGCAATGCCGCCGGAGATAATCGCCGGGATGGCGGCGGCAAAAGTCAGCAGAAAGAAAAATCGCGTGAGCTCAAAGCCGCTGTTTTGAGCAAGCACTTCGGCAGTGCTAAAAAAATGGACGCCGTATGCGATGCCGTAGCCAATAAAAAAGTAAGCCAGCGTTGAAATTGAAAAATCTGCCAGAATTTTAACCAGCGCATTGATCTGATTTTTTTTACGGACTGTCCCCAGCTCTAAAAAAGCGAAGCCGGCGTGCATCGCCAAAATCATGATGGCGCCCAGCAAAATAAATAAAACATCGGCAGAGGTTTTCAACGGCTCCATGCGGGTAATCCTTTCGTTAATGCACTAAAGTAAGGCGAAAAACGAAATTACCAAGCAAAAAACATTCCTAATTTAATATTTTTATTTATCAATAAGTTACAAAATATTCGTCTAAGATTATGCGCCAAAACAGTGCTCATAAAATAGATGGGCACTGTTTTGGTGGCAACCAAACTCACTTTGGTGCAGCCTCAGGAACATAGTCTTTGGGCATGAGCACCCATAACCGCCCCGTCTGGCGCATCTTGCCAGCAAGACTACCGGCATCAGGACCGCTGCCCCAGTAATAATCGCCGCGCACAGCCCCGCGGATAGCGCCTCCCGTATCCTGCGCCAGCATCAGCCGGGTTAGCGCCTGCTCACTGTTTGGCCGCGTTGTAGCAAGCCAAACGGGGGCGCCCAAGGGGATATAGCGTGGATCAACCGCCAGGGAACGCTCTGGCGCCAAAGGAATGCCCAGAGCGCCTGGCGGGCCTTTGCCGATTAAAGGTAACTCTCGAAAAAACACCATGCTCGGATTTTGGTTAAGCAATTCTTCCACCCGTTGCGGATGCAACCTCGTCCACTCCTTGATACCTTGCATGGACGCCTGTTCCATCGTGATCTCGCCCTGATCAATTAACCAACGCCCGATGGATCGGTAAGGGTGCCCGTTTTGATCGGCATAGCCAAGGCGAATACGACTGCCATCATCCAGTGCCACCTGGCCTGAGCCCTGCACTTGCATGAAAAATAAATCCACGGCGTTTGATACCCAGGCAATCGCCTTTTGTGAGTGCTTGCTTTCTTTTTGACGCCACTCTGATCTAGCATAATAAGGAACAATTTTTTTACCCTCGAGACGCCCGCGCAGCCGAAGATGTTTAAGCTCAGGATAAAGTTCAGATAAATCTACCGTGATCAGATCGTCTGGCGGGCCATACACCGGATAAGGGTTTTGGCGAGAAGGCATGCGACTGCCTTGCAACACAGGTTCAAAATAGCCAGTGATCATTCCCGTGCGAGAGCCATCGGCATTTACCATCACCCAGGGCTGAAACTGGGTTTTAAACCATTGGCGCAAAGCGCCGACGCTTTGTATGTCGGCCGTACGCGCCGCCGCGCACACGGGTTGCCATAACGCTTGCTTTGCCAGCACGCGACAGCTATCAAGAAAAGCCGCCAATACCGGAGCAGGATCATCGGTTTCCCAGCCAGTTAGATCATCCCACTGTGCAGCTTGCATTGGTGGCGCAGGAGGCAGAGAAACATCGCTTGGCGGACTTGCCACGCAGGTAGGCAATGCTGCGCAGCGCTGTGGTGCATTTATTGGAGGAGCGGATGTTGTTGTGCAGTTGGCCAACGCAAACGGCAGGCCCGTAATGAGTAGATAGATCAGGATGCGTTTCATGAATCTGCTAAAGTTCGTCGCGTAAAAACCCTAGAGTGTACCGATGACTGACTTTTCTCGCTTTCTTCTTCGCGCCGAAACTTTAATTGACCGTCTTGAAGCGATCTTGCCACCCACTTTGCCAGTGACCGACTGGTCGGCCTGTGCTTTTCGTTGGCGTACGCGCAGCGGTCGCGGCTGGCTCGAAGGCGTGCGTCACCCGCATGCCATTCGCTTGACCGATTTGCAAGGTGTTGAGCCACAAAAAAAGCGTATCGAACAAAACACGCGACAATTTGTACAAGGCAAAAGTGCCAATAATGTGCTACTCACTGGTGCACGCGGCACAGGCAAAAGCTCGCTCGTCAAGGCGGTACTCAACCAGTTTTCCCACCGCGGATTACGCTTGATTGAAGTGGATAAGGACGATCTGGTTTCCTTGCCCGACATTGTGGATCTTGTTTTTGGGCGTCGTGAAAAATTTATTATTTTCTGCGACGATTTATCGTTCGAAGCGAACGAGCCGGGTTACAAAGCCATGAAAAGTCTGCTTGATGGCTCTATCACCGGCATGCCAGAAAACCTGCTGGTCTATGCCACCTCCAATCGGCGCCACCTGATGCCGGAAAAAATGGCTGAAAATCTTGAAGCAACCTACACTGAAGAGGGTGATGTGCACCCCGGTGAAACCACTGAAGAAAAAATCTCGTTGTCTGAACGCTTTGGCTTATGGCTGTCTTTTTACGCCTTCACGCAAGATGAATATCTTGCCATTTGTGCCCATTGGCTCACCGTTTTTGGCCACCCCACCGACACGCTGGCGCCAGGCAATCCCATCCGCAGCGAAGCCTTGCAATGGACGCAGATGCGCAGTTCGCGCAGCGGTCGCGTAGCTTGGCAATTTGCCCGGGATTACGCGGGTCGGCATAGCCGTCCGAAAAAATGAAAGTCACGCATGTCGCCGCCGCCGTTATTGAACGCGCGAATGGACAATTTTTATTAGGCCAGCGCGCAGCTAATACGTTTTATCCCGGATATTGGGAATTTCCCGGCGGCAAAGTCGAACCCGGGGAAACAGCGCATGAAGCCCTGGTGAGGGAACTGCATGAAGAACTCGGCATCAAGGTTTTGCGTGCCGACCCGTGGTTACACCGTGAGCATGTTTATGAACATGCGCATGTGCATCTTCATTTTTTTCGAGTACGTGCCTGGCAAAATGAGATTTTTCATCATGTACATAGCGCACTCACCTGGCAAACGCCGGGCGCGCTAACCGTTCAGCCGATGTTGCCGGCTAATGCGCCAGTATTGGCTGCGCTGGCCTTGCCTGCGTTTTACGCCATCACGCATGCCGCAGAAATCGGCGTTGCTGCTCAACTCGAAGCACTTGATCGCGCCTTGGAAAACGGGATCAAGCTTGTACAGCTGCGCGAGCCGACGCTTAGCCCTCAACAACGGGAAGCGTTTGTTCACGCAGCGGTCAAACGCTGTCACAACGCGGGCGCTCGTGTGCTGGTCAACAGCGATCCGTTGCTGGCATTGGCTGCTGGGGCTGATGGTGTCCACCTGACATCCGCGCAACTGGCCGCCTGCACAACACGCCCTGAGTTTCCGCTGGTGGCTGCGTCGTGCCACTCCCCTGCCGAGTTAGTGCACGCAACGCAGATCGGCTGTGATTTCGTGGTTTATGGGCCCCTACGCGAAACCGCAACGCACCCCGGGCAAGCAGGTTTGGGATGGACAGCTTTCGCAGCAGAGATTAATCACCCATTTGCCGTACCACCAACGCCGACTTTTGCCTTGGGCGGATTATCACGCGAGGATCTTGACACGGCCCGCGCTTGCGGAGCACATGGCATCGCTGCCATTCGTTCAGTCTGGTAAAGACAGCCGTATAGTTGAGTGACTGATTTCTACGCCGCTATTCTGATTCGTCACTCAACGGCGCTTCTTCGCTGGCGGCAACGCGATAGGCTTCGCTTTCCCATGCGCCCAAATCATCGGTCTTGCAACGCGCAGAACAAAATGGTCGAAAGCGACTGGCTTCCACCCATTCGACTGGCGTCCGGCAACGCGGACACGGTACGATACGTGGTGGCTTGGATAAATTAGAGCGATTAGACGTCATGTTTACAGATTACAAAGCGTCATTTCAAACTCGACATCGGTCTCCATCTGGCGTGGCCGCTGCGTCATATCCGGTCGCAAAAAACGTACGTTAATGGCGAGCTTGCCGGCGGAGATTTCCGGTATCACGTGGTTGTCTTTTCTGATTTGCAAACGAACCAGTTGGTAATTGCGCCCACCCAGCATGACCTGATAAGCGCCTCGCTGGGCCATAAGTCGATCGGAGCGACCAGACGCACGCAGCAGGCGCAGCACAATCGTCAGCGCCTGTCGGATAGGCAACATGGGCATCAACCAGGTCTCAATGTCTTTTTGTCGCAACGGCGCATCACTATTTAACCAATAGTGGTAGCCCGGCAGATCAAACTCACACACGCCACCCGGAATCGCGACTCGGTTTTTAATGCTCATTAACCAATCGTTTTCGCGCAGATAATGGCCAATTTTCCCCTGCACGGCAAGCAATTGTGTACTTGCCTGCTCAATTTCATAGAGTGCCCCCGAGAGTACATCTTCAGAGATTTCCGGATTGTTGCGGAAAGACAGCAAAATCTGTCGCTGGCGCTCCAGCTCCTGAACCAGATCGAATTTCAAATCGGCACGGCCAGCTACTTCAAGAATCTCGAACAACAACACCAGCGCTGCATGATGTTCGGCGGAATCTTTGGCGGAAGCGAAATGTATGATTCTTTCAAACAGATCTTCGAGTCGCAGCAAAGTGCGCACTCGCTCGCTAAGAGGATATTCGTAAGTAATCACACACGGGCCAAGTGAACAAAATGAATCGCATTGTCCCCGAAATTTACCTAAATCTCAACTCACATGCCCTGCCAATGCGAGATATTTATCGTGCAAACGCGCCACTTGTGGTGTTAATGCTGCCAGTTGGCCATCATTTTCTATGACATCATCAGCAACAGCCAAGCGCTCGGCGCGAGTCGCTTGCGCTTGCAAAATTCGCTCAACCTCATTTTGCGACAAACCATTACGAGCCATTACGCGGCGAATTTGAGTCGCTTCAGAACAATCCACCACAGCGATACGCTGGACACGTCGGCGATAACTGCCTGACTCAATTAAGAGTGGCACAACAAGAATAATGTAAGACTGATTATTGCGCGAGTTCTCAACGTTAATGCGCCGTTCAACCTCAGCCTGGATTAATGGATGCAAAATGGCTTCAAGTCGCTTGCGCTCTTCGGGCTGGGCAAATATATGTGCACGCATCGCCGCACGATCAAGCGCACCATCGGGCATGACCATGTTTTCGCCAAAACCGGCACGAATGCTCGGCATCGCTGCGCCGCTGGCAGCTGTCAGCACGTGGGAGACTGCGTCAGTATCGATCACAGGCACCCGATGCGCAGCAAACAAATCCGCCACTGCGCTTTTTCCACTACCAATGCCGCCGGTTAATCCGATGAGGTAACTCACGCTAGCGGTAGCGCTTGATGAGACGCGTTGTACAGCTTATAGCCATCGAGTTCAGCGCACGCAACTCATTATCACTGCAGAAGGAAACGGCGCAATCCAGGTCTTTAATTGTTCAGCCAACATAACGTCTTTTGCCTGAATTTCTAACACTTCACGAGGCTCTGAAGCTTTTGGCTGTTCCCATTGAGCTGACATGAGGCCGCGTTTTCTCAGCGTGGCGACATAGTTTCGCGCAGTTATTTCGTCGGCAAAGAGCCCCACAACA
Organism: Rugosibacter sp.; assembly: GCA_011620215.1. Taxonomy (GTDB): domain Bacteria; phylum Pseudomonadota; class Gammaproteobacteria; order Burkholderiales; family Rhodocyclaceae; genus Rugosibacter. Next base: position 10,099 of record WOZP01000005.1, read on the forward strand.
ATTTCATACCGTCCATTAGCGGCGGCTTGAACTTGTATTTCAGCCAAAGAAGCGGGCTGCAAAGGAGTAAGGTCTTGCTGGAGTTGCCTCAGTAGTTCTGTTTTTTTCAATTCTGCTGCGACCTTATCAGGCAAACCGACAATGACCACCCGATGGAAAACCTGTGTTTGCAAACGCGTGGCTTTGCTACCCCAAGCGGCTGCATCACGTTCGATCTGCTCAACTGCGGCCTGGGTAAGACCACTCACTCTGCTGCAAGCCATTGCTGCCTCGCGCACTGGCTTTTCATCCACGATCCGCATTTTTTCCGCATTTAATTGTTGCGCCAAACGATGGGGTTCGTGAATTTCCACGACCCCATCAAAATAACCCAAGGACCAGGCTAAAAAGGCAACGTTAGCCAAAATCAGCAAGAAAAAACACACACGTAAAATTTTCACCGGATTATTCTGGCCCTAGCAAGAAGATGTATCAGCGGGGCAACCGCTAAACCTCGTACTGTCAGAATTAAAATTCGTATTCTGTTTGCAGACGAAAAGCTTGGTCCGGCGCACCTTGCGAAACACCGATCAACCAAGCCGCATTGTATTTAATCGCCTGATGATTTCCTAGCGGCAGCTTACCAAAAATTGCCGGGCCAACCTGGTGACTTTGCTGATCCGATGGCTGCCAGTTACTCCACTTACCCACCGCACCAAACGCTTGCATACCAAACTCTAACTGCTGATTGCCCCGATACTTGACCTGTGCTTGATAGGCCAACTCTGTATCAGATGGGTTATCTACACGATAGTGTCGTTTAAACAGCAAATTGCCATTTAATTGCCATTTGCCAAATTCGGTTTGCAACAACGGGCCCCATTTCACTTCCCACCCTTCGCTACGATCTTTTGGATGCTCAAGTTCCAGTAAAAAACCTACATCGACTGGGTACTTCCCTGTTTCGGTTAGCTGAAATTTATTTTCCCACTCCCAAGCATCGTAATGAGCACTATTACCGGGTGTTGCAAACTTATATTTGGTGTATATCTCGGTAAACCACCACTCGGTCGCGCCATATCCAACACCTAAACTCCACGCGGCAAGATCGGGATTGCCATCGCCCAACTTTTGGCTGCCATACTTGAAGTCGATTTCTCGCTCACCGTATTCCACCGCTGGTGTATATACATAATCAGCCGGTCCGGCGAAAGCCGCTGAACTCAAGACCAAGAGAATAGGGGCTGTTATGTTGTGTAGTTTCATTTTTTCCTCGATTAAAAACTTGAAATAGCATCTTTGCGATACCGCAATATCCGCATCGCTGAAAAAATGACGATTAGCGTCGTGATATAGAAAACAACCTGTAAACCAGAAGGCATTGCCTCGTAGCCCATCAGCGCATGCAGCAGGACACCTGCAGCGGACGTGTTCGATACCATGCCAGTGGTATTCCACAACGGACTACCCAGATCCGGCAGCACATCGCTTTGCACCAAAAAGCGCGCCATTTGACTCGCCATCGCAGCAGCTAACAAAAGAATCAGGCCACTGGTGGCTGCAAAAAACCAGCGCGTTGGAATACGCAAAAAGCCTGCATATAGTAAAAAACCCGCCAGCGCTCCTGCGCCAAGGCCCAAACCGCCGCTGATCAACACTTGCAGCGCACTGGTTTCGCTGCCTGCCATTGCGCCATAGACGAAAAGTACGGTTTCAGATCCTTCGCGCAATACAGCCAGCGCAATAACAACAAAAAGAGTAAGCAATGTTTTTTCGCCACCCCGCACGGCATGACCTACCTGCCGCGCCTGATGTGCTAACTCAGCCCCGTGGCGTGACATCCAGAGGTTATGCCACGCCAGCATCACCACGGCAAAGCCGAGAATGCCTGCATTCAGCAGATCTTGCCCTGTACCGCTGGCCATTTCGGCAATTCGGCTTGTCAGCAAAGCCACCACGATAGCGCCTACAACACCTGCCGCAATGCCTCCGAGCAGCATGCGGCTACGGCCTGCAATACCTACCGTTGCCGCGGCGAGAATGCCAATAATCATTGCTGCCTCGAGTGTTTCTCGAAAAACAATAATCCCTATGCCAAACATGATTACTCCACAACCACGACACCTTGCGCCGTTTTTTGATTGAATTCACCCATAAATGGATAGCGGCCTGGTTTAAGCGGGCCAATGTAAATAGCGGTTTGCCCTTTACCTGGGATGACTTTTTCACGGTTTAATTCGTGGCTTTCAAATTCTTCCGGCGTCGCATCCAGATTTTTGACAACTAGCCGGATTTTTTGGTTCGCAGCAACCTTTAGCTCGCTAGGCTCAAAACGGTGCTCACGAATAGTCAAAACCATCTCACTATCTGCGGCCAATACAGTGGCAGAGAAAAACATCCCGATACACAAAATCAATCGATTAAAAATCACAAGAGTCTCCTTAAATAAATAAATAAATAAGCAATTCACATTTAAATGATAACTATTCTCATTTAAATTGTAAACAATATTTACTTTTTATTTGCTTTTCAACTCTGGAAAAGCCCTCAAGCGAGGGCGGACGTTTTAGCTACCTGTAGCAAGCCTTCCAGAAC
>WOZP01000203.1 GCA_011620215.1 Rugosibacter sp.
TAAGTGCAGGTAAAACCTGGGACAGCGATACTGTCCCAGGTTTTGGTAATGGCTCGATGAATCAATCAGCCTGGTCGTGGTCATCGTCTTTATCGGTTTTATCCTCGACGGCTGAGATAACTTTGCCGTTCATTGAATCAACTTTCACGTCCATGACTTTTTTGCCGTTCACTACTTCGACATCAAAGAGCCACTGCCCCTTGTGCTTTTCAAATTCGGCGCGAGCCGCCTTACCATTTACATGTTGCTCGGCCGTGGTGATGGCTTGTGTTAGGCTGATTTTCGCAGATTCAATTGCCAACGCATCGTTTTCGATGCTCTTGGCAGCATATACGCTGCTGATGGTGGTTACAGAAAGCGCAGCCAGCGTTGCTAGAAAGATTTTGCGGTGCATGATAGTCACTCCTTTTAATCGCGCGGATATTCGCGTGATTGACAAGATAGCGACCAAGAATTAGCGAAGAGTTAGCCCGGTAAAAATAACGCTTTTGAATAGCATTTTTCTTCAGTGGGTGTGCATGATGTAAAAGATTTGACCGTCACCGCATAACCAGCGCCAGCGCTGTACTTACTCTGCACTACCTTCGGGTCGCTTGCGAGAACTTTTCGTGGAAGTCAGCTGTGGCTAGCTGCCAGCCACCGTCATCTGGTTGATCAATATCGAGCCGACATGTTTTGAGCCGCGCGTGTCGGTATCCTTACCAATGGCGACCATATTGGCGAACATGTCGCGCAGATTGCCGGCAATGGTAATTTCTGCCACGGGGTAGGCAATTTCTCCGTTTTCTACCCAGTAGCCTGCGGCGCCGCGTGAATAGTCACCCGTCACGTAATTCACGCCCTGACCCATGAGTTCGGTCACGAGCAGGCCGCGGCCCATCTCGCGCAATAGCTCGGCCAGGTTGTGCCGCCCCGGGGCCACGCGCAGGTTATGCGCGCCGCCTGCGTTGCCGGTGGTTTGCATGCCCAGTTTGCGGGCTGAATAGGTGGATAACAAATAACCCTGCACCTCACCTGCCTTGATCAGTTCGCGATCATGCGTGGCGACGCCATCATCATCAAACGCTGAAGATGCCATGCCACCTTTGATGTGCGGTCGTTCACTGATGTTGACGAATTCCGGAAATATTTTCTGCCCCAAGCTGTTTTGCAGGAACGATGTTTTGCGATACAGCGCGCCGCCCGATAACGCATAGGTGAGATTGCCGATCAGGCCGGTGGCCAGCGGCGCTTCAAAAATGACGGGGCACTTGCGCGTGGATAGCTTGCGCGAGCCAAGTCGCGATAAGGCACGGCGCGCCGCGTAATCGCCAATGCGTTCAACCGTTGAAAAATCCCGTGCATTGCGGCTGGAGGTATACCAGTCGTCGCGCTGCATATCATCACCACTGCCTGTAATCACCGAGCACGCCACATAGTGCCGCGTGCTGGCAAAGCCATCCATAAAACCCAGGCTGTTGGCCGCGATGAAATGGGATTGATGCGTAGACACTGTTGCGCCTTCGGAATTCGTGATTTGCGGACTCACATCAAACGCGCCTTGTTCACAACGCTGCGCCAAGGCAATGGCTTCATCTACCGAGAGAGCCCACGGATGAAAAAGATCCAGATCCATGGATTTTTTGGCCAGCAGCTTTTCTTCCGGCAGCCCGGCGCACTCATCTTCTGCCGTAAATCGGGCGATAGAGAGCGCCGCGTTAACGGTATCTTGTACCGCTGTCGGAGAAAAGTCGGAACTACTGGCATGGCCACGTCGCTGGCCCAGATAAATCGTGACACCTAAACCTTTATCGCGGTTGTATTCAATGGTTTCAACCGTTTGTCGACGCACACTGATGGATTGCCCAAATCCTTCCGAAACATCGACTTCACACGCCGTGGCACCATTTTTTTTCGCGTGGTCGAGCACGCTTTGCGCCAAATGACGTAAGGCGTCTTGTGAAAAACCAAAGGTGGAATCCGGTGCTGAATGGTGCGACATGCGAGAACCCTTCGAGTGAACAGATGACGAAGTTATAATCATAACCGTGGAACCCATAAAACAAACGGAACAAAACACATGAAATACAGCATGCCCGACGATGAAGAAGAAAATCTCGGGCCCAGCAAGTCGGCGCTCAAGCGCGAGATGACGGCGCTGCAAAAGCTCGGTGTGGCGCTTGTCGCTCTATCCAGAGACCAGCTAAAAAAGATTGATATGCCTGAGCGCTTGAGGGATGCCATCCATGATGCCCAGCGGTTCACTCAGCACGAAGCACACCGCCGCCAGCTGCAATACATCGGCAAAGTCATGCGTGATATCGATGCTGCACCGCTGCAAGCCGCACTCGATGAAATCAATGGCGTATCGGCGGTTGCTACCTTGCGCCTGCAGAAACTTGAACGCCTGCGCACACAATTGATGGAGGATGAATCCGTGTGTAGCAATATCGCGCGTGATTATCCTGCGGCAGACATCCAGCATCTGCGCCAGCTGCGCCGCAATGCAATCAAGGAAGTACAACAAAGCAAACCGCCGCGCGCCTACCGCGAGCTGTTTCGTGTATTGCGCGACCTGGATAAAACGGGTGCCGGAGAGAATGACGACGCCGATACCGATACTGATGAGACGGCGACCGACTGACGCGCTTTTGCTTGCTTGACAG
>WOZP01000191.1:0-2555 GCA_011620215.1 Rugosibacter sp.
TCGCGCCGCCGCAGCCGGCTGGCTGTGCAAAGCCAGCCGTGGGCCGCGTAGCGGAGGGGCGGGTCTATTTCCGCTTTTTGCATGTCTCATCATCAGTGGGTGGCCTTCCCGACCATGAGCGTTAGGTAGGCCTTCTGCGCTGAGCCAGCCTAAAAAAACGGCGGCCATGGCGGCCTTGAAAAAGTCTTGAACAATCAAAACTTCGCCCGCCAGCCCATCATGATCAGGTCATTCTTTTGGTAATAGCCACCCAGGGTCTGCGCTGCGCCACTGAACAGATGTGCCGCCACATAGATTTCATGCTGATCGCTGGCCAGATAGGAGAGTTTGGGATTCAGGTACAGGTCGCGCTCATCGAGTCCGACCACAAACCGCAGATTCGCTCGCCAGAGTCCACGCGCGAAACTGTGCTCAAGCTCGCCATTGAGGTTGTAAAACTTGTCCCGGTCAAGGATAGGCCCATTGGTGAAGGTCTTGTGACCTGCCAGTTGCACGGTGGCGCGCGTCTCGCCATCGCCGGGAAAGAACTCAGTGCCCAGCACCAGATCAAATGCCCGTTCCGTTTGGTATTGAAATGTATTGGTGGTCACCGGCACATCACTGCTCCAGGCCGCCTCCATGCGCCATGTTGCCCCCGCCTTTTGTGTTTCCAGTTCACCACCGACGACCCAGCTGAAGGGATGGACCCCCGTCAGCAGCCCCGGCGCCACCCGATAATAGGGCTGCGATTGACGGACTCTTTGCAGGCTGAGGCCATAGTCCAGCTTGTCGCCTGAACTGGTGAAGCGCACGCCGCCGCCGCCACTGCCATGCTCATCTTCGCGCACCTGGGCACCGATGATTCCCGGTACGCTACCAATGCTTAGCAGGCGGCCATTGACCGTATCCACTGGGCTCCAGGCGCTGTCTGTATGGGGTAATACGGCTGCATCGAATACCGGCAACCACACCGCATCGATCTTGGTATCACCCGCGAAGTGCTCCAGACGCAGGGCCGGCACGGCGCGGCGGCGCTCGGGCAGTTTGTCCAATATGATGCGGGAAAGATCAACCCGGCTCATGCGGTCTATCGGCGATACCTCATCAACCCGGCCCCACAGCACATTCTGCGTGCCCAGCGTGATACGCAGATCCTCACCGCGCCAGCGCAGATAATTTTCCGTGTAGTCCAGCTTCGTTTTGGAAAAATCCTGCGAGCCGGATTGTGCATAAGCATCAAAACGTGCACCCAGCGCGAATTCCCACGCGCCAGATTGTTCTTTTGCACTGATTGCACCGTGCAATAAGGCATCAGTGGATGTGGCAGGATGGTCCGTGAAAGCCCCCAGTTCTGCCCGCAAAGCATCGATCTTGATCTTGCCGCCGGCTTTGCTCGACTTTTCTTGGGAAGTTTGGACATTTATCCCATCATCCAGACTTTGATCTTCTGCGGCATAGCCTAGGGTTAACGCGCCAAATGTCAGGGAAGCTGCTATCAGGCCATTCGCCCAGGTGGTTAAGTACCGTGTCATGTTTCCATCTAAGCAATCATGGGCTAATAAACAATTCGGGAAGATAGGCCACGAAAGCTTTCTCCAGGCATCATGGGCGGTAACTCCTCTCGGCGCCCTCATCTTCCAGCACTTGCGTAGTAAACAAGCGTGCCGGCAGGCGGCGGTCATAAAGTATTTTTTCCACAGTCAGACGCGTTTGATGTTCGTTGCCCAAGTCTGTTAACGTGCTATCCATCACTGTCCAGTATGACTGAATCTTCTCGCGCTTTGTTACCAGAAATCGTTTGCTGGGCTTGTCTTCCTGTTTTTCGAAGAAATCGACGCGCATCGGAATCATGGTCGCCAGGTCTACCCAGCTGATTCGCTTGGCATAGACGGAGTTGCCGGGCTTGGCCGGAATGCTTTCCAGCATCTCGCAAGCCACGCCGCTGACAGTTTCCCGGCCGATGATGCGATGCGTGTCCATTGCCACCTTGCGATCGCGCAAGTCCTCAAAATAGTAGTCCGAATTGACAAAACGGCCACCCTTGCGATTGGAGTCAATTCGGCGTACTCGCTCCATCGCCGGCAGATAAATCCACTGGCTGGATTCCCCGTCATGGATATCCAGAGTCAGTAGCCCGGTTCCCGCAATATCTGCCGGTTCGGTAAACCGGATCAGGGTGGCCATCTCACCAGCCTTGCCGTCCAGCCTGTAGAGAATGATTTTGCGCACACGCGGATCACGACCTTTTTCCGTTAGCGTCATGGTCAAAGCCGACGTGGCATCCTTGCCATCGGGGCGGGCATATACATGCTGGGCCAATTCATCGCCAGCGGCATCAGCCCAAGCTGGGCTTGTCAGCCACAGGCTGGTAAACATCACCACCGAGTAGCGCAACAGGGTTTGGCCAATTGACATCGGCTTTGGGAGATTCCGCTTTGCCATCTTTTCCTCGTGCTGACGTAGTGGTTAATGTTACGGGTTGATTTTACGTTTCATTTTCTTATGAAGCCAATAGAAAGAAATGTACTTGAAATTGATCATTTCAGTGAAGTTTTTGAGACTGGCAAATTCGGTTC
>WOZP01000191.1:2655-12359 GCA_011620215.1 Rugosibacter sp.
AGAAACCGGGGCGCAAGTGTATATCGCCAGCATGCACGATGACTATATCTCGTATTCGGTCAATGCCATGCAGCAGCTTGCGACAAGTTTCGGGTACGCCAGTCTTAACAGCTGGGCCAGCCTCCCTTCCTTTGGTTCGGGCCAGATCGTCAAGTTGTTCAGTTTTAACAATTCAAATAACGGGGCTTTCCCTGATGCGACTAGCGGCACAGGTGACAACCAGAACCCCTCACCAACTGGCGATCTGACCGCCAAGCAGGACGGTCTATATACGGGTGACTGGCCGATTAGCTCCGTTACGGTGGGTGACTTGAAGACATTTCTTGGCGCGGGCAACAACAACCCGGTGTTCGCCTTTGACCTGAACAACACCACCGATCTGTGGCTGAACGCTTATCTGCAGGTCACGCATGCGAATGGCACACTTGTAGATACTTTCGCTTTCGATAACATCAAAAATAGCGCATATGACGTGAACTCGCTCGTTCTCGCCCAAAAGGATGTGGTAGTGACTTGGTATGACCCACTCAACACGAGTAGTGGCTGTAATCAAACAACCCATATCTGCACGATGAACGTCGACAACAACACAGGCAGCGGCAAACCAGATTTCTTCGCCTACGCCCCAACGTTTAATCTGGATAACTTCTTGAATACCGACTTGCTGTCTTTCAGGTTGCACATGACAGGGCTTAATTCGGGTGGTGAGGAGTTGGCGGTGGTTAGCATCGTCTTACCACCACCAGAAGTCCCTGAGCCTGGCACGCTGGCCTTGATGGGAATGGCATTATTGGGCCTTGGCTTCAGCCGTCTTCGTAAGTCTGGTTTGGTCTAACGTTTGGCTTGTTGTAGTAAGAAGAAACGGCCACCAGATGGTGGCCGTTTGTATTTAGGCCAGCGCTGACACTGGCGCGCTGACACTAGCGCAGGGAACGATCGAAACGATGGTTCTTTCCGTTCTATGCCGCCCACGTCAAATCAAGGAAACGCAAACCCCTACGCTTGTCAGCCGCTTTTTTCCAGCCGCTTTTTCGCCACAAAGCTTTTCAGTCGTTGCAGGGGGTTGCGGTTGCCTAGCCATAGGCGGCGGTGGCGGAAGCGGTTGAGCCGGGCATCCAGATAGGTATACCAGGGCGTCAACTGCAACTCCTGTGGGTGCAGCAAGGCCAACAGTGCCTGGGTGGTGATGAATCCGGTGCACAGCTTGCAGCCAGCGATGGAACTCGGCCCCTTGCGCGCCTTGAGGTTGATCGATGTCGGATCCAGATATTTGAGGTGATACATCTCGGGTGCAAAGCCTAAGGCGAACTGGATAATCTTCTCTTCTTCGCTCATCTCCGGAGAAATGGCAAAATAATCTGCATAGGACATGCCGCCCGGCCCGAATGCCAGCACGCCTGCACCCAGCCCGAGTGGCACCGCCGCTACGGTGGTCATTCCGCGTGCCGTGGCCGCATTGATCAGCAGGGGATGCATCTCTACCGCGAATATATCCATCGCATCCACGGCCAGATCAACCCCTGAGAGAAATTCGTCGATATTGTCCGCGTTCACCCCTTTGTCGAAAACCTTTACACGCAGGTCGGGGTTGATCTCCAGGGCATACTCAAGCATCACCCCAATCTTGCTGCGCCCGAGCGTGCGGGTGTTGGCCCCGTATTGGCGGTTGAAGTTGGCCAGCTCAAACTCGTCAAACTCGGCAATGTGGAATCCACCCACCCCGGCGCGCACCAGGCTGATGAGGTAATCGCCGCCCACGCCGCCCATCCCGGCGATCGCGACAGTGGCTTGGCGCAGCCGAGAGTGCTCGTCGTGACTGACGATGCCCAGATTGCGGCTGAATGCACTGCCATATTCAAACTCAGTCATCAAAATCCTCAAAGGAAGAGTGGCGAAGGAAAAAGCTCATTCTTACCCGAGGATATGGAAATTGCAAGCATAAGAAAGAACGTTGTCCTTTTTGTAGTTTAGTATGGCGTGGGCTCTATTTTTTCTAGGAAACCTAGTCGAAAAACTTTACAGCTCAATCAGAAAAGTTTTTTGAAAAAATTTAACTTATTGAAATTAAAGTAAAAATAAATTATGGCACGGTGCGTGCTTATAATCTTTCATCAAGGTGAGTAGCCTTGTGATTTAGGCAAGACTCTTAACTTTTTATGGAGATTAAAATGAAACTTAATAAACTTGCAATTGCGTTGATTGCAGTTGTTACCAGCTTTGCTGGCGCTAATGCTAGCGCTAGTCCTATTACAGTTGATGGTGTCACGTTTGATCCTGCTAGCTTTTTCGATTTCAATTCGACTTCTAATCTTTATGAAATCACCACCGGGACTGCCGGTTCTCAAATTAGCGGTTATGGCAAGATAACTGCTATTAATGCGCTTTCGAGTTTTGTTAGTGCGGGAACTGAACTGACATATCAATTCGGTGGTTATACTCTTTCGCCTGCCACCACTGTCTCCTCATATGGATCTGGCATCAATGCTGATGGCTCGTTTGCTTTTACGGGTGGCTGGCTCAAAGTGTATGTGGATACAACAGCAGATTTTGATGCCTTGGTGAAAGCTACTGCTGGTGATGGTAATCTGTGGCTCGATTTGGTGGCAAATACTGCGGTATATCCTTTAGGCGAGACCTTGAAAGGCACTGTCACCGGAGCAAACTCTGTTGGCCTGACAGGTCAAGGCATTGGTTATTTTGATGTTGTCAGTGGCAGCACAAATGCCGCAGATTATCTGAATACTAATAGTCAGCCTGGACTCTCTGATTTTAGCTATACATCCTCGTTCCAAGCTCTTCCCGGTACAATTATTAACGGCGGCGTTGTAGTGGCTAACGCTTTTGGCACGAACGAACTTTACGGTAATTCTGTGCCTGAGCCGGCCAGTATTGCCCTGCTGGGTTTGGGATTGCTGGGCTTGGGCTTGAGCCGTCGCAATAAAAAAGCTGCATAATTAAAGCTTGATCTCATAAATAAAGCCGCGCAGTTATCTGCGCGGCTTTATTCTTTGTGCGGTCGTAAAGAGTAGCAACAGGGTTAATCTCGAGGTCGTTAGCGCATGATACCCACCGGTGCGCACCGGTGGGTATCATGTTTCCTGCGGGTTCTTCTGGATGCGAACGGCTATACCTTGGGCTTCTTGTTCTTGCAAAAACCCGAGGATGCATGTTTCGCGTTGACTCAGGCTAAGTTCTATTTCCCCTGCACCGATAAGATAAACCCGCCTGGGGGGATCAACGTTTGGGTTGACGGGGCCAATGGCGGCCCAAGGGAAGCCCAGCGTCTTGAGCAGTCGGCTGAACCGGTTTTCCATGGCTGCCATGCAGTATTCAATGCCATTCTGTTTGCAAAGCAGGTAGATTTCCCGGTACATGCCGAGAACCAGCTCTGGCTGGTGGCGGCGATGGTTATCTGGAAGACGGCTCATTTCTGGTTCAGGGTCACCTTGAAAGGGTTTGCCATTATCTTCCTTGCGACGACGGAACTGCGGGGATATGGCCATGCGGGAGATTTCACCGATGTTGTCCTCTCGCGCATCAGGGTATGGGAGAGGACGGTCAATCACGTACCTGGAGGTCACGTTCAGTCCTATCTGATTGGGGAAGATAATCCGAACTGACGCTGCAGGCTTGCCTGTGGCCTTGTGGTAAGACATGAAATGGCGGCTGTATTGGTCATATTGGTCAGTCTCCATGGGCTGACCAGTACTAGACTGCGGAAAGGATGAAGGCGCAATGCGGTGGAGTTCTGTGCAGAAAATCTCATATCGAAATTCGAGATAAAGCTCATAAGCGCGGGTTCCCGGTATTACCTCTTCGACACGAAAAAAGTCGGTTTCCATACGGGACTCCCTAGGTTGGGCGACATTCAAACTTTTTCACCCGTGACGATGAATACTCCGCCAGCGACCAATTGGCGGCCATCTGTCACTTGGTGCGATAAATCTTGAAATAATTGCTTGATGTCAATGGCATCACCCAGCAGGGAGGCCTTGTAACCGAGAAGGATGTTGAACAGCACCGCGAAAGGCAGCTCGCTGCTAGTGAGAGCCAGGATGCGGCTCTTGACGTTGACGAATCCCGCCTCAGTCATCATGCTCGGTAGTTTGCGGCCTATGAACCGATCGCCCCCCTTTTCTGTCTGGGTTGTCTGCGCCATGCGAAGAAGCTTGCTAACGCGTGGATCCTCCGGATAGAAAACAACCAGGCCATCATCGGAATCGACGGCGCAGAAGTGTCCCCCCGGACGCATGACCCGGAAGATCTCAGAGACTGTGGTATCCGGATGTGGAATGTGCTGAAGCACGAACCGAGCGTAGGAAAAATCGATGCTACTGTCTGGAATAGGCAAGCAGTTGCCATAGGCCTGAATTGGGTAAAGGCCACGAGCTGGTTTGTTGCGCACATTGTCTGCCACTTGTGCCAGAAGGGTGGGGCTGGGCTCTATTGCGTACAGGCTGCCTTCAGGGGCGAGTTCGGCCAGCAGATCTGTAACAAACCCGGGACCACAGCCTAATTCAAGCACATCGCTCTCGGTCTGAATGCCGGCCGAATGCAAAATACCAATCTCAACCGCGCGAAACGCCTGGGCTTGCTGGCGCAGGCGCTCGGCTTGAAATCCGGCATCGTTCAGTGTCTCGAAGTGATAGGAGCCTGAACTCATTAGCTGTAATTTCCAGGTGGATTATGCATATTACTAATCATAACATTTTGAATAATTCCCCTGACTTTTGCTGATGATTGGTTTGGGGCAGTTATTGAGTTAATATAAAAAGGGAAGGCGCAACGTGGTGGTTGGTGGTGGTTGGTGGATTTAAGCCTATAAGTGTAGCATCATGATCCCGTGAGTGCAGTGGCTTCATAAAGAAGATGTTTTGAATCCGTGGACTCTTTTTGGGCGACGGCGGCTGTTCTGACATCGTTACAGCTAGCGAGACGAGTCCGACGCAAGCCAATTGCCGAGGCGCTAGGCGAGGATGTTCGAGTCGGGTTGATGGGGGCTAGCATCGGTTAAATTTAATGGTTGTTCTATCGATAAAACAATACAATTTTACTAGTTATGTGTAGTTTATATGGTTGGCGTTGTCTATATATTTTGAAGCGGTGCTGATCGTAAAAGTTTGCATCGCATCCGAATTTTCTTGCATGATTTTGGAGTGCCTATGATTAAGGCCGCATTGGGTCACACCGTTCGGACCGCAACTTTGTTGCAGCTGCTGTTTGATTTTGGCTTCGTTTTTGTTGGTATTCTGATCGCGGCGATGTGGGTCAGAAGTGGGTTGCCGATTGACATGGTTGTGGTCGTTTCTTATGCGGCAATTCTTGCAGTGACTTTGTTAGCGGTAAATAGCTGGCTGGGGTTTTATCAAAGAATTCATGATCGTACAGTTGAGGATTCGCGTGCGCGCGCGGTGCTTGCTTTGCATCTCTCGATCCCAATCGCCTACCTGATTTTTTTGGTGTTGCCGATTGCCGAAGCGGATCGGACGTTTCTTGAGATCAGCGGCATGGCCGCTCTATTTGGCATGTTGTCGCATCGTGTTTTTGCTTCACACCGCAAAAAAAATGCACGGGTCACCCATCGCATCCTGGTGTTTGGGGTAGGGCACGAAGCGGTCAAAGTGACTACTGCGTTGAACCAGGAAGACCCGACTATTCAAGTGGTGGGTTTTTATCCTGGGCCGATGTGTAAGGACGTTGTAGTACCCCAGGATCGCCTGCTTCCTCAATCACTGTCTTTAGTGGATACGGCTATTTTTCATAAAGTGGATGAAATTGTCGTTGCGATGGATGATCGTCGCGGGGGGCGCATGCCATTGCGAGAGCTGCTCGATTGCCGGGTGTCGGGTATTTTGGTGTTGGATATGTCCAGCCATTTTGAACGCATGCTGGGGCAGATTCGACTTGATGCCCTGCGGGCAGGCTGGCTGATTTTTGGTGATGGTTTCCGTCAGGGTTGGCGGCGTTCGTTCATAAAGCGCGTGTTTGACATTATTGCGGCAGTTATTCTGCTGATTGTTTTTTCCCCCATCATGCTAATTACTGCCCTGCTTATTTTGTTAGAGGATGGTGCGCCGATACTTTATCGCCAAGAGCGGGTTGGGTTGAATGGGCGGTTGTTTAATGTGATCAAGTTTCGCAGTATGCGGCGCGATGCAGAAAGCGATGGAAAGCCACGTTGGGCGACGGCCAATGATGATCGCACAACCCGGGTGGGTCGCATTATCCGCAAGGTGCGAATTGATGAGTTGCCACAGCTTTTGTGTGTGCTTAACGGCTCGATGAGTATGGTGGGCCCACGGCCTGAGCGCGCATTTTTCGTCGATCAGCTGACCAAGGAAATTCCTTATTACGCCATACGCCACAGTGTGAAACCCGGTGTGACAGGATGGGCCCAGGTGAGGTATCACTATGGTGCCTCAATTGAAGATGCTGTACAAAAATTGCAATATGACCTTTACTACGTCAAAAATCACACCCTCTTGCTTGATTTTGTGGTGATCTTTGAAACTGTGGGTGTTGTTGTTGGCGGAAAAGGGGCGCAATAGACAACTGAGCAGACAAAAAACGTCGGCTTTCTTTACGCTCTACCTTTTCCAGGTTATGAATTATTGTTTAGAATTAGCCTGTTGCTATTGATGGCATAATTTTTGCTTATTTATATTCGATAAAGCATTTTTTGTTGCAAGCTATCAATTGAGGGATGGGGTAAAAGCCTTCCTGAGCGAGCAAAGCCAGCAACGCATTAGTTTTTTATTTAAAGTAAAACGCCAGAGTTACATAGGGAGTCAACCATGAGCGTACCAGGTCATTCAATCGGTTCCGAGAACCGGCCCAAAGAAAACAAGCAGCGTGCCCGTCGGCGCTTTATCCATGGTGTTGGAGTGGCTGTGCCCGTGATCATGACGGTTAAATCTTCTTCTGCCTTGGCGGCACAATGTTTTGCACCATCGGCTGCAGCGTCTATCGCGCTGTTGCATAGCCGTCTGGACCGTGAACACCTGGATTGCCTGGGCCGCACACCGGGCTTTTGGGTAAATGCTGCCAAACCAGGCAACCCAAATCATCCTTACTGGGTAACTGCAGGTGGAGAGGGAGTTTTATTTTCTACCGTGTTTGGCAGTGGTTTTAATGGTAAAACGCTCAAACAAGTCATGGCACTCAATGGTAATCAGGATCAATGGCAGCTTGGCGCCCATCTTTCCGCAGCTTATCTCAATAATAAAATAGGGTGGGTTCCGGATACCGTTCTGAGTCTCCAGGATTTGCGGGATATGTGGGCTGGGAGACTTGGCACTTATACGCCTACAGCTGGAGTGACTTGGGATGGCGGGCAGATTGTTGCTTACTTGCAGACAACTATGCCCCTCTGATTTTTTGACGGCGTAGATCGGGTCCTGCAGTTTCAATTTGGAAGCTATTTATTCTCTGCGTCCTGATTTGAAGCTTGACGTGCGTCCTTGCGAGGATGGTGTTTTGGTTTACGACAACGCAGCACGTACAACGCACTTGATTCACCCAGAGGTATGGGATTTTTTTGTTTCTTTGTTACCGACAAATCCTGTGGTGATCGAGTGTGATCTTGGCGAGTTAACAGCCGATATGCCAATGGATGGCCGTAGCCGCGTGGCCATGCTGCATGCGCTGGAGCATGCTGGTCTCATTATGCGATGCTGAGGCTGAAAGATGTTTCAGATGCCGATTTTTCACATAGCCTGCGTTGTGGCAATTTCCGGCTCCATATAGGCGCTTTTTCGTTACGTATTGACAGCAATGTTGATGCGCTTCGCATGGGGCTGCGTCAAGTGTATCCCCACTATCCGGTATCGCTTTCTGGTGGTTACTACGACTTTGACCTAGCTATTCACCCTGCGTCGTTGTTGCGACAGTGGTTCCGGCGGAATGTCGTGTTTTCTCTGTCTGGTCAAGCACCTTTTTTGCCTATGGTGGTTGATCATGCACATGCGTTATTCGAGTGGGGATTGAACTGGACGATTGGCAGTTCGGTCCATCAATACCTTATTCTTCATTCTGCTGTCGTTGAGAGCCGAGGCAAAGGCGTCATGCTGTCGGCCGCTTCAGGCAGTGGCAAGAGCACGTTGACCGCTGAATTAGCCATGCGCGGCTGGCGACTTTTTTCGGATGAACTGGCCTTGATTGATGGGGCTGCGCCACGATTACAGTTGGTTCCTTTTCCCCGCCCCGTCAGCTTGAAGAACCAGTCGATCGATCTGATACGCAGACGGCATCCCGAGGCACAGTTTGGCCCGTTGGCGCACGCTACCCAGAAGGGGACGATTGCCCATCTGCGAGCACCTGATGCCTCTGTTGATCGCGCCGCTGAAACGGCACCACCATCGTTGATTATTTTCCCGAAATGGACAGCTGGTGCGCCACTGCGCGTGCAGCCCGTGGGTGCAGGGCGAGCGGCCATGCGCCTGATTGACCAATCGTTCAACTACCCTGTGCTAGGGCCGTTGGGGTTTTCACGGCTGGCTGATCTGGCACAGTCCGCCCCGGCTTGGGAGATCGAATACTCGTCGCTGGACGATGCGGTCGATGCGCTGGATGACTTGCTGGCCGACGATGATGCCTAGCCCGTCACCTTTACTCAATTTTCTGGCTGACCACTCAAGCGCAGCTCATCTGGATATGGGGGGCTGGAGTTTGCTGCTGGCCGAGGCGCGAGCGTGTGGCGTGATGTCACGCGTGGCGAGTGTTTTGGCAGCGGATGCTACGAGATCGTCGGTACAGATACCATCGCAGGTGATGCATCACATGGTGGCTGCCATGCGGCAAAGTGATAGTTTGGCGCACGATGTGCAGCGCGAGTTAACTTTTTTGAGTAATGCACTGGCGGATCTGGGCACGCCGACATTGTTGCTTAAAGGTGCGGCGTATTGCGCGGCTGGCTTGCCCGCAGCGTGCGGGCGGATATTCTCCGATATTGATCTGCTGGTCGCACGGCCATTTCTTCCACAGGCTGAAGCGGCCTTGATGCTGGGTGGCTGGGCAGTGAGCCGGCAGGATAAATATGATCAGCGTTATTATCGCGAGTGGTCACATGAAATACCGCCGATGACGCATTTGCAGCGGGGGACAACGATTGATTTACATCACTCGCTGGCCATGCCGACTTGCCGTATTCACATTGATTCCGAACAGATGATCACAGCAGCTGTTTCCTTGCCAGGGCAGGGAAACTGGTTTCGCCTGAGGGACGAAGATATGGTTTTGCATGCGGCAAGCCACCTGCTGCTGAATTCTGAATTTGATCGTGGGTTACGAGACTTGTGGGATATTGACCTGCTGATGCGGCATTTTGAAACCACGACGCCGAACTTTGCTCACCAAGTGCTGGCGCGTGCCGAGGTGGTTGGTTTGGGTCAGATTGTCCGTTGTGCTTTTTCGTTGTGTCATCACATTTTTCACACGCCTTTGCCGCCAGAGGCACTGGCTGCCCGCAGCCTGTTGTTATGGCTTTTGACCAGTGCAGCTACTACTCGCCATCCACAGACGCGGCCGCGTGCCCAAGGGGTGGCCGATCAACTGTTGTTTGTGCGTGAGATGGCCTTGCGCTTGCCAGTGCACTTGCTGCTGCGGCATCTGTGGCATAAGGCCACGGTGGGCCTTAACCGAAAAGAGAATATGCCGGTTTAGTGTGATGGGTCCAATGATCCTGGAAACCTCAGTTGGAAGCGCCC
>WOZP01000072.1 GCA_011620215.1 Rugosibacter sp.
TTTGTTGACTTCGTGGCCGATAATACCACCAACGGCTGCACCACCAATGGTTCCAGCGGTGCTCCCGCCTGTAAGAACGGAACCGCCAACGGCACCGACGCCAGCACCGATGGCCGTGTTTTTTTCCTGCGTTGACATACCGGAACAGGCACTCAAGCCAAGAAACATTGTGGCGACAACTGCGCTAAACATAGCTTTTTGTATCGTTTTCATGGACTCACCTCTTTATAAAGTGTTGAGATTTCGTGACGACTTGTATTGATTACTTGCCAAAGTGGGTCTTCGCCTGATTCAAGCAATTGTCTTTGGCGGTTCCGGCAAATGTGTCGCATTTTTCCTTTGCCACCGCATACTCGGCATCCATCTTGTCTGCCGTGGCGTCCACGTGCGCTTCAGCGGCCTGAGTATTCGCCTTGCTGTGTGCCTCGGCGGATTTTTCATCAGCCGTAGCATCCGCATCCGAGGTCTTCATCTGCGCCTTGGCATCAGCCTTGGCGGCAGTTTTTGCTGCTTTCGCTTCCTTCACGCACACATCCTTTGCATTGCCAGCTAAGTCGTCGCATCGTTCATTTGCTACTGCATAGTCAGCCTCTGCTTTGGCAACGCGCACCTTATAACGACTCTTCGCGCTGGGCTTGTAACTAGCGTCGAGTTCAGCGATTGCAACCTTCTCTTTGCCCTTGGCCTCGGCAATACAGATGTCGTTCGCATTGCCGGACAACGAAGCGCAACCCACCTTGGCTGTCTTGTACTCGGCCTCAATCTTTTCCTTTTCAGCCTTGTAGTCGGTTTTCGACATGCTTCGCGCTATCGCGCCAGTGCTGAATGCGAGGCTGACTGCGAGTGAAATCAGGGTGATGTTAAGTTTTTTCATTTTGATTCCTTTATTTGATGAGGTTGGGATTGATGTACGGAAAATGTACCGAAAAGCTACACTGAATATTTATTTCTCGTCGCCGAGACCGTGCTGCATTCAGCTACTGCGCTATAGACATTGCAACCACTCAGCTCCGGCCGGCCTAAATTAGGGTATTAGCCTCCTTGCATCTGTCTGCTAACGCACATAGTCGGCAATCAGATGATTCAATAACTCAACAATAATGGACTTGTCACATCGATACACCGATTGCGAGCACACCACCCGGAAATCAAACACCTTGCTACGGCAGGATGTCTTCTTTCTAGCAGGAGAACTGCCGACAGATTAATTACCTGACGAACTGACTACCTATCGTTTCGATATTAACGCGGCGATCAGGTTGCAGGCAGGCGATTACCTTGGCGCTCTTGGCACCGCGGCATTCGCCGACTTTGGTTACCGGCTGCATCTCACCTTTTCCTTCAGTCTGGATGAGATTGGGTTCGATGCCCTGGCTGACCAAATAAGTCTTGACTGCTGCTGCGCGTTGCTCGGACAGATGCTGATTGTAGGCTTCGGAGCCAAAGCGGTCAGCATGTCCGACAGCCGTAATCACCTCCAGATCGATCACCTTCAAATTGCCAAGAAAATCATCCAGCGCCGCCTGACCGGTCGGACGCAGAACTGCCTTATCGAAGTCGAATAGGGTATCAGCGTCTAACGTCACTCGCTCAGCTAGAGGCGTTGGCGCCACTACAACTGGCGGGGTCGGTTCAGCGGCCGTTGCGATCGGTGCTGGAACGACAGTCGAATCACACTCCGGTATGAGCCCCGCAGGACCATAGCCGGTGTGCCAGCACAAACCAAATCCGCTCCGCGCAGCATTGCCAAGCTGGTCGGTGAGGTATCCCGTGTCCGCCGGATTGGTTTCCGCCCTTGCCACGCCCGACACAACGCCTAGGGGGCCAAGGCGCATAACAGGGTCAAGTTTTTTTGTTTCCTGGTGAATACATAGGTCATTATCATTACTCACAATTCATAAGTTCATAAGTTGCATGGTTTTCGCTCTTCATTGCCGTCTTTCTACCGATTGTCTGTAAAAGCGAGGGATACTGACAGCCACTGCGAAACGATCTGAGCCCATCATTGACCCCCAAGATGCGCAAGACAAGTGTTGATTGGGGGCGTATGTCATGTCGTCCAGCGCTGGCGGGACTTTACTGAGAGCAACCGGTTCCGATGCTCATCATCGCTGGGATCCAGCCAGCATATTCTCCGTACGCCAGCGTACAGAGCGCCTTGAAATTCACACCTGCCACCGTCAGTGGCCCGTGCGGACGAGCCAATGGCGTCGACTTCAATTGCTCAACTGGTTTGCGCCTTGGATGAAGATTATTCTTTCTCCCGGTTGCCAATTCACAGAATTCGCATCTATGAACACACGGCTCGAGCCATCCTTCATGCGGATAGTGACTTCGTAGCTCTTGGGAGGATTCTCCAGTATCTCGTTTTGACCGCCGCTCGTCCCTCCGCCTGACCTGCTGAATTGCTCAATCTCCCGCGTGGACACGACGACGCCGCATTCCGCACACTTCACCCTGACGCGTGCACCAACCGGCTTGGCCGGTGGCGGCGGGAGCTTGTCTAGCGCGAAGACGATGCCTGCTTCGGTCGAGCCTGGCATCCATGCTATCACAGCTGCAATTCCAAAGAGACCAAGCAGGACCAACGCGATACTACCGATCCGTAGTCG
>WOZP01000032.1 GCA_011620215.1 Rugosibacter sp.
CGTCGTAACCATTGCAACCCAGCACCACGCCGACGATATTCTTGCCGATGTCATGGACATCACCCTTCACCGTGGCCATGATGATCTTGCCTTTGCTGGTGGAACCCGTGCGTTTTTTTTCCGCTTCGATATACGGCAGCAAATGCGCCACCGCGAGCTTCATCACGCGGGCGGATTTAACCACCTGTGGCAAAAACATCTTGCCTGCGCCGAACAAATCGCCCACCACGTTCATGCCCGCCATCAGCGGCCCTTCGATCACCGCCAGCGGCGGTTTGCCTGCGCCCATCAGCGTGGCGCGGCACTCTTCGGTATCAGCCACCACGAATTCGGTGATGCCTCTGACCATGGCGTGTTCCAGCCGCTTTTCTACCGACGCATCGCGCCAGGCCAGATCAACCACTTGCTCTTTGGCCTGGCCTTTGACTGTGCTGGCAAATTCCACCAGCGTCTCGCCAGCGCCGACTTTTCGATTGAGCACCACGTCTTCGACTTTTTCGCGCAGCACCGGATCCAGCTCGTCATACACGCCCAGCTGCCCGGCATTGACGATGCCCATGGTGAGCCCGGCTTTGACCGCGTGATACAGAAACACCGTGTGAATCGCCTCACGCACAGAGTCGTTACCACGGAAAGAAAACGAGACGTTGGAAACGCCGCCCGAGGTGCGCGCGTGCGGCAGGTTGGCTTTAATCCAAGCAACGGCATTGATGAAATCCACCGCGTAGTTATCGTGCTCGGGAATGCCGGTAGCGATAGCAAAAATGTTGGCGTCAAAAATAATGTCTTCGGCCGGAAAACCATCAGCGATCAGCAAGTCATACGCACGTTTGCAGATATTCGTTTTGCGCTCGAAGGTATCGGCCTGGCCTTGTTCGTCAAAAGCCATCACGATCACCGCTGCGCCATAGCGCCGCGCCAACCGTGCCTGCGCGAGAAATTTCGACTCGCCTTCTTTCATCGAGATGGAATTGACAATGCCCTTGCCCTGAATGCATTTCAAGCCGGCTTCGATCACCTCCCACTTCGAGGAATCGAGCATGATCGGCACTTTGCAGATGTCCGGCTCGGAGCCAACGAGGTGGAGGAACTTCACCATCGCGGCCTGCGAATCCAGCATCGCTTCGTCCATGTTGATATCAATCACCTGCGCGCCATTTTCGACTTGGCTACGCGCGACCGCTAACGCATCATCAAAGCGGCCTTCAAGAATCATGCGCGCAAAAGCCTTGGACCCCGTGACATTGGTGCGCTCACCCACGTTCACGAACAAGCTGTCGTCGGTAATGTTAAAAGCTTCGAGACCGGAGAGGCGCAGCGAAAAATTCCCGGAGGGACGCAACGCGCTGGCGCTGGCGCTGGCGCTGGCAGGACGGCGAGGTGAACACGTTTTCAGTGCTTCGGCCATGGCACGGATATGGTCCGGCGTGGTGCCGCAGCAGCCACCGGCGATATTGATAATGCCCGCTTCACCCCATTCGCGGATTTCTTCAGCCAGCATCTCTGGCGTTTCGTCATAGCCGCCAAACGCATTCGGCAAACCGGCATTGGGGTGCGCAGAAACGAAACAATCACACAGGCGCGAAATTTCGACCACGTATTGACGCAACTCTTTCGCGCCCAGTGCGCAGTTAAGGCCGAACGACAGCGGATTGACATGGCGCAGCGAATTCCAGAAAGCCTCCGCCGTCTGGCCCGAGAGCGTACGTCCCGAAGCATCGGTAATCGTGCCGGAAATCATCACCGGCCAACGGCGACCTGCCTCGTCGAAAAACTTTTCAATCGCGAACAAGGCGGCTTTGGCATTCAGCGTGTCGAAAATGGTTTCGACCAGCAAAATATCCGCGCCGCCTTCTGTCAGGCCGCGGGCAGATTCAACGTAATCAGCCACCAGTGCATCGAACGTCACATTGCGCGCACCAGGGTCATTCACGTCGGGCGAGAGCGACGCCGTGCGTGAAGTAGGCCCTAACACCCCAGCCACAAAGCGGGGTTTATCCGGCGTGGAAAATTGATCCGCTACTTCTCGCGCCAAGCGCGCTGCGGCTACGTTCAACTCGAACGCAATATCCGCCAAACCATATTCCGCTTGCGACACACGCGTGGCATTAAAACTGTTGGTTTCCAGAATATCTGCACCGGCTTCCAGATACGCCGTGTGGATGCCGCGAATCACGTCGGGTCGCGTCAGGCAAAGCAAATCGTTATTGCCTTTCAAGTCTTTCGCGTGCGTCAGAAAACGCTCACCGCGATAGTCCGCCTCTTTTAATCCATGCTGCTGCACCATCGTGCCCATGGCGCCATCGAGGATAAGGATGCGCTGCGCGAGCAAGTCGCTCAATTCGTTACTGCGGTCGGGTTGCGGGCGGTGGCTAGCGGTCACGTGTTTCTCCATTCATGACCGGGGCGGGGAGCGAAGTTGCAATGCAGCTGTTCGGCTCACGCGTGACCCCGGCAGAAAATTTCTAGGGTAGGTGAGCGCCGTTGAAAACAAGTTCCGAGCCTAGGGTTTGAGCCATACAGCCCGACCTTGCAGCGCTCCTCGGAAGCAGGCGGGGATTATATACCGGCTAGGAAGACAACCAAATCCAGCTACGCTGGCGTATTGCG
>WOZP01000210.1 GCA_011620215.1 Rugosibacter sp.
GCGAAGTCGGCGCGGTAGATCAGGTTGCGCCCTTGCTGCTCGATGGTGACGAGGTCGGCGTGAGCCAGCTCTTTCAGATGGAAGGACAGGGAGTTGCGGGCGACGTCGAGCTGGTCGGCTAGTACGCTGGGCATCAGTCCCTCGGGGCCGGCGACGACCAAGGCGCGGAATACGCGCAGACGCTGAGTGTGGGCCAAGGCACCGAGGGCGGAAACAGCTTGATTTTCGTTCATGATTCAATAATACAGCATTTATTGAATTATTATGCAAATGACCAGCAAAAAAGCTCATGGCATCCCGGCGTATCGCCGTCGGGTTCGCGTACTGGCCCCGCTTGCCTAAAATTGTGTGCGTGGATGGTACGAGGGGGCTTGCTGAGGTCGGTTGTCAGTCAAAGAGTCCAGGGGATTAAGCGGCTATCTGCATTACACAGAATGGCTGACTAAAAGCAGCGGGCGAGAGCTAGCCGAGTCGTGCCTGCTTAGGGAAACGCTGAACAAGTGGTACTTATCTATGATTCGACAACCTCACCATGAACGGAATCAATAGCTTACCGTTCGTCCTGAGCCTGTCGAAGGACTTAATCAGCGTTTCCTTAATTTATAGGGTGAGCAAGCGCTTGCACTGTGTTGAGATTGCTAAATGCCCCCGTACTGCCGTCAAACAGTACGTCACATGTTTTTAGCAGGGCGTGCCAGCCGATCACTTGGCGGTTGCCGCAGGCAAGATAATCATTCAGCTGCGGCAATAATGAGCGGCGTGTCAGGCAAAACACCGGTTGGGTACGCTCGATGGTGCGCGCTACGGCCAGATCAGCACCATTTTCCTGCAAGGCGCGCGCCAAGCGTGCCACCAGATCGCCTGGCAGCGAAGGCGAGTCGCACGGCACGATGGCGACTAGCGGCGTGGTGGCATGGGTTAAGGCCATCTGGATTCCTGCCAGAGGGCCGGCGTAATCAGGTATTACATCGGCGATGACAGGATAGCCAAACTCGGCATAGCGCTCGAGGTTGCGATTCGCGTTGATCAGCAGGTACGCTACTTGCGGTGCCAGCCGATCGATTACCCATTGCACCATCGGCCGGCCATGTAAGTCTTGCAGGCCTTTATCCACGCCACCCATGCGCTTGCCCTGGCCACCGGCCAGAATGACACCCGTGATGGGCTCATCGTTTGACGCCGGGGTCATGTGGGTCATGCGCCAGCATGAGGGGCTAAGCCGACAATGGCCAAGTTAACCCAGCTGCGTTACGTCACGCACGGCACCCGTATCAGCCGAGGTGGTTAGTGCGGCATAGGCTTTGAGCGCGGCAGAGACTTCGCGTTGCCGACCAGTCGGTTTCCATGCCGCTGCGCCGCGTGCTTCCATGGCTTTTCGCCGTGTTGCCAACACCGACTTTTCGATGACCAGATTGATGCTGCGGTTGGGGATGTCAATCTCGATGGTGTCGCCTTCTTCGACCAAGCCAATGGCGCCACCCGATGCAGCTTCCGGCGAGGCATGGCCAATGGATAAGCCGGATGTGCCGCCAGAAAAGCGACCATCAGTGAGTAGTGCGCACACTTTGCCCAGGCCTTTGGATTTCAAATAGCTGGTGGGATAAAGCATCTCCTGCATGCCCGGCCCGCCTTTGGGGCCTTCATACACGATGACCACGATATCGCCAGCGACGATCTGGTCTGCCAGGATTTTTTCCACAGCTTCATCTTGTGATTCGCAACGCCGCACGCGGCCGGTGAATTTGAGAATGGAATCATCCACGCCCGCCGTTTTGACGATGCAGCCTTTCTCGGCAATGTTGCCAAACAGCACGGCCAAACCACCGTCTTGCGAATAGGCGTGCGCCTTGTCACGAATACAGCCTTCTGCACGATCAGTGTCCAGATCGGGATAACGCCGGTCTTGCGAAAACGCGGTTTGGGTTGGAATGCCACCGGGTGCTGCACGATAAAAATCTTGCGTGGCGACATCTTGCGAGCGTGCCACATCCCACTGCGCGAGTGCTGCGCCCAATGTCGGGGAATGCACTGTGGGCAGGTCGCGATGGATCAATCCGGCGCGATCCAGCTCGCCTAAAATCGCCATGATGCCGCCTGCGCGGTGCACGTCTTCCATGTGATATTTCTGCGTGGCCGGTGCCACTTTGGCCAGGCAGGGCACATGGCGCGAGAGTCGGTCAATATCCTGCATGGTGAAGTTAGTGCCCGCTTCGTGCGCAGCAGCCAACAAGTGAAGCACGGTGTTGGTTGAGCCGCCCATGCTGATGTCCAGCGTCATGGCATTTTCAAACGCTTTGAACGAGGCGACATTGCGCGGCAACACGCTGGCGTCATCCTCTTCATACCAGCGTTTGCACAGGTCAACCACCAGACGTCCGGCGCGCAGGAAAAGCTGTTTGCGGTCAGCATGGGTAGCCAGTAGCGAACCATTACCGGGAAGTGACAAACCCAGCGCTTCGGTCAGGCAGTTCATCGAATTGGCGGTGAACATGCCGGAACACGAACCGCAGGTCGGGCAGGCCGAACGTTCCATCGCCGCCACATCGGCATCGCTGTTTTTCGAGTCGCCCGCTTCAATCATCGCGTCGATCAAATC
>WOZP01000151.1 GCA_011620215.1 Rugosibacter sp.
GCCATCAATCAGATGGAACATGCCACTCCGGTCAAGATCAGCACGTATAACCGAGGTGAGCGCTTGAGAGATTGTGCGCTCACCTGCAAAGTCAGCAATAGCGACAGGCAGGCGGTTAGCGCCGGCACCTGTAATTTCAACGCGCAATTGTGCAACAGCAGGCATTGCGAAAAAGAAGCTTGTGCTGAGCAAAGAAACAAGAAATAAGGATTTTATTTTCATGGAACAATTATACCGGCTAGTGTTTACTCATCGAGCGGGCGAAAACTGAGCTCAAGGGTACGGTTGTAAAGGTCGGGTTTGTCAGGCTTGGGTAATGGGTTGGACTTTAAAATGGCCCGTTCAATGGCGGTGTCCAAGGCGGTACTGCCCGATGAATGTCGTAACCGCGTCGTGACAATTTCTCCGTTAGGTAGCTGGGTGACATCAAACACGGCTTCCGGATTACCTTGAACGTCAGGCGGTAAGACAATGTTGCCCCTGATTTTGCCTCGAATACGTGACAGATAATCGGCCATGGCTTTATTTCGGGATGCGGTTTCACGAGCGGCCGCTTCTTTCGTTAATTGAGCGGTGACAGCATCTGATTTTTTGCGTTGCAATAACTGGTCTGCCTCCTTTTTGAGTTGTTCAAAAATGGATGGCTTTTTAGGTGTGTCCGGCACAGGCGGTTCGACAGGCGTTGGCTCGACAATTTTTTTAGGCGGCTCCTTAATTTTTTCCTTGATGACGATGTCTGGTTTTGGGGGGGCAGGCAGCTTGTTTTCTGCTTTGGGAGGCGCTGGCAGCAAGGGTTCGGTGACAGGTTTAGCGATGGGTTCAATAATTGTTCTGGCTGGGGGGGCTTGAATGGTGCTGACAAGTTCGACTTCAACCACGTTAGGCATTTTGGTTTGCCAGTGCACGCCATAAAACAAAAACATGGCGAGCACAATGTGGACAAATACCGCCAAAATTAAGGAAAGGTATTTTCCTGTTTTATCGTCGGGATGTAAAAAGGGAGAGTCAAGCGTCATGGGTGTTATCGACCTGGTTTAACAAGCAGTCCGATTTTTTGTACTTGTTGACGTTGCAGTTCATCCATTACGCTTAGCACGGCGTCGTATTTAACATCTTTGTCGCCAGCAATCAGCACCGGTTGCTGAGGGTTTTTTGCTTGTAATTGCCGAATGTAGTCGGCTAGTTCGGCTTTGGTGACGGTTTTTTCGTTCCCTTCGGTGCTGCTTTCTTCAGCGCGATCGCGTACAGCAAGGGTTTCATCTGCTTTGACGATGACTTCCAACGGGGCCGCCGGTGTTTGCGCTGATTTGCCTACGCTGGGCAGATTCACGCTGCTGCTTTGTACCATGGGTGCTGTAACCATGAAAATAACCAGCAGCACCAACATCACATCGATGTAGGGCACAACGTTAATATCATTCATTAGGCGGCGTTGTTTCATGAGCGATCCGTTTGCGGTAAGTTGTTGTCGGGACGGTGCATATCGTGCGTCACAAAAGGTTTTTCTGTGCTCGGTAAATCCAGCCAGTCAGGATGCGATAGCGTATTGTTGATATCGGCAAGTCCAGTCTGCCAATGGTTTTTCATTGCAAGCGCGCTAAATTGATAATCCATATAGTGTGCGTGGTGCTGGCCTTTATCTTGATAGATCAGGTGGATGACATTAAATCGTCTATCGTCTGCAGTTTTGGCGGCACGCTTGTACCAAAAATTATCGCGCTGAGATTCGGGTACCAGTGCCATTAACTCTTGCAGCATGCGGCGGTATTTTTGTGTATTTTCCATGTATTCCGTAATCATCCGCGTGCGGCTTGAGTATTGAATATCTTTTTGCCGAATAGCGACCTCTACAAGGTCTGTTGGCACGTCGCCCCGTGCGGGCCATAAATCGACTTGAAACACGAGCGCATCTTTTGTTGCTGAGCCATTGGTTTGATCGGTTAGCACATGGTGTAAAGGTGTGTTGGATACTAATCCGCCATCCCAATAGTATTCGCCATCAATTTCGACGGCGGCAAAACCGGGCGGTAGTGCGCCAGAGGCCATGAAGTGCTCAGGTCGCAAAGTTGTTTTTGTATTATCAAAATAGGCAAAATTTCCATTGCGCACATTCACCGCGCCAACTGATACGCGCATCTGCCGGGTATCGTTGATGCGGTCAAAGTCGGCAAATTTTTCAAGCGTAGCCCGCATGGGGGCCGTGTCGTAAAAACTGGTTGTGTCAGGCTTGCCATGAAAGGCCAGTAGCCACGGAAAAGCGCGCGGCAGAAAAAATCCGTTCTGCCCTTCGATTATCGCGCGGGAAGCTTCCCAGATATCAAGTGATTCACGAACAGCAGGTGGGAAAAAATCAATCAATGCCGGATCAACCGCTGTTTTTGGCAAGACAGGTTGCTGGCAAATGCTTGTCCAAAAGCTGTGTAGCTGATCAACCCGTTTTTCAGGTGGGTTGCCGGCGATAATGGCCGCATTGAGCGCGCCAATCGAAATGCCTGCTACCCAATTGGGGTGAATGTTTGCCTTGGCCAGTCCATCATAGACC
>WOZP01000177.1 GCA_011620215.1 Rugosibacter sp.
CCTCGCTTGAGGGGGTTTTTTTATGCCAACTCGGTTGACTTGCGTAGTTGCTGTTCCCATTTAAAAGAGTTTCTGGTACAGGCGATGATAAATACATTAAAAATGATGCTAGATTTGCTCTGGGTTCCTAGTATTTATTCGATATAACTCACTTATTTGAACTTTAGATTTCATATTCGCGTGCCCTCACTTTCACATTTATTACTACCGGCCATTTTAGGTTTTTTGTACCTGACACTATGGAGTGAAGCTAGCTCTGTAGCTGGTAAGGCCTTTTTTCTTGTCCATATTGGCTTATTTATACTTTGGCAGCCTTTTGTCGGGAAAAGTTATCGAATTTCATTTTTGACAGCAGTCCTTGGATTACTCATTTTAGTGACAACGCTTATTTGGCTTGATGGGTGGATGCTTGTGCTATGGATCATTATTTTGATCTCAATCATCGGTGGCAAAGCTCCGCTTTTCGGAGATCAGAGATTACGTCTTGCAAATCTCTATTGCTTTTCATCTCTACTCGTCGCCCTACTTTTAATTGCGGTTCCGTCTGCCTTACCGATTGCAAAGCTACCAGAGATGTTAGGGTGGCTTGGGCATGCCGGAACACTGGCACCTATATTTTTGATGCTTCCTTTGCTTAAACCGAGTGGCCTGAATCGAGACGACAACGTAGTTGATTTCATCAACAGTCTCATCGTTATGTTGACTCTCGCTTTACTGGTGTTCGGCAGTTTAGTATTAATGCTACTTGTGGGTAGTTCATATGTCAAAGCATTGCTTCAATCGATTGTCATTATTGCTATTGTTCTGTTGATGCTAGGCTGGGCATGGAATCCCCGTGCAGGGTTTACAGGATTGGGAAACTTGTTTTCCCGGTATCTCATGTCGATTGGATTACCAATGGATCAGTGGCTAGCAATGCTGACTGATTTGGCTTTTCAAGAAGACAATCCTGAGATTTTTCTAGAAAAAGCATGCTGTAATATGGCGCAACATTTACCTTGGGTGCTTGGCATCACTTGGGAAACTGACAAGGGGTCGGGTCAGTATGGCATTACAAATGGCTACTGCTCTGTATTCAAATATGAAGAACTGACACTGCATCTTTATACCCAATATCAATTGACAACAACACTGCATTTTCATTTCAATTTACCCACCCGGTTGCTCCTCAAGTTTTATAACGATAAAAAAAGAGATGCTATTCTCAAAAAACTGTCGTACATGCAAGCGATACATGAGACGGGTGCAAGACTGACACATGATATTAAAAATATTTTACAAACGTTAAACGCGCTATGTGCTGCGGTGAATGAGCCACAGGCAACCTCTTCTGAGGCTTATCAAGCGCTTTTACGCCGTCAATTACCGGCCATATCAAATAGATTGGCGGAAACTATTGATAAGTTAAAGGCCCCACAAGAAAGTAAGAAAATAAAGTTATCATCTGCCCAAGATTGGGTAAATAATTTCCAGCAAAGAGTTGGAGGAACCCATTGGATATCTGTGGATGCATCAGCTGTGAATGGAGATTTGCCAGAAGATCTTTTTTCAACTGTAACTGAAAATTTAATACAGAACGCTGAGGATAAGCATCAACGAGAGACAGGGCTATTGGTTACCGTACGAATCTCAACCAGTGATCAAGGTACGACACTTGAGCTAAGTGACAATGGGGCGAAAATTGAAGAGAAAATTCTAAAGGATTTGTTTGCTCGGCCCGTTCCATCCAGTAAGGGATTGGGTATAGGCCTGATGCAGGCGGCTCAGTATGCTGAGACTATGGGTTACAAATTGACACTTGCAGAAAACCGAATGGGCCGCGTTGCTTTTCGTCTCGCACCAGCATCCGACTATCTGGATACCCCTTAAAATTCTGCAACACAAGTAGTAATAGTGCTTTGGTGTTGTCGATGGAGAAGATGAGTGGGGTTATTGCTTATTCGTTAACGATTTTTCGTCCTATTAGTCTATAGATATCAACAATTCCTTTTCCCTTAAGGGGGGTGCTTTGTGGGCCTTCAAATGCGAATGCTCTGGCTATTCTTCGATAGGTTGTCGCATCGCATTGAATCATGCCTGATTGTCCTTCAGCAGTTATGCGGCTAGCGATATTGACGGTATCACCCCAGAGGTCATAAATAAATTTCTTTTTCCCGACCACGCCAGCGATTAGGGGGCCTGTGCCAATACCAATTCGTATTCCAAGACCTAGTGGGTTAACGCCAACGTTTTGGTTTAACGTAGCATTCATTTCAATGGCCATATCGGCGATTGCATGTGCGTAGTCTGGGCAATTGTTATCAAGGCCACCTGCAATCATGTAAGCATCGCCAATTGTTTTAATCTTTTCCAGGCCAAATTTTTCTGCTAGCTCGTCGAAAGCAGAAAAAATTTGATTAAGCGTAGTAAATACTTGGTTAGGGGAAAGGCTTGCGGCAAGCTGAGTAAAGTTGACAATATCAGCGAACATTACCGTGACATCTGCAAAACCATCGGCAATTGTTTGATTCGTGTTCTGTAAACGATGGGCTATAGGTGCTGGCAATATGTTCAACAACAGGCTTTCTGCTCGATCTTGTTGAACTAGCAGTTGCACATAGGTCTCTTCCAGTCTTTTTTGCATTTTGCGTTTTTCAAGTATGGAGTAACGCAATAACAAATAAATACTTGCTGCTACTGCAATAAAATTAATAGCGAAAAATACTAGGCTCGTGCGGATGGGGACGATGTCATTTTTAGCCGAGAAAATCGGGTCGGCTAGATAGTAGTCTATCGCACTGGAAATTGCGGTTAAAGCGGCCCAGGCAATAAACCAGCCAATAGATTGATTCGCGCCAATACACAACAGCGCACCA
Source organism: Rugosibacter sp. (assembly GCA_011620215.1). Taxonomy (GTDB): domain Bacteria; phylum Pseudomonadota; class Gammaproteobacteria; order Burkholderiales; family Rhodocyclaceae; genus Rugosibacter. Next base: position 2,856 of record WOZP01000177.1, read on the forward strand.
ATTGGCGCAATTAGCGCCCATAAAATGATGCCGCTTGAGGAAATAAAGTTACCCATTGCCCACTGAGTAACAAATGGAAGAAAAAGGAAAATTCCCAACTGGGTCACACGGAAAAAATCGAAATTACGGCTCTTGATGTACAACAACATATTGCCTGTTAATATCAACTGAAACAGTAGCGGTAATGTTGTCGAGAATGATTTTCCTAGCACTGAGTAAATTAATGGCCACAACATTGCTGTGATGGTGAATAAGCCGGTAGCCAGCATCAGTAACGCCTTATTGAGGCGAACTTCATCATCATCATCCGGGCTGATGCCAGCATTGAGTAATTGGCTCACAAAGTGAGAAGAGCTAGAAGAAAGCTTTTCGGATGACATATCAGATAAATATCAAAGAGGCGCTTAAGAGATAAGGAACAAAGAGGTAGGGAACGGTATTAACTCACTGCAGCCTAATCCGACAGCTAATCTAATTTGATTATATAGCCGCAGTTGCATTTCTCATTGATCACCAAGTAAGAATGGTGTTCAATGTGTCACCATGGATGATGAGTCAAAATATCAAATCGAGATAGTGGCTACCGCACATTATCTTGCCGAGCAATCGGATCCGGCAATCAGTCGCTATGTTTTTGCTTATAACATCCGGGTAGTTAACACTGGGCGTGTCGCGATACAACTTATTTCGCGGCACTGGATCATCACGGATTCAGAAGACTATGTACAGGAGGTACGTGGCTTGGGTGTTGTTGGAAACCAGCCCATTCTCAAGCCCGGCGAAAGTTTTGAATATACCAGCGGATGTCAGCTTGCCACGCCGGTAGGCACAATGCGCGGAGCCTATCAAATGATTGCAGGTGATGGGGTGCAATTTGAGGCACCAGTTGCTGAATTTTTACTGTCGATGCCTCGCACACTTCATTAGCACTTTTCGCACCGAGCAGCTTTAGTGCGGTGAGTGCTGTTTTTTTAACCAGTGACATTGTATTTTTGTATTCTCGACAGCCCGCGCGCACTGAGGAGCACAGCGAGTATTGCCCAGTAAATGAGAGGGTTGCTAATATCCGCTTTGACCATCCATGTGTAGTGCAGCACGGCCAGAACGCCGCAAAGGTAAACCATGCGGTGCAGTTGTTTCCAGCGGCGTTCGCCAAGTGTGCGTATTGCTCGCGCATTGGACGTTACGGCCAAAGGTATCAGCAGAAGAAACGTTGCCATTCCCGCCGTGATGAATGGGCGTTTGAATATATCCTTACCTATGGCTAACCAGTCAAAAAATTGGTCAAACCAAAGATAGGTTATCAGGTGCAGCCCCGCATAGAAAAAAGCAAACAGGCCCAGCATGCGCCGAATGATAAGAGGCCATGTCCAGCCGGTATAGTGTCGTAGTGGTGTGGCCGCTAGTGTCATCAGCAAAAAATTTAGCGTCCATGTACCCAACCCGCGAGTGACGACTTCAATCGGATTTGCGCCAAGATTGTCTGTTTGAATTCCCCATACATACCAGCCTAGCGGTATCAAGCTGGCAATAAAGACGAACAGCTTTAACCCATTCGACTTCAATTTAAACGAATTCAAAAATATTTCCTTAAATCCAATCCGGTATACAGATGAGAGACTTGATCTGCATAGCCATTGAAGAGCAAGGTTTTCCGTTTAAAAAACTCGCCAATGCGGCGCTCATTTGCTTGGCTCCAGCGCGGGTGATCTACAGCGGGATTTACGTTTGAATAAAAGCCATACTCACTGGGGGATGATTTCATCCACGTTGTGCGCGGCTCTCTATCGGTGAAGCGAATTTTGACAATGGACTTCCCGCTTTTGAAACCATATTTCCAAGGGACGACAAGCCGCAGTGGTGCACCATTCTGGTTTGGCAATATATCCCCATACAATCCTGCTGCCATAATCGTTAATGGATGCATGGCTTCGTCCAGACGCAAGCCTTCAGTGTACGGCCAATCCAGAACACCGCGGCGTATGCCAGGCATGGTATCGGGCTGCAATGCCGTGATGAACTCAACATACTTTGCGCTGCCCAAGGGTTCGGCTTGTCTCAGTAAGCTCGCTAACGGAAAGCCGAGCCAAGGAATTACCATACTCCACCCTTCAACGCAGCGTAGACGATAGATTCGCTCTTCCAAAGGGGCGAGTTTAAGAATGTCTTCCATGCCCAGAGTTCTTGGTCTTTTTACCAAACCCTCGATAGAGACTGTCCACGGCTTGGTGCGTAGGGTGTGGGCATACTCTGCCGGGTCTTCTTTGGCGGTTCCAAACTCGTAAAAATTGTTATAGCTCGTCACATTCTTTAGTGATGTGAGCGGTTCATTCGTTGAAAAAACACTGGCTTTGCCGGGACCAAGTTTGGCTTGGGCGTCTGGAAGAAGACCTGCAATGACAAGCCCTGCAGAGAGTTGTAAAAAATTGCGGCGATGCGTGTAAACCACCTGCGGAGTAATTTCAGAAGGCAAGATATGAGGTTTTTTAAAAATATGCATCAGAGTTACCTCCTTCAATAAATTGTTAGACTAACCAATAGACGCAAAGTTGATCGATCCCTTACAAATCAATTCTGATTGATACTGAGGCCGTTAAGTTAATTGAGACGATACTTGAATCGTATTGCCGTCCCACCAGCGCCGACTTTTTGATTTGTGCCACTGAGTTGGCCCTCTCGAACAATGAGCAAGCTATAACTGCTTGACGTCGATAAGATCAGGCCGTTAGAATACTTGATCTTTTTGCTCAGTTATTTTGGAGTTTGCCATGGATACCCAGAAAAAAATTCACGAGCTTGTAACCAGCAACCCTGTCGTACTGTTTATGAAAGGCACGCCACAGTTTCCGCAGTGTGGATTTTCATCACGCGCCATACAAATTCTCAGCGCGTGTGGCGTGAAAAACTTGCTCACGGTGGACGTGCTAGCTGATCCAGAGATACGTCAAGGCGTCAAGGATTATGCGAATTGGCCGACGGTTCCACAGCTGTACATCGGAGGTGAATTCATGGGCGGAAGCGACATCATGACTGAAATGTATGAAGCGGGCGATCTGCAGAAATGTATTGATCTTATTGCTGGCGCCCACTGACTGAATTCAGCGGGTTTTACCGTTTGCTAAAGCGATGCAAGCCGTTGGTTTGCATCCGCCAGGCGGCCGGCAATGACATCAAGAAATCCTTGATAAAAGTGCATTCGGCAGGCATTCGAGCTGTGCTGTAATGCGTGTGATGGGATGGTTACTACACGGGCAGTGGTGGTAGCAACGACATCGGCACCGCGCTCATGGCGTCCTTTTTGAATGATCGCCATTTCGCCAAAGCATTCACCGGCATGGAGTGTAACTAGGTGCCGCTTGTTTTTTTCTACGCTCAGTTCGCCTTCCAGCAAAAACGCAAAAAAATCGCCGGACTCCCCTTCTTTCATGATGACAGTTCGTGGCGTAATTTCACTCCAGCGCGAAAAACGCACGACTTCCCAAATTTCGACTTCGGAGAACTCGGCAAAGAATGGCAGGGCGAGAAGCGCTTCAAATTTCGCGCTGTCGGGGAAAGCGGAATGCTCTATCGACAACTGCGTATTGCGAAATGATTGCGCAAGGTCATGGGAAAATTCTTCCCATGTCTGGTAGCGGGTTGCCAGTTCTTTTTGCATGGCGCGCTTGATAATTTCTTCAAGGCCTGGCGGGATATCTACGCGAAACATGGAGGGTGGCGGGGGCTCGGTATTGCATATTTGGTAGATCATGCCGAAGTGGGAAGAAGCCTCAAACGGAAGCCTTCCTGTGAGCAATTGGTACATCACGACACCTAATGAATAAATATCCGTCTGCTGGGTTAGTGGCTCATCGCGCAGTTGCTGTGGTGACATGTAAGCAGGTGAGCCGACGCCTGACACCTGTGTTTGCTCGCCGCTGCTGATCAGCGCAGCTCCAAAGTCAGAGATTTTGATGTCCCTGGTGGATTGAACAGCAGACGCAGCAGATGCATCTTCAAAGTCTCCCTCATTTTTTTGCACAAGCAGAATGTTGGCGGGCTTAATGTCGCGATGAGTAATGCCTGCGCGATGGGCGTAGTCAAGCGCACGTGTGCATTTGAAGATAATTTCTACTACGCGATCAATGGGTAATAAGTCGCTGGGTTTGCAAAATGGCTCTAATGTGCCGCCGGGCACGTATTCCATGACGATGAAACTTTGCTCTTCATCAAGTACCGCATCAAAAATCTGCACAATATGAGGGTGCTGGAGTCGGCCAGCCAGGGATGCTTCAGTCAGAAGCAAGCGGCGATACTGTTGTCCTAGCTCTTTATCACGCAATGCATCAGGGGAGATCAGCTTGATGGCAACCTCGCGTGAGGCAAAAGTGTCATAACCCAAATAAACAGTAGAGGCTGCCCCTTCACCGAGTTTGCCGTGTATTTCATACTTGCCAATGTGCTCAGGCTGTTTCATTGCTCTGGTTTTATTGCATTAAAGCAGGGTATGCGCGCGAGCAATGGCGGCACGCACTTGTGTTGGCGCTGTGCCGCCACGATGATCGCGGGCTGCGAGCGAGCCGGCAACGGTCAAGACTTCAAATACGTCGGCCTCGACCAGTGGCGAAAAGGAGCGTAATGCATCCAGAGTAAGCTCTGCCAGATCACAGCCCCGGTTTTCACAGGCGCGCACTGCTCGGGCAACCGCTTCATGGGCATCCCGGAAGGGAAGCCCTTTCTTCACCAGGTAATCGGCCAGGTCGGTTGCCGTTGCATAGCCTTGGCGAAGCGCCGCCGCCATGGCCTCGGATTTGACGCGAATGCCAGGTACCATTTCAGTGAAAATGCGCAGGGTATCGATAAGCGTATCGGTGGTGTCGAAGAGTGGCTCTTTGTCTTCCTGATTGTCTTTGTTGTATGCCAGCGGCTGCGCTTTCATGAGGGTGAGCAGCGCCATGAGATGGCCGTAGACACGCCCTGTTTTTCCGCGTGCAAGCTCCGGCACATCCGGGTTTTTTTTCTGCGGCATGATGGAGGATCCAGTACAAAAACGATCCGGCAGATCGATAAAGCCTACGCGCGGACTCATCCAAAGCACAAGCTCTTCCGAGAGGCGCGAAATATGCGTCATCACGAGTGCGGCGGCCGCACAGAATTCAATCGCAAAGTCGCGATCAGAAACAGCATCCAGCGAATTTTCACAAATGCCTTCAAATCCGAGTTCCAAGGCCACAGTTTCACGACTGATAGGAAAAGTCGTTCCTGCCAACGCGGCGGCGCCTAGTGGCAGACGATTAACGCGGCGACGACAATCAGTGAAGCGCTCCCGGTCACGCTGGAACATTTCAAAATACGCTAGTAGATGATGCCCAAAAGTCACCGGTTGTGCGACTTGCAAGTGGGTAAATCCTGGCAGCGGGGTATCGCTATGCGATTCGGCCAGCGTAAGCAGTGATTTTTGCAGTTCGCGCAACAAGCGATCAATATCATCAATCGCATCGCGTAGCCAAAGGCGAATATCGGTAGCGACTTGATCATTCCGTGAGCGGCCGGTATGGAGACGCTTGCCTGCATCGCCGATAAGTGCGGTGAGGCGTTTCTCGATATTGAGATGAACGTCCTCATCGTCAAGATTCCAGTGAAATTGACCGCTATCGATTTCCTGACTGATCAATGCCATGCCACGCTCTATGGCAGCCAGATCGTCGGTTGTGATGATGCCTTGCTGCGACAACATGCGGGCATGCGCTAGCGAGCCGCGAATATCCTGACGCCACATCCGGTTGTCAAAGAAAACCGAGGCGGTATAGCGTTTCACCAGATCAGAGACAGGCTCGGAAAAACGGCCAGACCAGGCTTTATCGGTAATGGGTTGTGTGGGTTCTGTCATAATTAGCGTGAGGCTATGTTGTGTACTGCGGTGCGCGAAAAATGCGCTGCGTGCAACTGAAATTTAAAGTTAAAAATCCATCGGGATACATGTGGTAATACATGTCAAGTATAACGGGAAACCTTGTGACATCGGGCCTGCCAGACTTTCGCCAAGGCACTTTGTGGCTGCGCACATTGCTCGTGGTGAATTTGGCCATGGTGTTGAGTGTTTTCGCGGCGAACCACGATTGGGCGCACGTGCTTGCAGGATTCACTGAGATTGTAATTCTGCTCGAGCCTTTGCTGTTATTGAATCTTACGGTGCTCTCCCTGGTTTCTGAATGGGTGACACCCTTGCCCCGGCGCACCGGGCGAGGCGTAGTTCTGTTGCTGGTTTTATTGGTAACCGCCGCTGCGCATGGTTTTTTTGTAGCCATGCAGTGGACGCAGATCGGATTGGGACGCATGGCGATGTGGTCAGTCATCACGACTTATTTACTGCTAATCTGGTTCGATCTGGTGGCGCGTGCGCAATCACCGGCCTTGGCCGAGGCGCGGTTGATGGCGCTGACTGCGCGCATTCGTCCCCACTTCTTGTTCAATACGTTAAATGCGGTCCTTGGGGTGATGCGCTCAGACCCCAAGCGTGCTGAAAGTGCTTTAGAAGAGCTTTCTGATCTGTTTCGGGTACTGATGCGAGAAAACCGATCGCTGGTGCCTTTATCAGAGGAGATCGCGGTAGCGCGACAGTACCTTAATCTGGAGCGCCTGCGGTTGGGCGAGCGCATTCAAGTGAAGTGGGATATGGCCTCTTGTCCGCCTGACCCGCTGGTACCGCCACTCATGTTGCAGCCTTTGCTGGAGAATGCGGTTTATCATGGCATTGAGCCATCGACTCAACCAGGGAATATTTTGATTCGCTGTGAACAGGTAAATGACCAGATGTGCCTGGAGATTTCAAACACCTTATCGACAGACAGTCGCCACATCCAGGGTAATCAAATGGCAATGGCTAACATTCGCGAACGCTTGCTGCTTTTTTTTGAACTCGAAGCCGTGATGACGGCGGGAATCCGGGGAGATCGTTTCCACGTATCGATTAAGTTTCCCTACCGGCCGCACGTTGCATGATGCGTGCACCGCTACGTCTGCTATTGGTGGATGACGAAGCCCTCGCCCGTTCGCGGTTACGGGATTTGCTCGGCGATATTGCGGAGGAGGTTTCCACCACGGTAGTTGCCGAGGCGCATGATGGCCATAGTGCGCTAGCGTTAATACAAACGCATCCCTGCGATATTGCTTTGGTCGATATACGCATGCCTGGCATGGATGGCGTTGAGTTTGCGCGCCATCTTGCGCGCTGGCCCGCAGCGCCGGCTGTGATTTTTGTCACGGCATATGATCAATATGCGGTGAGTGCCTTTGAGCTGGCAGCCCTTGACTATCTTGTCAAGCCAGTGCGCGCAGCGCGCCTTGCGGTGGCTTTGCAGAAAGCAGCCCGGCATCTGGATGAAGCAGAACGTCTCGAAAAGTCGGCGCTGGCAACACGGCGGCATTTGTCCTGTTTCGAGCGTGGCCGCGTTTTGCTGGTACCCGTAACAGAAATTCTCTATTTAAAAGCGGAGCAGAAATATGTTACAGCGCGCACAGTTGAGCGTGAGTATCTGCTTGAGGAATCCCTGGTCAAGCTGGAAGCTGAGTTTGTCCAGCGATTCTTGCGTGTTCATCGAAATTGCTTGATTGCATCTGAGGCCGTGGTCGGGTTGGAGCGCGCTAGCACCGATGGCGAAAAAGACGATTCGTGGCAGGTGATGCTGTCTGGCATCAGTGAACGCCTGCCTGTCAGTCGCAGACAATGGCCTTTGGTAAAAGATCTGCTCAAAAACGGGGGCTAGTTTCGGCCTATTTATCGCATGATAAAAAGACCGGTTCCCACCCTATGCTCGCTGCAATTTCGTTGACGTCTTCCTCTGTGCTGCCTAACATGACATATTTATCCGATAGCCTTGCCGTGAACTTTTCTACCTTGTACGCCCCGATCGATGCAGATATGCATGCCGTCGATCAAGTGATTCGCACTCGTTTGCATTCCGATGTTGTCTTGATACGGCAAATTGCCGAGTACATTATTTCGGCAGGTGGCAAGCGTATGCGGCCTGCACTGGTATTGTTAGCAGCGCGTGCCTGCGGCTATTCTGGCACGGTGCATCACGAACTTGCTGCCGTGGTCGAGTTCATCCATACCGCTACCCTGCTGCATGACGATGTTGTCGATGAATCCTCGCTGCGCCGCGGCCGCGATACCGCCAATGCCGTTTTTGGCAGCGCTGCCAGTGTGTTGGTAGGCGATTTTCTTTACTCGCGCTCTTTCCAGATGATGGTGGATGTGGGCGATATGCGGGTCATGCAAGTTCTCGCCAATGCGACCAATATCGTAGCAGAGGGCGAAGTGCTGCAATTGATGAACTGTGGTAACGCTGATCTTTCTGTAACCGACTATCTGCAAGTGATTCATTACAAAACGGCCAAGTTGTTTGAGGCGGCAGCGCGCTTGGGAGCCATCATCAGTCGTGTCGAACCCGCGTGGGAAAAAGCGTTAGCGGCTTATGGCATGCATATTGGTACGGCATTTCAATTGATTGACGACGTACTGGATTATTCCGGCAATGAGGCTGAAACCGGCAAGCATCTGGGCGACGACTTGGCGGAAGGCAAAACTACTTTGCCCCTGATTCATGCCATGTTAAACGGCACGGCAGCGCAAGCCGTATTAGTGCGGACAGCCATTGAAACGGCGGACAAGGGACTGTTTTCCGAAGTTCTATCCGCTGTGCGTTCAAGTGGCGCACTGGCGGCTGCTCGGCAACACGGAATTGCAGAAGCAGAAGCAGCGAAGGCGTCACTCGCGCTCTTGCCGGATTCAATATTCAAGCAAACGCTGATACAATTCGCTGACTTTGCCGTGCAAAGAGATTTTTAACGACGCAATGTTGGTAATGATGCTAGGCCTCACTATTTTTCCGGCATTGTTTGCACCAACGGTTGCAAAATGCGTTGCAAAGTCGTTCGTACCATTTGCATTGCTTATTCTTATTAGTAGTACCCACTCACCGTCGGGGTGTAGCTCAGCCTGGTAGAGTACTGCGTTCGGGACGCAGGA
>WOZP01000081.1 GCA_011620215.1 Rugosibacter sp.
CAAACGTACCAATCGCGGAACGCACCGCACTCAAAACAACGACTTCTCTCTTGTCTGCCATGATATTTACTCCCATATGAAAAAAATCAACTGCCAACCCAGGCAGAAATCTGCATCAGGGTCAGTACTACCAGACTCAGCACCAGGCTGCGCCAAACCAGGCCGATGGTGCTCTGCATGAAATCAGCATCGGCTTCATCGCCAAGTCCTAGCTCAGGGCGATCATCGTCTGCTTCAAGTTCATGTGGCAAATCATGTACCGGCATGCCCAGTCTCACGCCCAAGGCACCGGCGCCACTGCTGAGCAGAATACCATTGGCCTTGTCTGGCCAATGATCTGCTTGGGTACGCCAGCAGTTGACGGCATCTTCAAAGTCGCCCACCACGGCAAATATCGCCGCTGTGATGCGTACGGGTAGCCAGTTGATCAAGGCGAATACGCGATGCGCAAACCAGCCAAAGGACTCTAATGCGGCGGACTCATCCGCAGGATAATGTGCTGCGCTCTGCCAGTATTCATCAAACAGTTGCGCCAATCGGTAGAGCAGTGCGCCAGCAGGCCCAAGTAGCACAAACCAGAGTAGCGGCGCAAAGACATGCGTGTTAGACAAAGGCAAAGCGCGCTCAATGGCAAGGCGGGCAATCTCGCTACTAGAGAGCCGGTCGCCGCTCTGTCCGCGCCATTCGGCCAGAATATGCCGTGCTTGATCAATCTCGCCAGCTTGCAAAGCAAGATGGATGTCAGTAAAAAAATGGCTGAACTGACGAAAACCCATGGTCAGGTACAGGACGCCGATACTTAGCAATACCGCCAATAGGGGTTGTGCGTTTTGCAACAGACGATGCACAATAAACAATGCTATTGTAGGTACAGCGGCTCCCAGCACCCAGGCAATGCCTCCGTGCAGGCGAATACCATCATTCAAGCGCTGCTCAAGAAAGGCGGCCAGTTTGGCGATGGGGGCTCGCACCAGTCGTTCGACAGACAAGGGTTGAAACTGTTCCAGAATCAGCGCGGCAAGAATGGATAGAAGTGTCATGCGATTAGGATCGATTCAGGTTTCGGCAAATAAGAAATGATGCAGGCTAACCAGCATGCCTGCGGTAGCGCCCCAAATATAGCGGTCCTGCCATGGCATGGCCCAATATTCACGTGTCACTCCCTGGAATTCGCGCTGATGGCGCTGGTGGTTTTTCTGATCGAGCAAAAATTCAAGTGGAGGCTCAAAGACATCGGCTACTTCAAAATCATCCAGCTTAAGGTTGAGCGGTGGGGTTACCAGCGCAACGATAGGCGTGATAAGAAACCCGGTGACGGTGTGGTATTCAGGCAGCCGACCCAATATCTCGATTTGCGTGGCAGCTAGCCCAACTTCCTCTGCTGCTTCGCGCAAGGCAGTTGCTTCGGGCGATGCATCGGATGCCTCACAGCGCCCCCCGGGAAAGCTGATCTGCCCCGCGTGATCACGTAAATGCGCCGTGCGCTGGGTCAGCAGCAGGGTGGCACCACTCGCACGCAAAATGATAGGCACCAACACAGCTGCATGCACTAGCGGGGAGCGTGCAGGCTCGGCAGGAGCAGCTTCGCGGATAGGGGGCGCAACAATACCTGCGCGAAAACGGCGCCGCAAAAGAGAGGGTAGGGTTCCGCTAGAATCTGTAGCGGATAAAACAAGAGACTCCGACATGAAACCGATCGCTATATTCCGTCATAGCCCCAATGAGGGCGCTGGGTATTTTGCCACATTCCTTGAGCGACACTCATTGCCATGGACATTGTTTACGGTGGATGCCGGCGTATTGCCACCGCCGACTTCTGATGACTTTTCCGGTCTGTGCTTCATGGGCGGGCCAATGAGCGTGAATGATGATCTGCCATGGATTGCGCCGACGCTCAGCCTGATTCGCGATGCGGATAGCAAGGGCGTTCCGGTGATTGGTCATTGTCTGGGTGGGCAATTGATGAGCAAAGCATTCGGCGGTATGGTTACAAAAAATCCCGTCAAGGAAATTGGTTGGGGGCAGGTTGAGTTTATCAGTACGTTAGCTGCCGAATGGGTGTGTGATATTTCTGCCGATTTTCCTAGATTCGATGCGTTTCACTGGCATGGCGAAACATTTAGTTTGCCGCCCCACGCAACGCGCATTCTGCAAAGTGAGTACTGCGAAAACCAGGCATTCGTGCGCGGGCCGCATTTAGGCATGCAGTGCCATGTCGAAATGACTGAAAGCATGATCCGGCTTTGGGGCAAGCATTGGGCTGATGAGGGCGTTGCCGCATCAGCTTCGGTGCAAACGCCTGAGCAAATGTATACAGCGCTGGATGCGCGTATTGAACGCATGCGGCAGGTTGCCGATCGACTCTATAGCCACTGGATTCGTGGCCTAAAACTCGCTTGAATTAAATGCTAATTAAGCTCGCTTAGTCCTTTAGTCCCTGAAGTTGCCATACTGCAACGGAAAATCGGTAATCGATTTTTTAACCAAGGCGATGGTTTCTTGCAGCAAATCGCGTTTGGCGCCGGTCACGCGCACGGCGTCACCCTGGATGCTGGCCTGCACCTTGACTTTGCTGTCCTTGATGAGCTTGACGATTTTCTTTGCCAGTTCGGTTTCTATCCCGATCTTGATCTTCAATTCCTGCTTGACCTTGTTGCCGGAAACTGTTTCGAGCTTGCCTATCTCCAGCCGCTTAGTGCTTTCGCGTTCCTTTTTTTCCATCTCGGGGAAAAGGATGTCCTTGATCTGGCTAATCTGGAACTCGGAATCCCCAAACAAGGTGAGCGTTTTGTCTTTCTCATTCAACTCAACCTTCGCCGTAGTGCCTTTGAAGTCGTAGCGGTTGCCAATATGGCGGCCAGCAACATCGACTGCATTTTTTAGTGCAACCACATCAGCTTCGGATGAAATATCAAATGAGGGCATGGCGCGGACTCCTAAACAGTGGCTTCTGAATCAAGCAAAGTGGCACACGTAATGGTAGGGCTCACCCGCCACTTCAATATCGAATTGTGAGTTGCCAGGCACGCTGAATTGCTCACCTGCACGGCAGATTTTCCAGTCTTCCCCTTGAAGGCGATAGCGGCAACTGCCGGCAACCGTTTCCATGATTTCAGGTGCGCCCGTATTAAAAGTCAGGTTCGCGGGCAAAATGACACCGACACTTTTTCTTGTGCCATCCGCTAACTGAACCGTGTGGCTCATACATTTGCCATCGAAATAGACGTTGGCTTTTTTGGACACGGTAACGTGATCAAACTGCGACATATTAAATCCCCCACAATTTCTCAATGATGATTTTAGCAACGAACCCGATCATGCCAAAAGCCAGGACAAAGAACAGGATAAAGGTTCCCGTCTTGCCGGCTTTTGATTTCCAGGCCAGCTCACCGATGATGAAAAGCATGAAAAGCATGAATGCGGCAATGCCGAATGTCATGCCGAATTGCGTCATCTGCTCTTCGGAGATATCAAACATTGTCGGCTAATGATCTGTTGAAGCCTTAGATCTTCTTACTGGCGCGATTGGCGCCAATACGCAGCCGCAAGGCATTTAACCGAATAAAGCCGTGTGCATCCTTCTGGTTGTAAGCACCGGCATCATCCTCGAACGTGGCGATGGTCGAATCAAACAAGGAATCATGCTTCGAGTCGCGCCCAACCACACTGACATTGCCCTTGTAGAGCTTGAGGCGCACCCAGCCATTCACGGTCTGCTGCGTATGATCGATCAGGGTTTGCAGTGCAAGACGCTCGGGGCTCCACCAGTAGCCGTTATAGATCAGGCTGGCATAGCGCGGCATGAGATCGTCCTTGAGGTGCGCTACTTCGCGGTCCAGGGTGATGGATTCAATGGCGCGGTGGGCGCGCAACAAAATGGTGCCGCCGGGGGTTTCATAACAGCCGCGCGACTTCATGCCGACGTAGCGGTTTTCGACCAGATCAAGGCGGCCAATGCCATGTTTGCCGCCGATCTGATTCAGGCTGGCTAACAGCTCGTGAGCTTTCATTTTTTTGCCATTGATAGCCACCAGATCGCCTTGTTTAAATTCAAGGTCGATATATTCGGCTTTGTTCGGCGCCTTCTCGGGGGAAACTGTCCAGCGCCACATGGATTCTTCAGCTTCAGCCGCAGGGTTTTCCAGATGACGGCCTTCGTAGGAGATGTGCAATAAATTGGCGTCCATCGAGTAGGGCGAACCGCCTTTTTTATGCTTCATCTCAACGGGAATGCCATGTTTCTCGGCATAGGCCATGAGCTTTTCGCGTGACAGCAAATCCCACTCGCGCCACGGGGCAATGACTTTGATGTTGGGCATGAGCGCGTAGGCACCCAGCTCGAAACGCACCTGATCATTGCCTTTGCCGGTTGCGCCATGAGAAATCGCGTCTGCACCGGTTTTTTTTGCGATATCGATGAGGCGCTTGGCAATCAGCGGCCGCGCAATCGATGTACCCAACAAATACTCGCCTTCATACACGGTGTTACAGCGGAACATGGGAAAGACAAAATCGCGCACGAACTCTTCACGCAGATCGTCAATGAAAATATTTTTCTTCTTGATGCCGAGTTGCAATGCCTTGGCACGTGCGGGTTCCAGTTCTTCGCCTTGCCCCAGATCAGCAGTGAAGGTGATTACTTCGCACTGGTAGGTATCTTGTAGCCACTTGAGGATAACCGAGGTATCCAGGCCGCCAGAATAGGCGAGTACTGCTTTTTTAATTTCACTCATTGACTTTCCCTTAATCGTTGATTTTTCCGAGGAGTAAAAACTCCAGCAAGGCTTTTTGTGTGTGCAGACGATTTTCTGCTTCATCCCAAACGACGCTTTGTGGCCCGTCGATCACCTCGGCGGCAACTTCTTCTCCGCGATGGGCGGGCAAACAATGCATAAAGACTGCATCAGGCGCTGCTATCTGCATCATCTCGGCATCCACTTGCCAGTCGGCAAAATCACGCGTGCGCTCTTCATTTTCGGCTTCAAACCCCATGGACGTCCACACATCGGTCGTGACCAGATCGGCTCCCTGTGCAGCATCCATTGGGTCAGCAAACTGTGTAAAGTGCGTGGTGCCATTCAGGCCAATAAGGCCAACACGCTCTGGCTCCACTTCATAGCCGGGCGGGGTGGATACATGCACCTTGAAGTCAAACACTTCGGCAGCTTGCAACCAGGTGTTGCAGACATTATTCGAGTCGCCAATCCAGGCCACGGTTTTGCCTTGAATCGAGCCGCGATGTTCGATGAAGGTGAAAATATCGGCAAGAATCTGACAGGGGTGATATTCATTCGTCAGTCCGTTGATCACGGGTACGCGCGAATTTTTGGCAAAGCGTTCGATGATGGCCTGCTCAAAAGTACGGATCATGACGATATCGCCCATACGCGAAATCACTTGCGCTGCATCTTCCACTGGCTCACCGCGCCCAAGTTGGGAATCGCGGGTATTCAAATAAATCGCGGCACCGCCTAACTGATGCATGCCAGCTTCAAATGACAACCGCGTGCGCGTGCTGGCTTTTTCAAAAATCATCACCAGCGTGCGATCTTGCAGGGGCCAGTAACGCTCATATGCCTTGAAGCGCGCTTTGATGCGCTGACTGCGCAGAAAAACATAATCAAGCTCGTCACGTGAGAGGTCACGCAATTCCAGAAAGTGACGGGGTGAAGCCATGGGCGTCGCCGGTGACATCATCACTCCTTGAGAAAATCCAGAATGAGCGGCACGAGCAGAGCGACCAACTCGGTGCCTTCTGCATCACTCATCACCAAGGCAGGTAACAGCCGCACCACTTTTTCTACCGTGACATTAATCAGCAGGCCCTTGTCCAACGCGCGTTTGACCAAATCACCACAGGGACGGTCCAGTTCAATGCCGATCAGCAAGCCATCACCACGTACTTCGACAACACCCTTGATCAGCCCGTCAGCACTCGCCAGCCCATGCCGCAGGCCATCTCGAATAAGTTCGCCAAGCTCGGACGCGCGGGTCATCAGGTCATCTGTTTCGATAACCTTCAAGGTGGTTAGCGCGGCAGTGCATGCCAACGGATTGCCACCGAATGTCGAGCCGTGATTGCCCGGCTTGAATACGCCAGTGGCGCGGCCAGCGGCAAGACAAGCACCAATCGGCACGCCGGAACCCAAACCCTTGGCCAGCGTCATCACATCCGGCAATATGTCGGCGTGCTGATGCGCAAACCAGATGCCGGTGCGGCCCAGGCCGCATTGCACCTCATCCACCATCATCAGCCAGTTTTTTTCATTGCATATCTTGCGCACGGCGCGCATGTATTCGTTGTGCGCGACGTTGATGCCACCTTCGCCCTGGATTGGTTCAAACAGCACGGCGACCACATTCGGGTTGTTCGCGGCCACCTGCTCGATAGCTGCCAGGTCATCAAAGGGCACGCGGACGAAGCCGCTAACCAGCGGCTCGAACCCGGCCTGTGCCTTGCGGTTGCCGGTGGCTGAGAGTGTTGCCAGGGTGCGGCCATGAAAGGCTTGTTCCATGACGATGATGGCGGGTTGATCAATACCTTGCTGATGGCCGTAAAGGCGCGCGAGCTTGATGGCGGCTTCGTTGGCTTCGCACCCTGAGTTGCAGAAAAACACCTCATCCATTTTGGCAATGCTGGCCAGGCGATCGGAAGCTTCCTCGGCCTCGCGGATGTGATACAGATTCGAGGTGTGCATCAGGCGGCCGATTTGTTTGCTCAATGCGGCAACCAAACGCGGATGATTGTGGCCCAGCGTATTGACGGCGATGCCGGACATCGCGTCAAGATAGGATTTGCCTTGCTCATCAAATAAGCGACAGCCCTCGCCATGAGTAAAGGCGACGGGCAGCCGTCCATAGGTATTCATTAAATGCGGCATCAAAGTGCTCCGCGAAAACAGTACATAAAAAACATACGGCGGCCAGAAATAAACAGGGCCGCCGTGCTGATAATACAGTGTTGACTATACTCAGGATAAGTCCGGATTTCAACCTTGGGTTTGCGCTCGGGGCTCAGTTTCGCTCAGGCAATGCCGTGTTGTTCCAAGGCTCGTCAACTCCGCCGTGCGATTTTTTCTCGCCGTATCACCAGCGCCGACTTTTCGGCAGGGTATTGCGTGTTGCTCAGTGTTGCTCATGATGTACGGCGCTTTGGGGTCTTTTTTGTCAGTTGAGTGCGATTTGCGTCAGCGAGAAGTTTCTTCAGATAGTGTCCCGTTGGACTATCGTGTACGTCGGCTACCTGTTCTGGCGTGCCGCAAGCAATGATGCGTCCCCCGCCATCACCGCCTTCCGGACCGAGATCAATGACCCAATCGGCGGTTTTAATAACATCCAGATTGTGTTCAATGACGACAATGGTATTACCATGGTCACGCAGACGATGCAGCACGGAAAGCAACATTTCGATATCGTGAAAGTGCAGGCCGGTAGTGGGTTCGTCGAGAATATACAGGGTGCGGCCCGTGTCGCGCTTGGAGAGTTCGAGCGCTAGCTTGACGCGTTGTGCTTCGCCGCCGGATAGCGTGACAGCGCTTTGTCCCAGTTGAATATAGGAAAGCCCGACATCTATCAGCGTTTGTAATTTGCGCGCAACAAGCGGTATGGCGTCGAAAAATTCCCGTGCTTGTTCTACCGTCATTTGCAGTACTTCGTGGATGGTTTTGCCCTTAAAGCGAACTTCCAGTGTTTCGCGGTTGTAGCGTTTGCTGTGGCAAACATCGCAGGCGACAAAAATATCAGGCAGAAAGTGCATTTCCACCTTGATCATGCCATCGCCCTGGCAGGCTTCGCAGCGCCCGCCCTTGACGTTGAATGAAAAACGTCCCGGCCCGTAGCCACGTTCGCGCGCCGCAGGCACACCGGCGAAAAGTTCTCGAATAGGCGTTAATAACCCTGTGTAAGTCGCGGGGTTGGAGCGCGGCGTGCGGCCAATGGGCGACTGATCGACATTGATTACCTTGTCGAAAAATTCGAGACCGGTGATCTCGCCATAGGTGGCGGGTTCCGTTGTCGCCGCATAAAGATGGCGTGCCGCAGCAGCGTAGAGGGTGTCATTGATCAGGGTTGATTTACCCGAACCCGAGACACCGCTGACGCAAGTGAATAAACCAACAGGAATTTCCAGGGTCACCTGCTTGAGATTGTTGCCGCTGGCGTTAATGATTTTCAGCCAGCGGTCGGCGGCAGGCGGCGTGCGCAAGTCGGGGATGGCAATACGGCGGCGGCCTGACAGAAATGCGCCGGTGAGTGAGGCGCTGTTCGCTGCCACTTGCTGCGGCGTGCCTTCGGCGACAATTTCGCCGCCATGTTCTCCTGCGCCCGGGCCGATGTCGACAACATAGTCGGCAGCCTCAATGGCTTCCTGATCATGTTCGACCACGATCACCGTGTTGCCCAGATCACGCAGGTGGATGAGCGTTTCCAACAGGCGCACGTTATCGCGCTGATGCAGGCCGATCGAAGGTTCATCGAGCACATACATGACGCCCGTGAGGCCTGAGCCGATTTGCGAAGCCAATCGAATACGTTGTGCCTCGCCGCCAGAAAGCGTTTCCGCCGAACGATCTAGCGAAAGATAGTTGAGGCCGACATTGATGAGAAAGGATAGTCGTGAGGTGAGTTCCTTGAGAATTTTTTCCGCTATCTGCGCTTTATGGCCGGTCAGCGTCAGCTCTGCAAAAAAATCACGACATTGCCCCAATGAGAGATGGCTGATCGCTGAAATGGTTTGCCCGCCGACGAATACATGGCGCGCTTCACGGCGCAAACGCTGGCCTTGACATTCAGGGCAGGGTTTGTGATTCAGATATTTAACCAGGTCATCCCGGACACTGAGCGAATCACTTTCGCGGTAGCGCCGCTCCATACTGTTGATGATGCCTTCAAAAGCGTGGCTACGTTCAAAGCGGGTGCCTTTTTCACTCAGATATTTGAATTTGATCTGCTCAGTACCTGAGCCGTAAAGAATAATTTTCCTGAGGTTCTCTGGTAAGCCTTCAAAAGGTACCGAGGTATCTATGCTGTAGTGCGCAGCGAGGGATTCCAGCATCTGAAAATAAAACTGGTTGCGTTTGTCCCAACCCTTGATGGCCCCTTCAGCGAGCGAGAGGTGTGGGTAGGCCACGACGCGTAGGGGATCGAAAAACTGGATCTGTCCCAAGCCGTCACATGAGGGGCATGCCCCCATCGGATTGTTGAAAGAGAATAAACGAGGCTCTAGTTCCTGCAATGAGTAGCTGCAAACCGGGCAAGCGAATTTGCTGGAAAATAAATGTTCTTTGCCGCTATCCATTTCCACGGCAAGCGCGCGACCATCCGCGTGACGCAATGCAGTCTCGAAACTTTCCGCCAGGCGCTGGTGTTGATCTTCCTTCACCTTGAGCCGGTCGATGACAACATCAACGGTGTGCTTTTTGGTTTTGGCTAGCTTGGGCAGGCTGTCAATGTCATACACCGCGCCATCCACACGCAGGCGCACAAAACCCTGCGCGCGCAACTCGGCAAACAGTTCGAGTTGCTCGCCTTTGCGATCAGCGACAACCGGCGCAAGTATCATCAGGCGCGTATCGGTCGGCAGGGCCAGCGCATGGTCCACCATTTGTGCCACACTCATTGCCTCCAGCGGCAAGCCATGATCCGGGCAGTGTGGCGTGCCGGCACGGGCGTACAGCAGGCGCAGATAATCGTGAATTTCCGTCACCGTGCCCACCGTAGAGCGCGGGTTGTGGCTAGTGGCTTTTTGTTCGATGGAAATGGCTGGAGACAACCCTTCAATCAAATCAACATCCGGTTTTTCCATCATCTGCAAAAATTGCCGCGCATAGGCCGAGAGCGATTCGACATAGCGACGCTGACCTTCCGCGTAGAGCGTGTCAAACGCGAGTGAGCTTTTACCGGAGCCTGACAAGCCCGTGATTACCGTGAGCCGGTTACGGGGTAAATCCAGGTTGATATTCTTGAGATTGTGCGTGCGCGCACCGCGAATTTTGATGGTATCCATGAAGTAGTAGGCCAAAGCGTAACGAAAGTGGCCGCAAGGCGACCAGTTAATGTACTAATATACGCGACATAATTCATTCACCTGACCCATCCATGTCTGACCAACTAACCGACGCCATGAGCCGCGCGGAAAAGCGCGCCGGCGTATCGTTAGCCTCTATTTTTGCTTTGCGCATGCTGGGCATGTTTTTGATTCTGCCAGTGTTCGCCATTCATGCCCACACGCTGCCAGGGGGAGACAATCTCACGCTGGTGGGCCTTGCCTTGGGTGCCTATGGCCTGACCCAGGCGTTTTTTCAGATTCCGTTCGGTATGGCGTCAGATGTCTTTGGGCGCAAACGGGTGATTATTTTGGGTTTGTTGGTTTTTGCCATCGGCTCCGTGGTTGCTGCGCTGGCAACGGATATTTACTGGACTATTTTGGGCCGGGTTGTGCAAGGTGCGGGTGCTATTTCCGCTGCGATAACCGCCTTGGCAGCCGATTTAACGCGCGAGCAACATCGCACCAAAGTGATGGCGATGATAGGTTCATCCATTGGCCTTGTATTTGCTTTTTCACTGGTGATTGCACCCGTGCTTTACGCCGCCATAGGCATGAGCGGCATTTTCTGGATGACCGGTGTGTTAGCGCTGACAGCAATTGCAGTCGTGATTTATCTCGTGCCTGAGCCACCACCACCGCATCCCGGCCCACGCGTTCCATTGCGCGAAGTGTTGGTGAATACCCAGTTGCTGCGGCTTAATCTGGGCATTTTTATCCTCCATATGTCACAGATGATGATGTTTGTCGTGGTGCCCGGTTTATTGATCAGCACAGGAGATTTACCACTGGCCTCGCACTGGAAGGTTTATTTGCCGGCAGTACTGATCTCATTTGTGCTTATGGTGCCGGCAATTATTTACGCTGAAAAGCGCCAAAAACTGCGTACGGTGTTTGTTTCTGCCATTATCTTGTTACTGCTGACACTGCTGGTACTTGGTTTGCAAGGCAATCATTTCTATGTGGTGATGGGTGGCTTGCTCAGTTTTTTTGTCGCCTTCAACACGCTGGAAGCCATGCTGCCTTCATTGATTTCTCGTGTTGCGCCACCACGGGCAAAAGGCACAGCACTCGGCGTTTACAACACAACGCAAGCCTTGGGCCTGTTTTTGGGTGGCGCGTTGGGTGGCTGGATAGCTAAGCACTTTGGCCCGCAAAGCGTATTTGTGTTTGCAGCCGGAATGAGCACACTTTGGCTGGCTGCCGCCATTACCATGCAGCCTATTCTGCCTCGCTTGCCAGCGACTGCAAAAAATCCACTGGCCGAACAAGGCTAACTTAAAACATCATCAAGGAGACTCTCCATGGCTTCAGTAAATAAAGTAATTCTGGTTGGTAACCTGGGCAAAGACCCTGAATCGCGCTATATGCCCAATGGTGACGCCGTGGTGAATATCACGCTGGCCACCACCGATACGTGGAAAGATAAAGGGACGGGCGAAAAGAAAGAAGCCACCGAATGGCACCGTGTGGTGTTCTTCCGCAAGCTGGCTGAAATTGCAGGTCAATATCTGAAAAAAGGCTCGCAGGTGTACATCGAAGGATCGCTCAAAACGCGCAAATGGGAAAAAGACGGACACACCAACTACACCACCGAGATTGTTGCCGACTCAATGCAGATGCTCGGCAGCCGGCAAGGTATGAGCCCGGGCATGGGTTCAAATGATGCTCCACCGCGTGACAGTGGCTATGGTGCCGCGCCTGCCGCTGCAGGTAAATCAGCACCGGCTGTACCGGCAAGCGGCAGCAACTTCAATGACTTCGAGGATGACATTCCGTT
>WOZP01000115.1 GCA_011620215.1 Rugosibacter sp.
AGTCTTGAGCAACACGGCTGTTTTTTTCGCGCAGTCGACCGATGCGTTCATGTATTTTCGCGACGTTTTTAATGGTGCCTTTTTTGTCCAAGCCGGCATTGAGCTTGTCGAGCGCTTCTTCCAGGCGGACGTGGAAGCGGTTGCGGAGGCTCTGTTCTTTTTTGGCTTTTTGTTCGGAGTAACAATAGAGCCGGGTTTCCTTGGTTTCTGCATCGATTGTGCGGTAAACGCAGACGTTGTTCTGTCCGGTGTCCCGTACCAGGACGGCATTATCCTGGTCTCTGGGATCTTGTCCGTTGCGTTCCCGGCTAACCACCAGATAAAGATAACCGCGCTCGCTTAACCAGACGATGTTGTCAGCGCTGGCAATGCCGGCATCCATAATAACCACCGGTTTCTCAACGATTGATGGATTTTTCCCCTGGAGGCCGTCCAGCATCAACTCTAAAGTGGCCGGCTCACTGGCGTTACCTGGAAAGACCTGACTGCTGAGCGGGAAGCCATTGCCATCCAGAACCAGACCTAAGGTCACCAAGGGGCAGTCACTGCGTTTTTCTTTGGAGCGACCGAACTGGGCCTTGGGGTTTTGCGCGCACTGGCCTTCAAAATAGGTATTAGTCAAATCGTACAACACGATGCTTCGGTTTAAATCGAACAAGGTCTGCTCCTGAACCGCCAGAAATGCTTCCAGCGCCGCTTGGTGTTTGAGCAACGTATCGCTGATGGTATACAAGCGCGTCAGGCTGGTACTGCCGTAGTCATGATCAAGCAGTTCACCCAGAGCGGTGCGCGATTGCAGCCAAGCGTGGGTTTGCAATTCGCTGCCGGGGGAAATCATGCGGCCGATAATGCTACCGAGTGCGGCTGCGGAATCGATTTTATTAAAGCCCAGTGCAGTAAGTTTCTGATCCAGTTGTAATTGCATGACTGCATGTAAGGCTAACGTTTCCCCGCCGATGCTGCGGGCTTGAACGGCTTCGATATGATTAATATCGACGCTATGATAATCCTGATCGGATGCTTCTGAAACCACTGGTTGTACCAGTTTATCGATGATCAGGGTGCTATAGCGCTCGGCGGCGGCCTCCAGCAATTGACCTAAATCATCCGCTAAATCAAACAACTCGACTTGGTGAGGCTTTGATCCTTGCAGAAACTGTTCAATTCTGGCAGTGAGCAACGGCCATTGCTCGGGCTCAATGGCAAAGTCTTTGCCTAGATTAAGTAGCGTGCGTTGTTTGACTTGTGTTCCCACACGAACGGATTCAACGATCCGATAGGTGAAGCTGGCACCGCCTTGATCCGTTGTTTTAGTTTTGGTTCTGCGAATATACATGGCTTCAGCATGGGCGCAAATTTGTAAAAAATCAAGACGATTCTGTTAATGGAGGGCACTACAGAAGGCCATTAAAAATGGACCCATTGATTTCAAAGGGTTTTTTTGAATTTTAAAGCCAGCCCTAACGAAAAATTAATGATTTATGACGCTGGAGTCACGAAGATGGGTTAAGCCAGGCTTTGATGGTGTTACGCGACAGGCTTGTCCGCCGCTGTATTTCACTGATGGATAGGTGGTCTCGATGAAACAACCGTCGAACTTTTGCGTACGTTGACATGTAATACACTCTTGATTTACCACTGCTTAAAAACTAAGCAGGATACCTGGATTACCTGGTCAAAATTCGATCGGTACAAACCCCTCTAAATGGTCAATTTTCAATCGGCGCCAACAAACTAAGAAAACCGAGTCTTTTAGAGACAGCTCTTTGCTACATACCAGCCGCTGAACCACGTAAGGGTGGAATCCGGCATAACACCGCTACAAGTTCGGATTGTCTGTGGGTTCCGGTTTTACTGAACAGGTTTTTCAACTGGCTGCGCACAGTATTCAGTGTTACGCCGGCTTGCTGGGCATATTCTTCAGGCGATTTTCCTTCTAACAATGCTGATGCCACCCGCAACTCGGCTGGAGACAAATCGTATAGCTTGCGCAACAGTTGCAACGGCGAAAGGAGTTTGCCTGTATCCATCACCAAAACCAACGCCAATGGCATTTGCCAGTCCCGTGCAAATGGCGATGATGCTGGCAATGGCGCCACAAACACTTGCCGATTATCTGCACCATTCAAAAACATCGCTCCACCTACTGCGGGATAAGTAGTAGCCTCAGCGATCAAGGCCGCCAAGCTGTTTTTGTTGGCCGGATGACTGGCAGATAAGCGACCCGCCTTGCTGTTTAGGTTGCAAACCCGCTGGCCCAGTAAATGCTCGGCGCTGGCATTCAATTGCAGGATCAGGCCCTTGCCGTCGACAATCAACATTGCCAAGGCAAGCGCATCGATAGCCCTGGCGCCCAGCTCCGCCTTGGCATGTAAACTTTGGGTATGAGTATGCAGCCGCAAGGCTCTTTGCAAATGGCTGCCAAAACGTTGGGCGGCCATACGTTCATTATCGCTAAAAATAGGGTGAACAACCGTACGGTGAATGCCAATTACCGTACGTCTCTCTATTGAGTCATCC
>WOZP01000006.1 GCA_011620215.1 Rugosibacter sp.
GCGCTTCGGGAATGCCACACAGGCCAAAGCCGCCAACCGCCAGCAACTGGTTGTCGTTGACTATGCCCCTGAGTGCTTCGGCTGCAGAAGGAAAAATCTTATTCATGAGCATCCCTTACGAAATTGATGAATCAGCACACGTATCAAATAATATCAGCACGGCTACGGTTGTCACGTTTTCTTTGCATCAGCAAAGGCCAGGCGCAGTGCATTTGGCAGCGGAATCGACTTGCCACTTAGCTTGTCTATCCACACCAGCTTGGCTGCGCCTTCAGCATACAGACGATGATCATCCAGCCGACGCAACTCATAAAAAGTCGGCAAACTGCTGTGCCCTGGCTGGCCAATGAAAATATCGCACGATACTTTTCCCGGATAGGTCAGCGGAATCAAAAAGGTGCAGCTGGCGTTGACCAGAACAGCACCCTGATTTTTTTCTCGCCGCTCTTCAGGACAAAGAGAATCCAGCCACTCGACCCGCGCTTGCTCCATATAGCGAAAGTACAGCGTGTTGTTGATGTGATTCATCGCGTCCTGATCGCCCCAGCGCAGTGGCATTTCATGGCGATAGACCAGCTTACGATCAAGCATTGCAACAGAACTCATAACACGCATTCAGCAAGTTAAGTTAAGGGCTGATTATAATCGGCAGATTAAGTTTCCCTCGTATTTGAAAGGAACCACATGCAGCGCGAAGCCATGGAATTTGACGTATTGATCGTGGGGGGCGGCCCCGCAGGGCTCTCGGCAGCGATACGACTGAAACAGATTAATCCGGAGATCAGCGTGTGCCTGATTGAGAAAGGCGCTGAAATCGGTGCGCATATTCTCTCAGGCGCAGTAATGGACCCGCGCGCGCTCTTTGAACTGATACCCGACTGGCAAGAAAAGGATGCGCCGCTAAATACCCCCGTCAGCCGTGATCGGTTTACCTTTCTCACGGCCAAGGGCAGCGCTGATGTGCCCAATTTTTTGCTACCGGCCTGCTTTCAGAATCATGGCAATTACATCATCAGCCTGGGGATGGTGTGTCGCTGGCTGGCCTCACAGGCGGAAGCCTTGGGCGTTGATCTCTTTCCCGGCTTTGCCGGTGCTGAAGTGCTATACGACGAAAAAGGTGCCGTGCGCGGTGTAGCGACGGGCGATATGGGCGTCAAACACACGGGAGAGCACAGTACAGCTTATCAGCCGGGTATGGACCTGCTCGCCAAATACACGCTCTTCGCCGAAGGTTGTCGCGGGCATCTGGGCAAGGAAATTGAGCTCAAGTTCAACTTGCGCGAAAGATCCGACCCGCAAACTTATGCACTCGGCATTAAGGAGTTGTGGGAAGTATCAGCCAGCCAGCACGAAAAAGGCCTGGTCATGCACACCGCTGGCTGGCCACTTACCAGAGACACCTACGGCGGCGGGTTTATTTATCATCTGGCAGAAAATCAAGTTGCTATCGGTCTTGTTGTCGGTTTGGGTTACAGCAATCCGCATCTTTCGCCCTTTGGAGAAATGCAGCGCATGAAAACCCACCCGCATATTGCTGCCATGCTAGAAGGCGGCAAACGCATTGCGTATGGCGCGCGCGCGCTGGCGGCAGGTGGCCTGCAATCCATGCCACAACTGGACTTTCCCGGTGGCGCACTGATCGGCGACGATGCGGGTCTATTGGTTGCCTCGCGCATCAAGGGCAGCCATGCCGCAATCAAGAGCGGCATGCTGGCCGCCGAAGCGGCAGCAGCCGCACTTGCCGCTAACCGCGCGCACGATAACCTTACTGCCTACCCTGAAACTTTGCGCGCCTCCTGGCTGTATGACGAACTGCACACAGCACGCAACTTCAAACCGTGGATGGCCAAGGGGCTGGTCACCGGCTCGCTAATGTTCGGTATCGACCAAGTATTACTGCGCGGCAAAGCCCCGTGGACGCTGCACAACACGAGCGATCACACCAAACTCAAACTGGCCGCTGACTGCACGCCAATCGATTATCCCAAGCCCGATGGCGTGCTGACGTTCGACCGACTCTCGTCGGTTTTTCTCTCCAATACCAACCACGAAGAAGATCAGCCTTGCCATTTGCAATTAAAGAATGCGCAGGTGCCGATTGAAATCAATCTGGCGCTTTACGATGCGCCCGAGCAGCGCTATTGCCCGGCAGGGGTGTATGAGATTGTGCGCGATGCCAGTGGAGCTAATCCACAGTTGCAGATCAACGCGCAAAACTGCGTGCATTGCAAAACCTGCGACATCAAAGACCCAACGCAGAACATCAACTGGGTTGCCCCGCAGGGTGGCGAAGGGCCGATTTATCAACAGATGTAGCCATGCCGATTTGCCCCATAAAATCACCCATAAAAAACCCCGCAGCAGCGGGGTTTTTTATGGGTGCGAAAAATGCAAAAGAACGACTATTTCTTCTCTGCTGATTTGGCAGCCGATTTGGCAGCCGTAGCACTCGCAGTAGCATCACCATTTTTTTCGCTTTTCAGTGCTGCTTTCTCAGCGTTCTTGGATTCCCGATTAGCCTTCTTACTACTCGTGTCCGCCTTTACCTTTACTGTGGTTGCGCCAGTGAGCGTTACGTCATTTTTGATCTTGCCCATGATACCGGCGCCCACGCCCGGCACATTATCAATCTCTTCAAGCGTCTTGAAGCTACCGTTCTTCAGACGATAATCAATGATGGCCTTGGCTTTAGCCGGGCCAATGCCATTGAGTGACTCGAGTTGCTCCTGGGTTGCGGTATTGACATTAACCGCAGCAAATACATTAAACGCAGCCATACCAAGGCCAACTAACAGCGTAACTAATTTTTTCATTGATTCTCTCCAAGAGGACTTGCTTCGCGGCGTATCACCAGCGCCGACTTTTCAATATCGAATTAAAAAAGAACATCATCCAGCGCTAATGCGCTAGCGCCGCCTTGCACAACTTCTTTAGCCAGGCCACTGGCTGCCGCCATCACGTGATCGGCGTAAAAGTGGGCGGTGTTGATTTTGGCAGAATAAAAAGGATCGGTATCACCTGCGTCAATTTTTGCTTGCGCCGCAAGTGCAGCGCGCGCCATCATCCAGCCGCCGGACACAATCCCAAGCATCCGCAGAAAAGGTACTGCGCCCACAGCCACATTGCGGACATCCTTGCCGTAATTAGCAACGATGTAGTCTCCTGCAGTGGTCACCGCATCAATGCCCTCATGCAGTGCTGCTGCCAGTGCCTTGAAGCTAACACCCGATTGCTTGGCTACGCTCGCCTGCGTTCCTTTCATCTGGCCGAGCAAGGCATTCAGCGCACCACCCCCGTCGCGCGCGACTTTGCGGCCGATGAGATCCAGCGCCTGAATGCCCGTCGTGCCTTCATAGATCGTGGTAATTCGCGCATCGCGAAAGTGCTGCGCGGCACCCGTCTCTTCAATAAATCCCATACCGCCATGAATTTGCACACCGAGTGACGTCACCTCGTTACCTATCTCGGTCAACCAGGCTTTCACCACGGGGATCATTAAATCAACAAACGCCTGTTGGCGAATGCGCTCATCTGCATCCGGATGCCGCAGGGCTGAATCCAGTGCTGAAGCCACCACATACGCTACCGCACGCATGGCTTCATTTTGCGAGCGCATGAGTAACAGCATGCGACGGATATCCGGGTGACGAATAATCGGCACACTACCCGTCGAGCCTTCAATGGCACGGCTCTGCACTCGCTCACGGGCAAAGCCAAGTGCCTGCTGATACGCACGCTCACCGAGCGCCAGGCCTTCTAACCCGACAGCATAGCGCGCTGCATTCATCATCACGAACATGTACTTGAGGCCATCGTTTTCTTTGCCGACCAAGGTGCCAACCGCACCACCATTATCGCCATAAGCCATCACGCACGTTGGGCTGGCGTGAATGCCGAGCTTATGCTCGATCGACACACTATAGACATCGTTACGCGCACCTAGCGTGCCATCCGCATTCACCAGAAATTTAGGCACCACAAACAGCGAGATGCCTTTGACACCTGCAGGCGCATCGGGCGTACGGGCGAGCACGAGATGTATCGTGTTCTCGGCCATATCGTGATCGCCATAGGTGATAAATATTTTCTGCCCGAACAGCTTGTAGGTGCCATCCCCTTGCGGCACCGCGCACGTACGCACTGCCGCCAGATCAGACCCTGCTTGCGACTCCGTCAGATTCATGGTACCTGTCCATCGGCCCGAAACCATGTGATGCAGATAAGTCGTTTTTTGTTCCTCGCTACCATACAGCTCAAGCGCTTCTATGCCACCCATGGTCAGCATCGGGCACAATGAAAATGACATATTGGCTGATTGCCACATCTCCTGCACCACAGCAGAAACCACTTTAGGCAAGCCCTGACCGCCAAATTCCGGATTGCCAGACAATGCATTCCATCCGTTCTCGACAAACTGGGCGTAAGCTTCTTTAAACCCCTTTGGCATGGTGACTGCCTTATCAGCCCACTGCGCCCCCTCTTGATCACCGGAGAAATTAAGCGGTGCCAGAACATCCCGAGTAAATTTTCCGGATTCTTCCAGAATGGCTTCGATCACATCGGGTGTGGCTTCGGCATACCCCGGCAAAGCACTGACCTGTGCCAGGCCAGCTAATTCGGTCAACACGAACTGCATGTCTTTTAAAGGGGCGTTATAGTCGCTCATGTCGGCAAAACCTCAGCAGGGGGAACACAAAAGGATAATGAATTACAGGGCGGCAACCAGCTCTGGTACCGCCTGAAAGAGATCTGCCACCAAGCCATAATCGGCCACTTGAAAAATGGGTGCATCTGGGTCTTTGTTAATCGCCACAATGACTTTGGAATCTTTCATGCCGGCCAGATGCTGAATCGCGCCCGATATGCCGATCGCGATATACAGTTGTGGCGCAACGATCTTTCCGGTTTGCCCCACCTGATAATCGTTCGATACAAAACCGGCATCCACTGCCGCGCGCGAAGCACCCATCGCCGCACCGAGTTTGTCAGCCAAGGGCTCTAATACCGTGTGATAGTTTTCACCACTACCCATGCCGCGGCCACCGGAGACAATAATCTTCGCCGCAGCAAGTTCCGGCCGCGCCGATTTGGTTAACTCACGGTTAACCAGTTTGGCCTGACCAAGATCAGTGCTGGCCTGAATGTTTTCAATGACGGCATGGCCACCGCTGGCCTCTACCGCATCGAACCCCGTCGTGCGCACGGTAATCACTTTTACCGGGTCGGCGCTTTTCACCGTGGCTAGCGCGTTGCCTGCATAAATCGGACGCACGAATGTGTCAGCATCAAGCACCGCGATGATGTCCGAAATCTGCGCTACATCCAGCAAGGCAGCAACACGCGGCAAGGTGTTTTTACCGTTGCTCGTGGCAGCGGCCAGAATATGCGTATGGCCACCGGCTTGCGCAACAATCAGCGCTGCCAGATTTTCAGCCGTCTGATCGCCATAGTGAGCGGCATCCGCCACGATAACTTTAGCAACACCCGCCACGGCGGCGGCCTGTTGTGCGGCATCGCCACACGCCACCCCTGCTACCAGAACATGAATTTCTGTGGCTAACGTGATGTTGATCTTGGCGGCAGCTGCAATGGCGTTGCGTGTTGCGACTTTGAGCGTCAGATTATCGTGCTCAGCAATAACGAGGATACTCATGCGATCACCTTGGCTTCATTTTTGAGTTTGTGTATCAGTTCAGCAACATTCGCCACCTTCACACCCGCTGATCGTGGCGCCGGGTCCGTCACTTTAAGTGTCGTGAGCCGGGGAGTGACATCAACCCCCAATGCTTCGGGCTTGATAACATCCAACGGCTTTTTCTTCGCCTTCATGATGTTGGGCAAGGTGGCGTAACGCGGTTCGTTCAGCCGCAAATCGGTCGTCACAATGGCGGGTAAAGTCAGCGCCAGCGTTTCTGATCCACCATCCACTTCACGTGTCACTGTCACAGAACCCGCAGCCACATCCACCACCACTTTTGAGGCGAACGTTGCTTGCGGCCAACCCATTAATGCTGCCAGCATCTGGCCGGTTTGGTTGGCATCATCGTCAATGGCTTGTTTACCCAGAATAATCAGCTGTGGGGACTCATTAAGCGCGATCGCCTTGAGTAACTTGGCAACTGCCAGTGGTTGCAATTCAACATCGGTTTCAACCAGAATGCCCCGATCAGCACCCAAGGCCATTGCCGTGCGCAAAGTTTCCTGGCACGCTGTGACACCACATGAAATGGCAACCACTTCGCTAGCGACGTCGGCCTCTTTCAGGCGTAACGCCTCTTCAATGGCAATTTCATCAAAAGGATTCATGGCCATTTTGACATTCGCCAGATCAACGCCGGTGTTGTCCGCCTTGACGCGGACTTTAATGTTGTAGTCAATCACACGCTTGACCGGGACGAGAATTTTCAAGTCAATCTCCTTGGCTGGGTAAAAATCTATGATTCACTCGATGGGTGAACTAATTATCGATTTTAGCCCATCACTTGCCTGCATTGGAAACCATCCGGGTGACTGCTGTTGATCGACAAAAAATCACCGGACGCTACAGGCTTTATGCTCTGTAGCACCCGATGATTTTTCAGCCCCACTGTGTTGCCAGCGCAACAGTATTTAAGCGAGTGCTTTTAATACCGCATCGTAGTTAGGTTCGTCACCAATTTCAGCGACGAGTTCACTGTGAATGACCTGATCATTGGCATCAATCACCACGATGGCACGCGTCGTCAAACCCGCCAGAGGGCCTTCGGCAAGACCAACGCCCCAGGCGGACAAAAACTCAGGATGACGGAAGGTGGATAAATGCGCAACATTCGTGATCCCTTCCATATCGCAAAAACGCTTGGCAGCAAACGGCAGATCGGCTGACACGGCCAGAATCGCCGTATTCGGCATTTTGGCAGCCAACTCGTTGAACTTGCGCGTAGATGTTGCGCAGGTTGGTGTATCAAGGCTAGGCACGATGTTCAGCACTTTGCGCTTACCGGCAAAATCTTTCAGTGACACATCGGCAAGAGCGCCGCTGGTCAATTGGAAGTCGGGTGATTTGGCGCCTACTTTGGGCAGCGTGCCATTCAGCCGAACGGGGTTGCCGTGAAAATTTACAGTACTCATAATGATCTCCTGGTTGGGGTTACGGGGTAAACATCAAATCAGCCGGGCAAGCCGGGGCAAAACAGTGATCGCATTAGCGGTTGTCGTTTCAGCAATCACTTCAAAGGCAACACCGCGCAGCAAAGCCAGTGTTTGGGCAATGCGCGGCAATTGATCCGGCATGTTGCGAGCGCCGACTTTCCATTCCGGTGGAATATCTGGCGCATCGGTTTCCAGCACAATGGATTCTAATGGAAGAGTCGCCGCCAATTTGCGGATGCGATGGGCCCGCGGGAAAGTCATCGCTCCGCCAAAGCCCAGCTTGAAGCCCAACCTGATGAATTCCTCGGCCTGCTGCCGACTGCCGTTGAAGGCATGCGCTATGCCACCGCGTACACCGATACGCCGCAGCTGCTGCAATACCTGGTCAATGGCACGACGCACATGCAATAAAACGGGCAAATCGGCTGTCTGCGCAATCTTGAGTTGTTCGACGAAGTAATAAAGCTGTTGTGCGTCATCGCGTTGCGCAAAAAAACGATCCAACCCAATCTCGCCCACCGCAATCGGTTGCTCCCGGGCAATGGTTTCACGCAACGCTTGAATATCTTCTTCGCGCGCCCGGGCAACAAACATCGGATGAATGCCGAATGCCGCCACACATCCTGGATACTCTCGACAAACCGAGGCCACTGCACCAAAATTCGCTCGCTCGACGGCCGGCACAACAATGACTGACACGCCTGATTGCCTTGCCGCCTGAGCAACCTCCTCGCGATCTACATCAAATTCTGCTGCGTCAAGATGGCAATGAGTGTCTATCAACATGAAACGCTCGGCCCACCTTATTCATTCAGCCTCATCCATCCACGCTTGCTGGATAGCTTCCAGCTTTTTTTCGCCACAATGCGTTGCATCCTCCTCAAAACCCGGCAAATTCAAAACCCAGTTCATCAAGTCAACAAAGTTAATGCGCGTGGGATCAACATCAGGATGGCGATCAATCAGCGCCAGCGCAACATCCAGGCTATCTGTCCATTTCATCGCTTGACCTCCTTGACCATATTGATGGTGTATTTAGGTATTTCAATAACCAGAGGCGTCGCCCCCACAATTGCCTGGCAAGACAAGCGCGAATTCGGCTCCAGCCCCCAGGCTTTATCGAGCATGTCTTCCTCTAACTCTTCCGCAGTTGCCAACGATGAAAAACCCTCTCGCACGATCACATGGCACGTAGTACAAGCACAGGATTTTTCACAGGCGTGCTCAATTTCGATGTCATTTTCGAGCAAGGCATCGCACACCGACGCACCAACAGAAGCTTCGATCACTGCGCCATCAGGACACAATTCAGGATGAGGTAAAACAATAATTTGCGTCATAATGTTATCTGGTCAATGTTTTTTCCGGTGAAAGCCTGCTGCACGCTTTGATCCATACGCCGCGCGGCAAATGCATTAGTCGCATCGTTCAATGCATTCATGGCCGCATCAATCACAGGGCGATCGTCGCTGTCCACTACATTTTGCAAATGCAGCATCGCTGCATCAATATGTGCGTGTTCCTCCAGTGAAAGAATCTCGGCGCTGCCAATTAATGCAGACTGAATTGCCTCCAACAAGCGCCGCGCTTCAACCTGGAGCTCACGCAACGCCCGCAGAGAGGCATCTTCACGCGCGTGAGAGAAGCTGTCTTTAAGCATCTCTGAAATCTCGTTATCCGTCAGGCCATATGAAGGCTTGACCTCAATACGTGCCTCATGACCCGTTGTCTGCTCACGCGCAGAAACCGAAAGCAACCCGTCAGCATCCACCTGGAAAGTCACACGTATGCGCGCAGCGCCCGCCACCATGGGCGGAATACCGCGCAGCTCAAACCGCGCCAAACTGCGGCACACTGAAACCAGATCGCGCTCGCCTTGCACCACATGGACGGACATCGCGGTTTGGCCATCTTTAAACGTCGTGAACTCCTGAGCGCGCGCAACAGGTATCGTCGAATTACGCGGAATGACTTTCTCAACCAGGCCGCCCATGGTTTCCAAGCCCAAGGACAAAGGAATTACATCCAGCAATAACCAGTCGTCGCCCGCTGCCCGATTACCCACCAGCAGATTAGCCTGCATGGCAGCACCCAGAGCAACCACCTTATCCGGATCAAGATTATTCAGCGGTTCCTGCTTGAAAAGTTCGCCGACAGCACGCTGAATTTGCGGCATGCGGGTTGAGCCACCCACCATCACCACGCCACGCACTTCAGCGATCGTCAGGCCCGCATCACGCAGCGCTTTTTTGGTAGCGGACAATGTTTTTTGCACCAGCGTGCGCGTGATCTCGGTAAATATATCCGTAGTGAGCACCAAATCAACATATTCACCACTGCTGAGCTTAACGGTAATCGATGCTTCGCCATGTTGCGAGAGGTATTCCTTGGCTTCGCGTGCATGCCCTTGTAATAAGCGAGTGTCGTGCAATGTCAAGGGCTTAAGCCCGGCTTGCTCGATAATCCAGCAAAACACGCGGTGATCAAAGTCATCCCCACCCAGTGCGGAATCTCCGCCCGTAGCGAGCACCTCAAAAATACCTTTGGCAAGACGTAAGATGGAAATATCGAACGTGCCACCGCCCAGATCAAAAATGGCGTAGATTCCTTCGGCCGCATTGTCCAGACCATAGGCAATGGCCGCAGCCGTTGGCTCATTCAACAAACGCAACACATTCAAACCAGCTAATTGTGCGGCATCTTTAGTCGCCTGGCGTTGCGCATCGTCAAAGTACGCGGGTACGGTAATCACCGCTCCGGTGATCTCGCCACCCAACGAGGCTTCCCCACGCAAACGCAGGGTATTGAGAATCTCTGCTGAAATCTCTACTGGACTTTTAATACCGGCTACTGTTTTGATTTTGACCATGCCCTCGGCGTCAACAAAATCATAGGGCAGGGTTTCGCTATGCGCAATATCCGCATGTCCTCGTCCCATGAATCGTTTGACGGACACGATCGTATTCTTAGGATCAAGCGACTTCCAGAAGTCTGCCGCATAACCCACATCAGCCTTGCCATCAGCAGAATAACGAACCACCGAAGGTAACAATGGATGACCCTTTTCATCGCTCAACACCACACTCATGCCACTTCGCACAGTCGCCACCAGCGAGTTGGTTGTGCCAAGATCAATACCTATCGCCAGGCGATGCTGGTGAGGCGCAACCGATTCATCCGGTTCAGCAATTTGCAAAAGAGCCATAGTATTTTTAAGGGGTGACGGCTTCGAGCGCGTCGTTAATTTCGTGTAATAGCTTTTCCTGAAACATGAGTTTGCGCACAAGCTCAGCAGCCATTTTGTAATCATGCTGATGATCAATCAGTGTAATCAACTGCTGATGTGCCTCAGTAATATCGCGCTGCAACGTCGCGTATGCAGTATCCAGAAAGACTCCATCACCCGCTGCACGTGCTGCCATGACTTCTTCACGAAATTCCATTTGCTGCATCAAAAATGCAATTGGCATTGCCGTATTGCTTTCCACCTGTGGATCAAAACCCAGCAAGGTAAGTAAATACAATGCCCGCTGCCCAGGTGGCTTGAGTACTTGATAAGCCTCATTCACGCGGGTTGCCCATTGCATGGCCAAGCGCTGTTGTACCTCACCCGCTTGTACGTGCCGGTCTGGATGCACCAAGGCTTGCACATGGCGAAACCGCCGATCAAGCTCGGCACTATCCAGCCCTTGCTGACGCGGCAAATCCAGCAACGCAAAGTGGTCTGCCGAAAACTTGGATCCTGACACGAAATTTTCAAAGCTCATTGCACGCTCACCAAATGCTCATAGTCCGCAACTCATGCGACGCTATGTCGTTGTTGTAAATGATTCGCCACAACCGCACTCGCCCTTGACATTGGGGTTATTGAACTTAAAGCCCTCATTCAAACCTTCTTTCGTATAGTCCAATTCCGTGCCTTCAAGATATGGCAAACTTTTAGGGTCGATCAGTACCTTGACGCCGTGGCTTTCAAACACCAGATCTTCAGGCAGCGCATCATCTGCAAACTCAAGCTTGTACGCCAAGCCCGAACAACCGGAAGTCTTAACGCCAAGGCGAATGCCGACACCCTTGCCACGCTTGGCAAGGAACCCCGCCACATGCTGTGCTGCTGGCTCGGACAAGGTAACTGGCATGATCAATTGCCCCGCTTTTGCTTGTAATCAGCAACTGCCGCCTTGATCGCATCTTCTGCAAGAATTGAACAATGAATTTTTACTGGCGGCAAAGCCAGCTCTTCGGCAATGTGCGTGTTCTTGATTTCCAGCGCCTGATCCAGCGATTTACCCTTGATCCATTCAGTCACTAAAGAGGACGAGGCAATAGCCGAACCACAGCCGTAGGTTTTAAATTTGGCATCTTCGATAATGCCATCCTTGCCCACCTTGATTTGCAGCTTCATCACATCGCCACAAGCAGGAGCACCCACCATGCCGGTGGCCACGCCTTCGTCATCCTTGTTGAAAGAGCCGACATTGC
>WOZP01000141.1 GCA_011620215.1 Rugosibacter sp.
GCGCAGCCAGCTCGGGCGACCAGATTTCCCCCGTCGGCCGACGGCGCACGAAGACGGTGTTTTCAACACACCTTGCCGTATCACCAGCGCCGACTTTTCCACCAATTTTTGCACGGATGATGTGCCGCCCGCGTGGTGTGCAATAGCTGCCGTTTCGCTCACCCGCACCGTTCTTTGCAGTAGACACAGGATAGGTGGCGAGCAGGTTGCTGCGCGCGTCAAAAAGTTCCAGCGTTTGCAGCGGCAGGCTGATGCGGATGTGCATGTCAGGCCAGCTCGGTGCGGTTGCGGCGGGCGGCGAAAAAACTCGACAGGAGTTGCCCGCATTCTTCCGCGCGCACGCCGCCGGTGATTGCGGCATGATGATTCAAGCGCGCCTCGGTAAACACGTTCAGCACACTGCCCGCCACACCGGTTTTCGGGTCTGCCGCGCCAAAAACCACCCGCGCAAGGCGCGCATGCATCATCGCCCCGGCGCACATCATGCAGGGCTCCAGGGTCACATACAGCGTCGCGCCTGGCAGCCGGTAATTGCCCAGCCGCGTCGCCGCGTCGCGCAGCGCCACGACTTCCGCATGCGCCGTCGGGTCCTGGCGGCTGATCGGCTGATTAAAACCACGCCCGATAATCTGCCCGTCGAGCACGACCACCGCACCGACCGGCACTTCGCCCGCCGCGCCCGCTTCGCGCGCCAGAGCCAGCGCCTCGATCATCCAGAGTTCATCATTCATATGCGAATTATGCCGACAAATAGGCTTTTGCGTTGCACCAGTGCCAGCATTGCTGCCAGATAGTCAGTAAACTCCAACCTATTGAATTGTCACTGAGGTATCGCATGAAAACTCCTGAGCTTTTGGCCCCCGCAGGTTCCCTGAAAATGACGCGCACGGCGCTGGATTACGGTGCCACCGCCATTTATGCGGGCCAACCGCGCTATTCCATGCGTGTGCGTAACAATGATTTTGGCAAGATTGAAAATATGGCCGCAGGCATTGAACTGACCCATCAGCGTGGTGGCAAGTTTTATGTGGTGAGCAATATTGTGCCGCATAACGCCAAGCTCAAAACCTATCTGGCCGACATGGCGCCGGTCATTGCCTTAAAGCCCGATGCGCTGATCATGGCCGACCCCGGCCTGATGCTGATGATTCGTGAAACCTGGCCAGAGATGCCGATTCATCTGTCGGTGCAAGCCAATACGGTGAACTATGCAGCGGTGCGTTTCTGGCGCAGCATCGGTGTCTCACGGGTGATTCTGTCACGCGAATTATCCATTGATGAGATTGCTGAAATTCGCCAGGAATGTCCGGAGATGGAGCTCGAAGTCTTTGTCCATGGTGCGCTGTGTATCGCCTATTCCGGGCGTTGTCTGCTCTCTGGCTATTTCAACCACCGCGACCCGAATCAGGGCAGTTGCACCAATTCCTGCCGCTGGGATTACAAAGTGCTGCCAGCCAAAACCGATGGCGCGGGCGATATCAGCCTGCTGCATCCTCGACCAACCACGATTCCCGTCGTGAGTGCTGCGGATAGCAGTTGCTGCAAAAGCACGCAGCCGACAGAAAGTCTCACGAAGCTGGTCAATCGGCCGGATGAAGATGCCTGGCTGATTGAAGAATCCACGCGCCCCGGCCAGCTCATGCCGATTGAGGAAGACGAACACGGCACGTATATTTTGAATTCGAAAGATTTGCGCGCCATTGAATATGTCGCACAATTAACCGAGTTGGGCATTGACTCTCTAAAAATAGAAGGCCGCACCAAATCACCCTACTACGTTGCGCGTACTTGCCAAAGTTATCGTCAGGCAATTGACGATGCGGTGGCGGGCCGACCGTTTAATCCACGGTTGGTGGGCGATCTGGATGGCTTGGCAAATCGCGGCTACACCCCTGGGTTTTATGATCGTCACCCGGATCGTGAGCATCAAAATTACTTGAAAGGCAGTTCCGAATCTAGCCGCAGCCTGTATGTCGGCGATGTCTTAGGTTACGCCGCCGATGGCCTGGCCGAGATCGAGGTGAAAAACAAATTCAGCGTGGGCGACCGCATCGAGCTGGTTCACCCCACAGGCAACAGCGAACACGTCCTGACGCAAATAGTCGGCGCTGATGACACGGCGATCAATGCCGCCCCAGGCAGCGGTCATCGCGTGCGTATCGCGATTCCACGCGGACAAGAAGGCGCATTCGTTGCACGCTTTGTCAATGAGGCTGCGCCTGAGCTTCCCCCGAAATCTCGCCTGCCAAGCGTGGCCTAAACTAAAGTTAGCGTCACTTTTGGAAGGCAGGAAATGAAGATACCGAAGCCGACATACACGGCCGAGTTCAAGGCACTGGCGGTCAAGCGCGTCAAAAAAGGGTAAAGCTTAGGCATGACTTGCTCGACGAGCCGAAAGGGCAACTGCTGAGATAACGCGCCGACAAAGCAGGTAGCATGAAACCCACCCTTTGGCGGACAAAAAACCGAGGGAGCCTCAAGCCTGATTGGCTGGCTGAAGCGGGTCAATCAAACTGATGTAACTTGTGTACGTTTTATCTATACTAATCAACAACAAAAAAGCATCACCCCAGCACCTGTAAAAAGAGGACACCATGAGCGTAAAAAATTTAGGTTATTTGGGCTTTGGCGTGAAAGACGTCCAAGCATGGCGGACTTGCCTAGCCGGAAAATTTGGGCTGATGGAAGCAGGTTATATCGATGGCAACGCCCTCTTTCGCATGGATTCCAGGGCTTGGCGCATCGCCGTACACCAAAGTGAAGACGACGATTTAGCCTACACCGGCTACGAAGTTGCCAACGCAGAAGGGTTAGCACAGATGACTGAGCGACTCCGTCAGGCAGGCGTTACCGTCTCGCCGGGCGACGCTGCGCTGGCCAAACGACGTGGCGTAATTGATTTAATTTCCTTTGTCGATCCATTCGGCCTGACTGTCGAGTTGTATTACGGTGCCACGGAAGTATTTGAGCAACCGTTTGTTTCGACCACTGGCGTATCCGGTTTCGTGACGGGTAACCAAGGTCTGGGGCATATCGTTCGCTGTGTTCCGGATGCGCTCAAAACGCTGGAGTTTTATACCAAGATATTGGGTTTTGAGATGTCAGACATTGTTGATCTCACCCTGGGGCCGGACATGAAAATCCCCCTGTATTTCCTGCATTGCAATGAGCGTCACCATACGCTGGCAATTGCGGCTATTCCCGTGCCCAAGAAGATCCATCACTTCATGCTGGAGACTTTATCCATGGATGATGTTGGCTTCGCCTACGATCGCCTCGGTTTGGATAATGTGATTACGACAACGCTAGGCAAACACACCAATGACCACATGTTTTCTTTTTACTCAAAAACTCCTTCCGGCATTGAAGTCGAGTTTGGATGGGGTGCCCGAACGGTTGATGACACGTGGGCTGTCACACGCCACAACACCGTCAGCATCTGGGGGCATAAACCTGTTGGTCGGGCTGAATAGTCAGTTCTCTCCCTGCTTCATCGGCCGCTAAAGCCGATGTAGCCAGAAAGATTTCCGTTTTTTAATTTTTTTACTTGTTCCCAATACCTGAAACCCTTATGGCTCAATACGTTTTCACCATGAATCGCGTCGGCAAGATCGTGCCGCCCAAGCGTCAAATTCTCAAAGACATCTCTCTTTCATTTTTTCCCGGTGCCAAGATTGGTTTACTCGGCTTGAATGGCTCGGGTAAATCGACTGTACTGAAAATCATGGCGGGCATTGACAAAGATATCATCGGCGAAGCCACGCCGATGCCTAACCTGAACATCGGCTATTTGCCGCAAGAGCCACAGCTCGACCCGAACAAAACCGTACGCGAAGAAGTTGAGTCGGGCATGGGTGAAGTGATGGCCGCGCAAGCCAAGCTGGAGGCCATCTACGCTGCCTATGCCGAGCCCGAAGCCGACTTCGACAAATTAGCTGAAGAACAGGCACGGCTTGAAGCCATCTTTGCTGCCTCAGGCAGCGATACCCAGCACCAGCTAGACCTGGCTGCCGACGCGTTGCGCCTGCCGCCGTGGGACGCCACAATCGACAAGCTTTCCGGCGGTGAAAAGCGCCGCGTAGCGCTGTGCAAGCTGTTGCTCTCGCGCCCCGACATGCTGCTGCTGGATGAGCCGACTAACCACCTGGATGCTGAATCGGTAGAGTGGCTGGAACAGTTCCTCACCCGCTTCCCCGGCACCGTGGTGGCCGTTACCCACGATCGCTACTTTTTAGACAACGCTGCTGAATGGATTCTGGAGCTTGACCGCGGCCAGGGCATCCCTTGGAAGGGCAATTACTCTTCCTGGCTGGAACAAAAAGAAGCACGGCTGGAAACTGAGTCCAAGCAGCAGGATGCCCGCATGAAGGCCATGAAGGAAGAGCTCGAATGGGTGCGCAGCAACCCCAAGGCGCGCCAGGCCAAGAGCAAATCCCGTCTCGCACGATTTAATGAGCTCTCCAACGAGGAATACCAAAAGCGCAACGAAACCCATGAAATCTTTATCCCCGTCGCCGAGCGGCTGGGTGACAAGGTGATCGAATTTCACAATGTCAGCAAAGGCTTTGGTGACCGTCTGCTGATTGATAACCTCTCATTCACCGTGCCTGCCGGCGCGATTGTTGGCATCATCGGCCCCAATGGCGCGGGTAAATCAACGCTATTCAAAATGATCACAGGGCAAGACAAACCCGACACGGGCGACGTTATCATCGGCCCTACGGTGAAAATTTCCTATGTCGACCAAAGCCGCGATTGCCTTGATGGCACAAAAACCGTGTTTGATGAACTCGCTGATGGTGCCGATATCCTCACCATCGGCAAAGTTGAACTTCCCAGCCGTGCCTATATCGGCCGCTTTAACTTCAAGGGCGGTGACCAGCAAAAGCTGGTTGGTAATCTCTCCGGTGGCGAACGCGGAAGGCTGCATCTGGCCAAGACGTTGATGACGGGCGGCAATGTGCTGCTGCTCGATGAACCATCCAACGATCTGGACGTGGAAACCCTGCGTGCGCTGGAAGACGCGCTGCTTGAATTTGCTGGTTGCGCCATGGTCATCAGCCATGATCGCTGGTTTTTAGATCGTATCTGCACCCATATCCTGGCCGCAGAAGGTGAATCGCAGTGGAGCTTCTTCACCGGCAATTATCAGGAATATGAAGATGACAAGAAGAAACGTCTCGGTGAAGAGGGCGCCAAGCCCAAGCGGATACGCTACAAGCCAGTCACACGCTGAAATAAGTTATCAAGTTTTCATAAAAATTGATCCCCAATGCGCGATGTGAATTGGGGGCATTTGTTATGATTACTTTGCTGGTTTTTAAACTCAGGAAGCCATATAGTTTTAAACATTGGACGTCGTGCTTCATCATTAGAAATAAAACCAAAAGACATTCAGGATCAAGATGAGTCAAATAAACAGCCCTCACGATTCTGTTTTTCGCATGCTGTTCGAAAAAATGGGCGACCCCTGTTTTCTGTGCAAAAAAAATGGTGTCATCGTGGATTGCAATCGAGCCGCATGGCAAATACTCGGCTATCCGGACAAACCGGCCGTGATCGGTCGCTCACCTGAACAACTTTCCCCACCATTTCAGCCTGATGGCAGTGACTCGCATGAGAAAACCATCAAAATGGTAAATACTGCCTCGAAAATAGGGGCACATCGTTTTGAATGGATGCATCTTCATGCCGATGGTACGAGCATTCTTATTGAAGTGGTGCTCACCCGCATCGTCATGAACGGCGAAGAAATGCTGCATTCGCTCTGGCGCGATCTGACTGGCCGCAAGCAAGCGGAAGATGCATTGCGTAAATCCGAAACAAAGTTGCGCTTGTTATTTGAAAGCACCAGTGATGCAGTGATGCTGTATGATTTCAAAGGCTTTTTTGACTGCAACAAAGCGGCACTCGAAATATTCGGCTGTTCCACTGCAGAAACATTTAAGAAGCTACACCCCAGCCAGATCTCACCAGAAAACCAGCCCTGTGGTACTGATTCCTTTACGCTGCTCAATGCAAACCTCGAACGCGCGATGGAAGCTGGGCATTGCCGATTCGAATGGCTATGCCAACGCATTGACAATAAAAAACTCTTCCCCGCTGAAGTCTTGCTCAGTTCAATGGAACTTGAGGGCAAGCCGTGTATTCAGGTAACAGTTCGTGATATTTCTGAACGCAAACAAATAGAGCGCGCAGAAAAGTTTCGTGGTGACACACTGGAGTTATTAACAAAAGAATTACTTTTACCCCACACACTGCAAGCTATTGTCGTGGCGGCAGAACAGTTGATTTCAGACAGCCTTGGCAGCATTCTTTTAGTGGATAGCGAAGGTAAACATCTCAAACACGGTGTAGGCCCCAATCTCCCCGATTTTTTCGCAGCCGCTGTAACTAACATTAGCATTGGCGCAGATGCAACACCATGTGGCAGAGCAGCTTTTACGGGTCAGCGTGTTGTCGTGGAAGACTTTTTACAAGATCCAACCTGGTCTCCCTATCAACCGCTAGCCTCTCGAGCCGGACTGGCCGCTTGCTGGGCACAGCCGATTCTTTCTTCGACTGGCAAGGTGCTGGGTATCCTCACCATTTACTACCGTAACCCGCACCGTCCCAGTAACGCCGACATTTCACTGATCACTCAAGCGGCAACACTTGCTGGCATTGCCATTGAGCGTGCCAAAATGGAAGAACAGGTACTCAGGCTCGCTTACTATGACGAGCTGACCAGCTTGCCTAACCGTCGATTGCTGATGGATCGACTGAAAAGAATATTGTCTGCCAATTCGCGCAGTGGCAGGCATGGCGCGCTTTTATTCATCGACCTGGATAACTTCAAAAGTATTAATGACACATTGGGACACGCTGCTGGCGATATCATGCTGCACCAAGTCGCCTTGCGACTAGTTGCTTGCGTTCGGAATGAAGATACTGTGGCACGACTTGGCGGTGACGAGTTTGTTGTCATGCTCGAAAATTTGCGCGAAGATCCTGCAGCAGCCGCAAAGCAGGCAGAGTCTACGGGCGATAAAATTCTTGCAGCACTTCGTGCGCCTTACCTTTTAAATAATAAAGAGCAACGTACCACGCCAAGCATTGGTGCAGTGTTGTTCAAAAGTGAAAATGAATTTTTGGCAGATACACTGATAAAACAAGCTGATATCGCGATGTATCACGCCAAACAAGCCGGACGGGATGCATTGTGTTTTTTCAATTCCCAAATGGAAGCATTCGTTACTGAAAAAGTTGCACTCTCAAGCGATTTGCATGATGCCTTGGAGCATGATCAATTCGTGCTGTTTTACCAGATTCAGGTAGATCAACTGGGCAAGGCACAAGGCGCAGAAGCCCTGATCCGATGGAATCATCCGACAAAGGGCTTGGTTTCACCCTTGCAATTTATTCCACTGGCAGAAGAAACCGGTTCAATTGTGCCGATTGGACTATGGGTTCTGAATGCCGCGTGCGCTCAAATCAAAATATGGCAGCAGCATGAAGCAACACGAAATTTAACACTGGCGGTCAATGTGAGTGCTCGGCAATTTATTCACCCTAACTTTACATCTCAGGTTAACGCCATCGTCGAGCGTCACGCGATTGATCCTCGGGGGCTGAAGCTGGAGCTCACTGAAAGCATGCTGGCAATAGATGTTGAAAACATTATCGTTAAAATGAATCAATTACAGGCCATGGGGATCCGCTTTTCACTGGATGACTTTGGCACAGGCTATTCATCCTTGCAATACATCAAACGATTGCCTCTGACCCAGCTAAAAATCGATCAGTCTTTCGTCAGAGACATTGAGAGCAATCTGCAGGACAGAGCAATTGTGCGTACCATCATCGCAACGGCAAAAAGCTTCAATCTGGATGTAATTGCCGAAGGAGTGGAAACCGTAGAACAAAAAAACTTGCTGCTGGCAGAAGGCTGTTCCCATTTTCAAGGCTACCTTTTCAGTAAACCAATGCCCATTTCCCAGTTTTCACAACTATTGCAGGATGATTTTGTCACCTAGGGCACGACGCATCTATTCTTTTCCTCTTGCGCGCTCTGCTGCCAACAATTATCGCGGTACCCAGCCGCCACATACTGGAAATATCTGCCCGACAAAACAGTTAGCGGCGGTAGTGCATAAATAAGCGGCAAAACTTGCATCCTCGCGTGCACTCACCAGGCGACCTAGCGGCACTTCCCATTTGATGCGCTCTTGAAAGGCCGGTAGCGCCTGTACTTCCGGTGGGAAGTATGTTGGATTCTCAACAAGATTTTGCGCAATGGCATTGACCTGGATATTCAGTGGCGCCATCTCCACACCAATCGATTGTACATAGGCCAACTGCGCACCCCGTGCCGCGCTGTAAGTAGAGCGGCGTTTCATGCCGCGCAGCGCAGAGGCACTTCCCATGAGCAAAATCTTGCCCGCACGACGCTCGACCATCTGCGGCAACACCGCGCGCACCAGGCGTGGCAAAGGTGTCACCATATGATCAAAGACCGACTCCCATTCGTCATCAGTGGCTTCAACCGCCTGCGTGTTCGGTGCAGGAATCGCCAGATTGGCAATCAGGACATCTATGTGCCCAGTCTTTTGTATGAGAGACTCAATGCGCTCTGGCGTTAGTAATGGCCCCGTGTCAGCAATGATTTTTGCACCACACTCTGCCAATACTTCGCATAAAACCGGCCCCATGAATGCATCGGCTTGTGTCACGAGAATGCGCTTCCCCTGCAAATTCACCAGATTCATCATGCTATTCCTTTCAAAAGTCGGCGCTCATATTACGGCTACTACAGCAATGATGCTGTATCTATTTCAGGATTTATACTACAGTGGAAGAGTTTCAATAATACAAAGGCAAAGGGAAAAACCATGGCACGCGTCGTCCATTTTTATCAAACTGGTGGTCCAGAAGTTTTGCAGGTTGAAGATGAAACAATCGGTGAGCCTGGTGCAGGCGAAGCCCGTATTCGTATTCA
Organism: Rugosibacter sp.; assembly: GCA_011620215.1. Lineage (GTDB taxonomy): Bacteria > Pseudomonadota > Gammaproteobacteria > Burkholderiales > Rhodocyclaceae > Rugosibacter. The sequence goes on from WOZP01000141.1 coordinate 8,978, forward strand.
AAGTATCGGCCTGAATCGTGCCGAGGCTGCATTTCGTTCGGGCACTTATATTGAGCAGCCCGTGTTCCCCTCACGCATTGGCTATGAAGCATCAGGAATTATCGAAGCCCTGGGCGATGCAAAAAGCGGTTTCAATACAGGTGACCCCGTATGCATACTTCCAGAATTTTCGATGACACGTTATGGTGTGTGCGCAGAATCCGCGATCGTGCCCAGCGCTGCCCTGATAAAGCGCCCTGTAGAACTTAACGAGGTCGAAGCCGCTGCCGTTTGGATGCCTTACATGACCGCCTGGGGTGCCTTAAGCGAGCTCGCCCCATTCACCGCATCTGATGCTGTCATAATCACCGCCGCCTCCAGCAGCGTTGGACTAGCTGCCATCCAGGTTGCCCAGCGCCTTGGTGCGTTGCCTATTGCAGTCACGCGCACTGCAGCAAAACGTGATGCGCTGCTTGCGAGCGGTGCACCACACGTCATTGTTAGTGAAGAAGAAAATATCGCCGAGCGCGTCATGGCGATCACTCACGGAAAAGGCGCGTGTATGGTATTTGACCCCATCGCCGGGCCCGGTGTGAACGACCTGGCCGCAGCACTGGGCCCACGCGGCGTTTTCGTGATTTATGGCAACCTGAGCGGCCGTGGGCACGAAACCCCTTTCCCTTATATGCAGGCCATGAGAAAGTCGCTCACCATGCGTCCCTATCTCATTTTTCCGGATATGGCCAATAAGGCGAGACATGCAGCGGCATGTGAATTCATCCTCTCCGGCCTCAAGGACAAGAGCCTCAAACCCATCATCGCCAAGACCTTCACACTCGATCAGATTGTCTACGCATACCAGTATCTGGAGAGCAATCAGCAGATTGGTAAAGTGGTTGTTACTGTACCGTGATGAGAAAAGGACTGAATTAAATAAGGCAATCCGGTGCGCAGGTGAACTGCTTTATTTTCACTCCGGGTTTTTATTATTGGCCGCTGCTTGCAATGCCGTTGCGGATGTCCATTCGATGGCCAAACTGTAGCCCACGGCAAGCAAGGTCGGGCCAAGGAAGACACCAATGACACCGAATGCCAGCACGCCCCCCAGCACACCAAGAAAGACGATGGCGAAAGGCAGCTTTGCGCCTCGGCTGATGATGAAGGGTTTAATCACATTGTCCACGGTGCTCACCACAAAGAAGCCCCACAGGGCAACAAAAATAGCCCAGCCAAATTGGTCCTGCTGAAACAACCAGATGGCCGCGCCGCCCCAGACGATAGGTGGCCCCACTGGAATCACAGACAGGAAGAAGGTGGCGACACCCAATAGCACCGGACCAGGAACGCCGGCAATGGCAAAGCCGATGGCGGCCAGCACGCCTTGCGCCAATGCCGTCCCAAGGATGCCGTAAACCACGCCGGTGACTGTGCCACGGGCAATGCCGAGCAAATAAAGTGCGCGACTACCAGCCAGATGTTCCAACGTGATGTAGAGGCGTGAGGCCAGCGCTTCGCCATGAAGAAAAAAGAACAAGGAAAGAAATACGGAGATGGCTATATCCAGCACCCCCTTACCCATCAGACGCCCCCCTGCAAGCGCCGCTGCTTGCGCTGGCTCTGCAAACCTTTCCAGTGTATGTGTCAGCTGCTGACCATCATGTGCTAACTGCTGCCAGTAATCGTGAAGCATCTGGCCTGCGAGAGGCAGACTGGTCAGCCAGACAGGCGCATCGGGCAGCCCGTTTTTAAGCAATGCAGTAGCCACGTGCGCGAGTTCGGTGACATTGTCGACCAGTGCTAGGGCGACGGCAGTCACCGGCGCCAGTAGCGCCAGGGTAACAAGCAATGTCATCAGGGTTGCTGCAAAAATACGCCGTTCTCCCAGTAATCGATTCAGTGACAGAAAAACCGGCCAGCTGGTAGACACCAGGATAGCCGCCCAGATCAGCGCCGTCAGGAAGGGCCACAGTACCAGCACGCAACCAGCCACTAGCAGTACAAGGGCAAGATGGGTAAGGATGAGATCAGAATATTTTTTTTGCATACCAGTGCGGCGTTATTGCGGCGTTATTGGCTCACCGATGCGCTGAGCCTTTTGAAGGCAGGGCAACAGCATGGCGATGGTTAAGGGTGGCAGAAAAGTTTTTTGCGAGCGAAATACGTCCACTAAAATACGCCCAATTTATTGCAGATTAAATCACGGAATTCAAGCCTGAAAAATTTTTATCGCTTTTCATTTGCCAAAAGAAGACTGTGCTTCCTGCATATCGCCTTGCGGATGCGGCACCATCGGTACATGATGGCCTTAGAATCACGAACATACCAAAAATAGCATGCCGTAAACTAACGCCCCACTTCAGGAGAACACTATGCAAGTCAAAGCTGCCGTCGCCTATCAAGCGGGCGCTCCACTATCGATTGAAACTGTCGAACTGGACGGCCCCCGGGCGGGCGAGGTGCTGGTCGAAATCAAGGCCTCCG
>WOZP01000127.1 GCA_011620215.1 Rugosibacter sp.
TAGTCGGCACAGTAAGCTGTCTGAATGTCGTAACGACCCAGGCAATAGCTCTCGCCGCCACACATGGCGAACTCAATATCACTGGCCGCAGGTTGGTGGCTAGTGCTGCTTTGTTCAAGGTACGTGGGGTAGATTGGCGTGCGTATTGACTGTCAAAACGGGTTGGAAATCGCGTCTAGCAATTAATTTTTCAAAACCGATTTGTCATATATAGAGGCGGCCACTCGGTAAGCAAGTATGTGTCGGATCTACATTTCTTCCGGCATCCAAAGATCAAGGCGATCAGTGAAAATTGCGCTGATGCCTGCGGCGAACAAGCGGGTGGCAGTGGCGCGATCATTCACGGTATAACAGGCGAGCGGAATACTGCTGTGACAAAGCTGCGCGATGTGCTCTGTGGTAATGCCCGCCGCTGCCGTATGCAAGGCTGATGCGCCGCAAGCAGTGAGCTGATCGCGCCAGTCGGCAGGAATCGTTTCGGTCAGTAACGCACGTGGTATGGCGGGGGCAACATGCAGCGCCTGTTGCAGCGCCAGCACGGAAAATGACGATAGCAAGATAGCGCCTGGTTGGTTGTTTGCACTATGTGCCGCAGCCAGGGCGGCAACCAGGGTGGCAACTGCGCGCCCTGTCTCGGCTTCGGTGCCGGGCGTGGGCTTGATCTCCACATTCGCCCACAGGCCGAGCTCGCCGCAGGTTTGCAAAGCGGCCTGAAAAGTCGGCGCTGGCTCGACGGCGAATGCGTGATGATATTTGCCACCCGCGTCGAGGCGGGTGATTTCCGCCATGGTTTTGCTGGCGACGAATCCTGTGCCGTTGGTGGTGCGTTCCAGCGTTTCGTCGTGCATCAGTATGGGCACGCCATCGGCGGTTAGCGCAACATCAAACTCTACGCCCTGGCAGCCCATGCGCGCCGCAATGCGCATCCCGGCCAGGGTGTTTTCCGGTGCCAGCGCACCACCACAGCGATGTGCGATGATGCGCGGGTAAGCGATTGCCTGCAGAGTCGTTTGCAAGATCACTTGCGTCGTCGTGCTACCTTGGTGGTTGATTTACTTGAATCAGGGGAGTTCGCGCGAAGCGTGGTGGTATCCAGCGCTTGTTTGGCGGAGAGCGGTGTGCTCCAGACCAACGCAACCTGCTCATTGAGCGAGAGGTGCAAGTGGTCACGCAATGTGCCAGGGCGCATGCGGGTGCTGTCACCGCGTGAGGCGGCAAGCCGTTTCTCGGCTGCATCTGCGAGGGCAGCGGGCATCCCTGATTCACGCAGCGCATTGAGCGCCTCCGGCGTCATGGGCAATGAGCCGCTAGCGCGTACCCACTCTTTTTGCACGTCAGGCTGCAACAGGTAGCTGATAAAGCGCGCAGCAAGCGCATTGGCTGCCTTGGGCTGGCCTGGGAGCACCCACAATGCGGCGCCATCGGGCAATACCTTGTCGCGTTGCGCGCCATACGCATCGTCGTAATAAGGCAGCGGTGCAATACTGACATCCATGCCGACCGCACGGGCAGCGATATACAACGAGGACTCGGCGGTAATCATGGCGCATTCGCCCTGCAAAAAGCGCTGGTTAGCCTCAGCGTCCGGCCCGAAGTACTCAAAGTAACGGCTTTTTTCCCAACTCGCCAGCAGCGCCAGATGCTTTACGTTCATGAGGTTATTCGCCTTCACTTTTTCATTGCGGCCGATACGAATATCCATTTGTTCGCCATGCTGGGATGCGATGTTTTCAAGATGCACCCAGGCGAAGCGGCTACTGGTTAGCGGACATTTAACACCATGGTCAGACAGTGTACCGGCGAGATCTTGTACATCATGCCAAGTGCGCGGTGCCAGATCAATGGTTTTTGCTGCGCTGGGGACTTGCTTGCGATTGATCAGCAGGACGGGGAGCGACATCCCCATGGGCAATGCTTGCGGCTGGCCTGTGTTATCGGCAACCGCATCCAGAATTTGTGGGTAGAAAATGTTGGGATTGAGCAGCTGACCGTAGTCGCGCATCAGTTTATGCAGTGGCATGAATGCAGGACGTGCATTGAAAAAACTCACGCTGTCATCGACATTCAGCAAGGCGAGCAGCGGCAGGGGGCTTTTGTTGTCAAAGCTGCGCGCATCCTGCAAAACGACGCGGCCATGGCCTTTGACACTATCGTTAAAGCGCAAAACCAGCGTTGCCAGCGCATCTTGCGCTTTGCCATCTAACGCATGCCGCAAGGCTACTTCTTGTGCGGATGCGTGGGCTGAAAGACTTAAAACAAAAAAGCCGAGTACGCCTGAAAAATATTTATTAATACCAGCCAATTTCACTTCCTCCGTGTAATAAAAAACGCGATGTGACCAGCGATACGGTTGCTTGTTGCCTGGCGCATATTGCTACTTTTAGCCAACGACTGCGCTGTACTGTACACGAGTCTCTTTATACGTGTCTGGACATTAGCCTGTCATCATCAAGTGTGCCATCATGTATGCTTTCATTTTAAACCGGTAGTTGTTAATCGTCTTGAGAAAAACTTGAATGAATGAGATCGCTGTGAGAGACATTAGAAAAGTACTTTCTGCAATTTTTATATTTTTCATTGCCTTTGCGCTGATGGCCGTTACTCCGGTTTTTGCTGCGGTGACGGTGGCTGGCATTGAGTTTGATGAGACGGCAAAAGTCGGCGGTGGTGATACGGTGCTCAATGGCGCTGGCGTACGCGGCGTGATGTTTCTTAATGCTTATGCCATTGGCTTGTATTTGACAACAAGGCAGACAGATGCCGCTGCTGCTTATGAGGTGCCAGGGGCGAAGCGTTTGCGTGTGGTTATGTTGATGGATTCACCCGCTGAACGCTTGGCTCAATCGTTAGGCAAAGGTATCGAGAAAAACCATGACACCGAAGCGATAGCGCTTCTAAAGCCTCGTTTGGATGTCTTCAAAGCAGCCTTATTGACGTTGGGTACCGCGCATTCGGGTGATGTGGCTGATTTTGACTGGTTGCCCAAGGGACAAAATGAAAAAGATGGTGTGCTGCGCTTGACCATCAATGGCAAAAAGTATGGTGAAGATATTGCGGGGGAAGATTTTTATCAGGCACTCATGACCGTCTGGCTGGGCGAGCGGCCGACTGACCGCGCCTTGAAAGCCGCACTCTTGGGGCAGGTGGCTGCACCATGACGATATGCCACCCTGCAAAAATTGCTGGGTGTGAAGGTGCGCCGCCGCTTGCTTCCTTCGTTGTGCCCTTTGATGCGGTTTTACCTGCACCATCGACCACATTAAATAAAAACAGGCCGCTGTTTGCATTGGGTATTCGTTGCAATCATGATGATGTGACTGCCATCGAATATCTTTTGCCCTGCGCTGCACAGGCACCAGAGTCACTCTTGGCCAAAGAGGTGGTGCGCCAGATTAACGCTTGGTTTCTTGACCCTGCTTTCGTGTTCGGTTTGCCCCTGGCGCCTGCGGGCACGCCATTTCAGCGACGTGTGTGGGCAGCCATTGCAGCGATTCCGGCAGGGGATCTACAGAGTTATGGTGTGCTGGCTACGCAAATCGGCAGTGGACCGCGCGCGGTAGGCAATGCCTGTGGCGCCAACCCATATCCCCTTGTGGTGCCATGCCATCGTGTCATCGCGGCGAATCACGGGTTAGGCGGCTTTGCTCGGCAGCGGGGTGGATTTCTGCTGGAAGTCAAGCGGTGGCTATTGCAGCATGAACGGCATGAACGATATTGATGCCCGCCTGATCGACGAATTCATCGATGCGTTGTGGTTGGCAGATGGCTTGGCGAAAAACACGCTGGCTGGATATCGCAGCGATCTTCAATTATTCGCCATCTGGCTAGTCGCGCGCGATACGACATTGAGTACAGCCAGTGAAGTGACGATTAACGATTATCTGGCGCATTTGCATGCGCGCGTGGGGAGTATTAAAACGACTAGCCAGCGGCGCTTGATGGCGAGCCTGAAACGGCTTTATCGCTGGCTGCTTGATCAGGGACGAACGCAGTCCGACCCGTTGCGCAACATTGAAAAACCAAAAGCGATCCAGCGCTTCCCCAAAACGCTGGCAGAAAAACAGGTGACGGATTTGCTCGATGCACCGGATACCAATACCGCACTCGGGTTGCGTGACCGCGCGATGCTGGAACTGTTGTACGCCACAGGTTTGCGCGTGTCTGAACTCATCGGCCTGCGTTTGTTCGAACTGAATTTGAACGATAACGTGGTGCGAGTGATGGGCAAAGGGTCAAAAGAGCGGCTGGTGCCGCTAGGCGAAGTGGCCGCCGACTGGCTGGCGCGTTATATTCGTGAGGCGCGTGGTGACTTGCTGGGTGGACAGGTGTCGGATGCGATTTTTGTCACCGCACGGGGCACGGGCATGACGCGGCAAATGTTTTGGGTGCTCATCAAAAAATATGCGTTGCATGCGGGTATTCCGCAGCAGCGCATTTCACCGCATGTGTTGCGCCATGCGTTTGCGACCCATCTGCTCAACCATGGTGCCGACTTGCGCGTGGTGCAACTGCTGTTAGGCCACGCCGATATTTCGACGACGCAGATTTACACGCATGTGGCTCGCGAACGGCTCAAGCAACTCCATCACGAGCACCACCCGCGCGGCTAAGCTTCGTCTGGTTTGCCTTGGTTGCGCTCGCTTCGGCTGCGCTCGATCTGCACACCGACACGGCGCACGCCTTTCATGATACCCAGCTTGGCAATGCTGATTCTGACCCAAGGCGCACCGAATTCATCCAGCAGCAGATGAATGACATATTCCCCCAGCGTTTCCAGTAAATTGAAATGGCGCAAGGCCAACTCGGTGCGAATGCGTTCAATTACTTCGTCATAACGAATCGTTCGTGCGATGTCGTCGCTTTGCGCCGCTTCGTCAGGCACGCCGAAGGTGAGGTTGATTTCCAACGTTTGTGGCGCGATTTTCTCTCGCTCGAAAATACCCACCAGCGCTTCGACGCGCATTTCCTCGATGAAAATCAAATCCACAATGCGCCCCCGGTTTAGAATTCTGCCATTCTAGGGACTTTGTCATGAACATAGGTTTCGCGTGTCTTATCGGCTATTTTCTTGGATCACTGCCCTTTGCCGTGATTATTTCGCGCGTCTTTGGTTTGGCTGATCCGCGCAGCTTTGGCTCAGGCAATCCGGGGGCTACCAATGTGCTGCGCTCGGGCAACAAGTGGGCTGCGTTATTGACACTGCTGGGCGATGCGGGCAAGGGTTGGTTGGCGATATTCATTGCTGCAAAGCTCGGCGCTGGCGAGACGGCAATTGCCGCCGCTGGCCTGGCGGCATTTCTCGGTCACGTGTTTCCGGCAACGCTGGGTTTTAAAGGCGGCAAGGGGGTAGCCACTGCGCTGGGCGTATTGCTTGGGTTTTCGCTTGCGCTAGGCGGATGGGTGGCGGCTGTGTGGGTTCTGGTGGCTACGGTGACACGCTATTCCTCATTGGCCGCGTTGACAGCGGCAGCCAGTGCGCCGTTCATAGCCATGCTAAGCCATGAACGGATCGAGGTTGTGTTGGCGGTCGCGTTGATGTCTGTGGTGCTGATTTATCGACATCGCCTGAATATCCAGAAACTGCGTGCGGGCACTGAAAGCCGTCTGGGCGAAAAGCGTATTTCTCAACTGCCAGAAGATTCCGCAGACAATTGATTTAACGGCCAGCGCGGGCGGATGGAAAAAGCGCCTTGGCTCACGGGGTTTGCCAAGCCCTGGGCCAAGCGTTGTGCGCCACAAAACGCAATCATCGCGCCGTTATCGGTGCATAAATCCAGTTCAGGGTAAAACACGCGCCCACCGGCAGTAGCGAGTGCTACATCCAATCGTTGCCGCAAACGCAGATTGGCACCCACGCCGCCTGCGACCACCAGCCGAAAAAGTCGGCGCTGGTGACACGCCGCCAAGGCCTTGGCGGCGATCACATCGACCACTGCTTCTTGAAATTCTGCGGCCAGATCGGCACGATCAGTTTCACTCAGTGTTTTATCGCGCACTAAAGTTAATACGGCTGTTTTAAGGCCGGAAAAACTGAAAGACAAATCGCCGCTGGCAAGCATCGGTCGTGGCAATTTGTAGCGCCCTGGCGTACCTAATGCCGCCAGTCTGGCCAGGGCAGGTCCGCCGGGATAACCCAGCCCCAGGAGCTTTGCCGTCTTGTCGAAGGCTTCGCCTGCAGCATCGTCCAGCGACTCGCCGAGTAGTTCATAATCGCCCACTCGCATGACGCACATCAACTGCGTGTGGCCGCCGGAAACCAGTAGTGCGATAAAGGGAAATTCCGGCGCATCGGTAGCCAATAGGGGCGAGAGCAGGTGCCCTTCCAGATGATGGACCGGCAGGGTGGGGATATTGAGCGCCTGACCGAGCGATTCAGCAAAGCTGGCGCCCACCAGTAGCGCACCGGCCAACCCCGGGCCCGCTGTATAGGCAATCGCATCAATGTCCTGACGCGTGCATCCGCTGGTCGTCAGCACATGCGTCAGCAGTGGAATCAGCCGACGAATATGGTCGCGCGATGCCAATTCAGGCACGACACCGCCATAAATTTCATGCATGGCCACCTGGCTGTGCACGGCGTGTGCGAGCAGGCCGCGCTCAGTGTCGTAGAGGGCCAGACCGGTTTCGTCGCAGGAAGATTCAATACCTAAAACTCGCATAGACGCATTCTATCCGCTGCACCCCTTTGACATCTGCCTGAAAATCTTTAGAATGCATCCCTCTTCGTCTTATCAAGGTCACTGCAATGCCTGGTATTCGTGTCAAAGAAAATGAACCCTTTGAAGTTGCTGTCCGTCGCTTCAAGCGTACCATTGAAAAAGTAGGCCTCCTCACCGAGTTGCGGGCCCGTACGTTCTACGAAAAGCCCACTTCCGAGCGCAAGCGTAAAGCGGCTGCTGCGGTTAAACGGCATAAAAAGCGTATTAGCAGCCAGTTGTTGCCGCCAAAAATGTATTGATTCTGGTTGTGGCTGTGTGTGACGGGCATGCTTGTGGTTACTATGGTTACTATGGCTACTTAGGGTGACCCACACTGACCATACCAGGGTTGGTAATGATGACGTAAAGAAACCGCCAGAAGGCGGTTTTTGTACTTCTTGAAAGAAAATAAAATGACCTCCATCACGCTTAAAGACCGTATCAGCGCCGACTGGAAAGCTGCCATGAAAGCAGGCGACCGTCCGCGTAAAGAGGCGCTTTCCCTGTTGCTGGCCGCTATCAAACAAAAACTGGTGGATGAGCGGGTTGAGTTGGATGACGCAGGTGTTATCGCCGTGATTGAAAAAATGCTCAAGCAGCGCAAGGATTCAATCGCCCAGTATGAAGCTGCCAGGCGGCAAGACTTGGCAGATGCGGAAAAATACGAAGCAGACGTGCTCTCCACCTATATGCCGCAAGCGATGGACGCCGCGCAGATTGAATCTATTATCATCGCCTCTATTCAAGCTGTAAGCGCAGCGGCACCCTCAGATATGGGAAAAGTGATTGCACACATCAAGCCCCAAGTGGCAGGCCGCGCGGATATGGGCGAAGTGTCGCGTTTGGTGAAAGCCAAACTTGGCGCGCTAAGCGGTGCGTAGTAGCGCAAAACTCAGTGACTAGCGCATAATGTCAAGGTGATCCCCGAAAGCTTTGTCCAGGAACTCCTTGCCCGCATAGATATTGTGGATGTGGTTGAGCGCTACGTGCCTTTGCGCAAGGGCGGCGCGAACTACAGCGCCTGCTGTCCGTTTCACTCCGAAAAAACCCCCTCGTTTACGGTCAGCCCGAGCAAGCAGTTTTATCATTGCTTTGGCTGTGGCGCGCATGGCAGCGTGGTGGGTTTTGTCATGCAATATTCCGGTATCGGTTTTATTGAGGCGATTGAAGAGCTCGCTTCATCGGTCGGATTATCGGTGCCAAGAACCGAGCGCCACCATAGCGAACAAGCGAAAAAGGCGCCATTGACCGAATTAATGGCACGAGCGATGCACTTTTATCGCGAACAGCTCAAGATTTCTTCCAAAGCCGTTGATTATTTCCGTGCCCGAGGGCTGACTGGCGAGATAGCCGCTAAATTTGGCCTTGGCTATGCTCCCGATGGGTGGCAAGGATTGCAGCAGGCTTTTCCTGAATACAACGATAACGCACTGATTGAGTGCGGTTTGGTAATTAGCAATGATCAGGGGCGCCGCTATGATCGGTTTCGTGATCGGGTAATGTTTCCGATTCTTGACCAACGCGGCAATGTCATTGGCTTTGGCGGGCGCGTGCTCGGCGAAGGGGAACCGAAGTATCTCAATTCGCCCGAGACTCCGCTGTTTGAAAAAGGCCGCGAGCTATATGGCTTGCCTCAGGCTCGAAAAGCGATCCAGGAAGAAGATACTGTTCTGGTGGTTGAAGGCTATATGGATGTCGTGGGCCTGGCGCAACATGGTGTCGGCAATGTGGTTGCCACGCTGGGCACAGCAGCAACCGATGCCAACGTACAAAAACTGTTGAAGCTGGCAAGCCGTGTTGTTTTTTGTTTCGATCGGGATAGCGCCGGAGACCGTGCTGCCTGGCGTGCGATGGAGGTGAGCCTGGCGCATCTGGCGGATAATAAAACAGTTGAGATATTGCAAATGCCGGGCAACCAGGATCCGGACGAATTTATCCGCGCGCACGGCAAAGAAGCCTTCGTTCATCACACGCGCAATGCCACCCGTTTATCCGAGTTTCTGGTACGCGAACTAACCAAGCAAAATCCGCCGGTGAGCGCAGAAAATCGGGCAAAACTAGTGCATGAGGCAAAGCCTTTGCTGCAAAAAATCGCAGCACCTATTTTAAGAATCCAAATCGTCAAAGAGATTGCCGCCCGCGCGCAAGTGTCGCAAACCGAGGTGGAAGCCCAGTGTGAGCTAAAGTCGCTCACTCGTAGTCGGTATGCGCCGGCGCAAATGAAGCAGCGCCCGGTACCCTCGACCATTGAGCACAAGTTGCTGAAAATTGTGTTGCATAAACCCATATGGGCAGCGCAGTTGCCACTGGATTTGATCGATCGTGAGCAACCGGCAGGCGCGGCATTGCATGCCATTGCCCAGGCAATTGCGCATGGCGAGCTGGTAGCCACAGGCTTTGGCGTCATGATTGAATTTTTCCGCGGAACAGCATATGAGCCACTGGTTTCGTCGTTGGCGACAACCAGCGAAGAGGAGATTGACCTAGCTGCACTTGAGGCGGTTTTCAATGACGCGATTATCCATTTGCAGCATGCCCAACTTACTGCTGAAATTGAAAAACTTACGGCACAGGCGCGGCAGGGGCTTAATTTGGAAGAGCGCCAGCGACTGACGTATCTGCTGGCAAAAAAACGTAACGTTTCATTTGCTGCGGTAGATACCCCACTCTGATATAATTATTGGTTACCCAGCGCTTTCACTGTTGTTTTATGATGCGTTGAACTATTTACTCTCAGTGCCCAAGGTCTTACACAGTAGCTGTAAATTCTTACTGCGCCGTTCTTGCGTCTCCGCCGAGGATTATCATGCCGAACAAAATCACCACGACACCAAGCAAATCAAAAGCTGCCAGCGCAATGGTCGAGCAAAAGATTCCTGTCGCTAAAGAAAAAAAGGCCAGGACTGCTGCTCCTGAAGCGCCTGTGGCCGAACCAGCAAAGCCTGTGGCGGTCGAAGTGACTGCCAAAGGCCGTGGCCGCAAGAGCAAAGAGAAATTGATCATCGCGCCAGAAGCCGCACCTCTGGATATGGATGCCAAGCGCAGCCGGCTCAAGACCCTGATTGCTTTGGGCAAGGAGCGTGGCTATTTGACGTATGCTGAAATTAACGATCATCTGCCGGACGAGTTGGTTGATGCAGAGCAGATCGAATCGATTATCGCTACTTTTGCTGATATGTCGATACAGGTGTTTGATGAAGCCCCCGCTGTCGAAGACATGCTGCTGAATCAAACTTCGCCTGCACCGGTTGATGCCGAAGAAGTGGAAGAGCAAGCCGAGCAAGCCTTGTCGACGGTTGATTCGGAATTTGGCCGCACAACAGACCCCGTGCGCATGTATATGCGTGAAATGGGGTCGGTCGGGTTGCTTACACGTGAGAGCGAAATTGAAATTGCCAAGCGCATTGAGGATGGCTTAAAGCACATGGTGATGGCTATTTCCGCCTGTCCCACCACCATTGCTGCCATGCTCGACATGGCCGCTCGTGTCGCGCGCGATGAGATGCGCATCGATGAGCTCATTGATGGGCTGATTGATCCCAATGCGTCGGACGAAGAGCTGGAGGCCGCAGCCGCAGAAGAGGACATTGAAGAGGATTTTGCTGATGGAGACGACGGCAGTGCGCAAGTGTCTGCTTCATTGCTCAAGCTCAAGCAAGAAGCATTAGAGCGTTTCTCGCTCATCCACGCCCTTTACGGAAAATTACAGCAGACACTCTCCAAAAAAGGTTCCGAAGATAAAAGTTATCTTCGCCTCAAGAAGCAGATTGCAGATGAGCTTTTGAACATCCGTTTCACTGCCAAAACAATTGAAAAGCTGTGTGGTTCTGTGCGCAGCATCGTTGACTCCGTGCGCAGCCATGAGCGGAAAATTCTGCATTTTTGTGTCGATAAATCGAATATGCCGAGGCAACATTTCATTAAGTCATTTCCTGGCAATGAAGTGGATACGGATTGGGTCAAAAGAGAGATCCAGTCAGGTAAACCCTATGCGGCTCTGCTCATTCGCAATGCGCCTAATGTGGTAGATGAGCAGCATAGCTTGATTGAGCTGCAAAGCCAGACAGGTATCCCACTCAAAGAGCTCAAGGACATCAACAAGCAGATGTCCACCGGCGAAGCCAAGGCCCGTCGTGCCAAGCGCGAAATGACCGAAGCCAATTTGCGGCTGGTGATCTCGATTGCCAAAAAATACACCAATCGTGGCTTGCAGTTCCTGGACCTGATTCAAGAAGGCAACATTGGCTTGATGAAGGCCGTGGATAAATTTGAATATCGCCGTGGCTACAAGTTTTCAACCTATGCTACGTGGTGGATTCGGCAAGCCATTACCCGCTCAATTGCTGATCAGGCGCGCACTATCCGCATTCCGGTGCATATGATCGAGACCATCAACAAGATGAATCGCATCAGCCGCCAGATATTGCAAGAGACAGGCCAGGAGCCGCTGCCTGCAGTGTTGGCAGAAAAAATGGAAATGCCCGAGGATAAGATTCGCAAGATTCTGAAAATTTCCAAAGAGCCTATTTCCATGGAAACGCCGATTGGCGACGATGACGATTCGCATTTGGGCGACTTTATCGAAGATCAAGGCACGCTGTTGCCGAACGAAGCGGCGCTGTTTTCCAGCCTGCGCGATGTGACCAAGGAAATTCTCGACA
>WOZP01000207.1 GCA_011620215.1 Rugosibacter sp.
TGCGAAAGTTATTATTCCGTTTGTGCCTGTGCATTGCTTACCCCCCTATAAGTTATTAAATACCTCGCCAGCCTGTGCTCTACCAACATACTGCTGGCAAAACCACTTAACGCCGCCAAATCCTGCGGAAAATAACTTACGACTCCACCTGCTTTTTTATTTTTCTGCCAACGCCAATATTTGTTATGTTGGCGTTGGCAGAATTTTCTTTTTTAAACTTTTTTAAACTTTTTCTTGAATCACGCCATCCGCATCAACTTCAGTAGCTGTAACGAAATGCGGTTTAAACACAACACACCAGGCAGGAACAATAAACATGGCTGCAATAGCATTCACAATCAGCATGAACGAGAGCAGCATGGCGGTATCTGACTGAAAGCGCAGATGCGACATGAAGATCCACAGAATCACGCCCGCAATGAGCGTGGTGGCCGTAAAGCTCACCGCATAACCGGTGGTGGCCACAGCGTTGATCACGGCTTTGTGAATATCGCGTGAATGGGCGAATTCCTCACGAATACGATCCATGAAATACACCGCGTAATCGATACCTACCCCAACGCCCACAGTAATTACTGGCACCGTATTCACGTTGATGCCAATATTTTTCCAGCCCATATAGGCATAGGTCATGGCAGTAGCAAACAACATGGGGAAGATCATCAGCCAGCCAGCGTGCAGCGACTGGTAATACACAGCAACCAGCAAGAAAGACAACAGCAACACGGCGGGGATAATAATCATGTGGTCACGGTGCAACGCCTGGTTACCGGCTGCGTTTACCCCAATGATGCCACCCGCAAGCTCCACATGCACACCCGGCACTTCGGCTTCGATCATCTTCTTGCCTTCGAGCGCCATGGCCGTGGCACGAGTGATGGTTGTAGCCTGGTGATCTTTGTAATAAAAGACAAGATTAGCTTCGGTATCTTCCGGCGTAATGAACTCTTTTAACGCGCCAGGAATAGGGCTTGAAGCCATATACGCAAACATCAAACCACCGGTCTCTGCTGCAGTCGATGGTGTTTGCATCCAACGCGGATCATCACTGTGAGTGAGTCGGTTAAACACGCCCACAATCAAGGGCAGGGCGCGCGTGCCACCAACCGCAGGATCTGTCATCATATACGCTTGAAAACGCTTAATAGCAGCCATGATTTCAGGTTTTTTAATGCCTCCAGTCTCATCACTACGGATGATGATGTTGAGTTCTTCTGAACCAGGGAAGCGCTCGTTAATTGCCTTGGTCGACAAATTGAAGTCGTGATCACGGGCCAAGAGCGGTGAACCGGGCTCGGATTCACCAATCTGGACGTGATGGATAAGGGTGAAAGACCCTGCCATAAGCAAGAAGGTTATCAGCAGAATCACACGTGCGCCGGTGGTGGTGCCACCCGTGTAACGCATGAATGCGCCTAGAGCATCACGGATCGCCACATTACCATTCATGGTTTTCTTGGGTTGCGGCAATACGCTCAAAGCCAGCGGAATCATGAAATGCACGGTGAAAATAACCGAGAAGCCCCAGAAGCCAGCCGCCGCACCCAGCTTGGTGTTAAACGGCGCTGTACCGAGCATCAGTACGGTAATCCCGATGGCGTCCACAATAATCGCCAATGAGCCAGGACGGAACAGCGCTTCCAATGTTTTACGTGCGGAAAGAGCTGCATTTTTATGCACATCAAGCTCTTCGTAGTATCGCGAAACGAGCTGTGTGCCGTGCGACATGGCACGAGCGGCAATCAAGAATGGAATCGGCAAACTCAAGGGCTCAAGATTGATGCCCATTGCCGCCATGAAACCTAACCCCCACAGCGAGGAAAGCGCAATGCCCAATATCGGCAGTGCAATCCCATACAGTCGGCGATAATAAAGAATCAATAACGTGGCCAACAAAACTGCCGTCCAGGCAAGAATTGAAACCATCTCCGGCAAATAGGTGTATACCCAGGCTGTAAGTACCGGGTTACCTGTGACATAAACCTTATGCCCAGGGCTCGCCAACGAATCACGCAGTTTTTTTAGCTCATTGAAAAACTTGGGGTAATCAACATTCCCTTCGTTAAGCTGGCCGCGGATTAGCGCAGCTTTGAGGTCAGGCGAGACTAAAAGACCATACACCGCTGGGTCAGCCAGAATATCCGCCTGTAATTTAGCTAGGCGCTCTGGTGTGTATTTTGGCTCTTGGCTATCATAGTAAAGTTCGGAAACGAACCCACCTTCAGGGGAAAGCGACACTTTACGCACCGTGCGATGAGCAAGTGAGCTAACCAAATTGTGATTAACGCTAGGCAGGTTATCAACGCCTTGTGTCGCCTTGTGAATCAAGGCCAGTGTTTGCTCGTTAAAAATGGTGCCTTTTTCAACCTCAATGGCCATGATGACGGAATTAGCGCCACCAAAGTTCTCTTTCATCCGATTGTACACTTGGATATAGGGATGCTTTTGTGGCAGCAGATCATTAAAGTCACTGAAAATCTGCAATTTCGGCACTTGCCAGGCAAACGCTACCGTAATAATCCCGACGATTGCAAGAACAATTTTCGGGTTGGCAAACAGCCAGTCCTCGCCGCGATGAAGGAAATGGGTCATTTTGTCGCGGAAACCTACGAACGCTCGTGTAACCATAATCTTTGGTGACTCCGGTTAATTACTTTGTTGATTAATTAGTGATGATCACTTCAGTAGCACAGGACGCAGCAATCCAGCCGGACCGCCAATCAGGAGATTGTCACTTCCTTCAAGTGACGCGCCGCTACCCAGAAACACAGGAATCGCATCGGGGTAGGTGACTGGCTGCCAAACTTCGCCTTCCAGCCGCGCTACCGTACCGCGAGCGCCAACGCCATAGGGTGTGCCTTTATGCAGGAACAATCGATACAGTGGAGCGCCTGCTTTGCTTTCCTTGAGCTCCCAGGTTTTACCACCATCCCTGGTTAGCCGCATCTGACCTGCAACACCTGAAACCCAAGCGGTGTTCTCGTCAATGAACAAAACATCGTAAGCATAAAAGTCTTCGGATACCGGAGTTAGCTTCTGCCAGGTTTCACCACCGTCGTCTGTTCTTAGCACAAGACCAAATTCACCCATCGCAATCGCGCGATTTTCATTGACCCAACGCAAAGTGGTAATTTGTGCATCCTGTTGGTTATCAATGACACGCCATGTTTTCCCCTGGTCGCTGCTTTTGGCAATAGTGGCATAAGTGCCCGCAACCCACCATGTGCCAGACTTGTCGCAGGAAATGGTTAAGCCCGTTTGGGGGGCTTCGAGTTTATGCGCAACCCATTTTTGGCCGTTAACATCACTACTCCAGACGCGACCATAAAAATCAAGGCCGAGAAAACTCCCATCGGGACAAGACGCCATGTCAATGATGGAGGCCAGGAACGGTTTATCGAGCTCTTGGCGAGTCCAGGTTTTACCTGAGTCAACAGAGGTAATTACCGCGCCGCTTTGCGTGCCCACGGCGACGTGAGTACCATGCGTTGCCATGGCCTGCATGATATCGCTGCGCTGTATGGGTTTGGCGCGCTCGGCTTGCACTGCGGTGAGATCCGCTTCGCTGCTGCAGCCACTCAAGCCGACAAGCAGTGCAGCACATGCCAGGCTAATCGTAGAGGTTTTGATTTTCATAGACGGTTTGTTTGGTTGATAAATGATTCAGATAAAAAAATCGACTCAGGCAACTCACGATGAAATCTACTCGCGGCCACACTAATTCGGATGGTAAGCGAACACTGAATAAGCGGTTCTCATATCAGATCAGAGTCAAGAAACGACAAACTACTCCCCCTGTTTTTTGGT
This sequence comes from Rugosibacter sp., assembly GCA_011620215.1. Taxonomy (GTDB): domain Bacteria; phylum Pseudomonadota; class Gammaproteobacteria; order Burkholderiales; family Rhodocyclaceae; genus Rugosibacter. The sequence continues at coordinate 3,808 of WOZP01000207.1, forward strand.
TTATGTTTTTTTTACATCTTTATAAATTTTTTGGCACTCGCAGCACAACGTAAAAACGCCAATAAAAAACTACCCGCCATTGCCGCTGCGACACAACTTACGCCATACACTTGTAGAAGACTAGCTGCAGGTTAACATGATCAAGCGCCTTAAGACAAGGCCTTGCGCCCGGTTTTTTTACAAATTTATGTAAAAAATGTCAGGCTTTTCAGTATGCTGCAAAGCAATATTTTCAATGCTCATGGATTTTTCTTGCGCTACCGCTGAACAATAATCGCGGCCAAGCCGAAGCTCTCGCGCACTTGATTTCTCGCTTGTTCTGCAGCAGCAGAATCCGCCCACGGTCCTAACTGCACACGAAAAGAGCCACCGGTGCTGTCAATTACCAGCTTATCCCCTAGCGAGCCTAATTCTCTTGCCAATCTAACCCTTAGCGCTTCAGCGTTATCACGATTGCCAAAGGCACCGACTTGAATGAAATGTCCTTGCAGTCGACTCACTTCGGGTAGCGAAGTGGATACGGCATTCGACGATCCGCCAAGAATTATCGGCTGCGTACTCGACCGACTGCCAGACAAAATGCTTTCCACCTCAACCTGCGTGCTGCCTTGTTCAAGGTAGCCTAGCTTATATGCTGCCACCCAAGAAAGATCAATCATGCGGTCCGTGTGGAATGGACCTCGATCATTGACGCGCAGAACTACGGATTTTCCATTGTGTTGATTAGTCACTCGCACATACGAAGGAATCGGCAACGTGGGGTGGGCGGCTGTCATGCCATACATATCGTAAATCTCGCCGCTAGAAGTTTTCTGGCCATGAAATTTACGGCCATACCAACTCGCGATACCCGTTTCTTTGTAGGGAGTGCGTTCATCAAGCGGCACATAGTCTTTGCCGAATACAGAATATTTGTTATTGGCAAACCGGTTCAGAGGTTCATCACGCGGTACGGCATCAGGTATGGCATCAATATTTTCAGGTGGGTTATCACCCGGACCATCATCCTTGTAATAGCCGCCAGGCCTTTGGGACCCATCGCCAGGCGGCTCTTCTGGAGCCTTGGTTTTAAAAGTCGGCGCTGGCAATACGCCGCGAAGCGAGTCCCCTTTTCGGACGGTAGGAATCTTGTTTGCACTATGATCAATCACAGGCCTGGGAGGTTGCGAACCACAAGCGGCGAGAAACAATGGCCACAGCGCGAGAAAAAATATTCGTTTCATTTTTGTACCAGCATGCGGCTTTTATGGATTGACATCAACATACCAATACCAATAAATAGTGTCACCAGCGAAGTGCCACCGTAACTCACTAGCGGCAGCGGCACACCAACCACCGGCAAAAGACCGGATACCATGCCGATATTAACAAACACATAAGTGAAAAAAATCATCGTGATCGACCCAGCCAGCAGACGCCCAAAAAGCGATGTTGCTTGCGCCGCGATCACGAACCCGCGGCCAATCAACATGCCGTACAGAGTCAGGAGCACAACATTCCCCACAAGGCCAAATTCCTCGGCAAAAACAGCGAAGATAAAATCCGTATGGTGCTCGGGTATGAATTCAAGTTGCGCTTGCGTTCCTTCTCGCCAACCCTTGCCGAATATGCCCCCCGAGCCGATTGCGATAGTGGATTGAATAATGTGGAAACCCTTGCCGAGCGGATCTTTTTCTGGATCGAGCAGTGTCAAGATGCGATTGCGTTGATAGTCATGCAAAAAACTCCAGGCCACAGGTGCTGCGGCCAGCGCGGTAAGCGCCATGCCTGCAAGAATTTTCCATGACAGACCAGCAAAGAAAATCACATAAAACCCGGCCGCCAAAACCAACAAAGCCGTGCCCAAATCCGGCTGCCGCATAATCAAGCCCACAGGTACCAGCAGCAGCAGAGCCGCAATAAAGAAATCAACCAACCGCAGACGCGTTGTGCGCTGATGAAAAAACCAGGCGAGTAGCAGAGGCATGGCAATTTTCATGATTTCGGACGGTTGCACGCGCATGAACCCTAAATTCAGCCAACGCCGGGCACCTTTGGAGATGTCACCGAACAAGGCCACACCAATCAGCAAACCAATGCCAACTAGATAAACCGGCACAGCCACGCTGGCTAATCGTTGGGGCGATAGCCCAGCCACCACTCGCATGATGACCAATGCCAGCGCCATATTTGTCAATTGCGAGCCGATGCGTTCGGGCGAGGCGCTCCCCATAACGCCTACCGCGAGTAACAAAAGCAATCCGCAGATGCCTAGCAGCGGTAAATCCAGCGGGGAGATCAATCGTTGCCACCAAGCACGTACAACAAGAGGAAGGGCTTGCTTCATTCGTCATCTCTCTCGACTGCGGCTTCATCAACAGCCGCAGGCGCTTTTGGCCGTTTGCCTAAAAGATAGTAATCAAATATCTGCCGCGCAATAGGTGCAGCAGCCTGGGCGCCAAAGCCCCCATTTTCGACCAGCACAGCCAGCGCAATTTTTGGCGCATTCGCTGGCGCAAAAGCGATGAACAAAGCATGATCGCGCAACTCCTGCTTGATGGAATGATGTTTGTAGTCTGCGCCTTTGAGTGAGAAAACCTGAGCCGTACCAGTCTTGCCCGCAGACACATATTCCGCACCCGCAAACGCACGTGCACCAGTACCCTCCTTATTGACACCGATCATTGCCTGCTTGATCACTTCGATATGCTCAGGGTTCAAATCAATTTTTTTCACTGGTTGCGACTCAATTAACTTATGCTCACCAGTACGGCTATCAGTAATAAATTTGACCAGATGCGGACGAAACATAACACCATTGTTGGCCAGTGTCGCGACCGCTTGTGCAAGCTGGATGGGCGTGTAAGCGTTATAGCCTTGGCCGATGCCGATAGAAATGGTTTCACCGGCATACCATTTCTGTTGTGCGGGATTTTTGAAACGTTTTTTCTTCCAATCGGTCGAGGGCAAAATGCCTTTTGATTCCCCGTCGATATCAATGCCTGTGACGCTGCCGAATCCGAATTTGGCCATAAACCGCGCAATATTATCAATACCCAAGTCATTGGCCAGCATGTAGTAATAGGTGTCGCACGATTCGACAATGGACTTATACATGTCTACCGTGCCATGGCCACCCTTTTTATCATCACGAAACGTGTGGCTGCCAAAAGTATAAAAGCCCGGATCAAAAATAGTTTGCTGTGCGGTACGTTTGCCATAGGTGAGCGCGGCCAGCGCCATGAAAGGCTTAAAGGTTGATCCGGGTGGGTAGGCCCCATTAAGCGCCCGATTCACCATGGGTTTGTCGGGTGACTCATTCAGATCCTTCCAGCTTTGTGTATCAATACCGTCGACAAACAAATTCGGATCGTAATTGGGCATGGAAACCAACGCCAGAACACCACCAGTTGAAGGCTCTATCGCCACCAGTGCACCTTTTCTATCACCAAATGCTTGCTCTGCAATACTCTGCAATTCCGCATCCAGCGTGAGGGTCAAATTGTTCCCTGGCACAGGCGCTGTCCGTGCCAGCGTACGCACCGCGCGGCCGCCCGCATCCACTTCTACTTGCTCAAAACCAGTTGTACCATGCAGCTCGAATTCATAATGCTGCTCCAGCCCGGTTTTGCCAAAGTGGTCAGTACCCCGGTAATTTGCTTCTTGATCAATGGCTTCGATTTTATCCAGATCACGATCTGTAATGCGCCCGATGTAGCCCAGCGTACTGGAAGCAAAAGCCCCTTTAGGATAATGGCGAAATAGCCGCGCTTTGACATCCACACCGGGAAACCGATAGCGTTGGGCAACAAATTTTGCAACCTCTTCATCCGTCAAACGTGAACGAATGGGCAAAGACTCAAAATTCTTGCTCTCTTCCAGCAACTTCTTAAACCGCTTTCGATCTTTAGGCTGAATATCGATCACAGTCGCCAAATCATCAATCGTGCGCTCAAGATGATCAATCTGGGCAGGTGTAATTTCCAGCGTGTACGCCGAATAGTTGTTTGCCAGTTGCACATTATTGCGATCAACGATCAAGCCACGGCTGGGCGTAATAGGCACCAAAGAAATACGGTTGTCTTCTGCCCGCGTTTGGTAATACCCATATTGAATAATTTGCAGCCAGGCAAAGCGCAACACAAGCAAAACAAAACAGAGCAAAACAAAACCACCAGCGACTGCCAGACGCGAATGAAATTTACCTAGCGCATTATCATCGTGAATAATTTTCATCACAAATTAAATTGGCCGATGAAAATCTTTTTCTTGTGGCTGAAACTGGGGTGCAAGTAATAAATAAGTCAGCGGATACCAAAGCAGCGCGCCCGTGAAGCTGGAAAAAAACCAACTAAGCCCAGGAAAATCAGCACCACTCAACATCCGGGCGAACAACATGATAAGTTGCCCACCCAAGCAGAGCAATAGAACATGCAATGCCTGTTGCCACAACGGAAACCACAACACACGCCGCGATAACGCAGCCGCCGCATAGGCGAGAAACACATATGCCAAGGCATGTTGCCCCATCACGCTCGCATCGACCACATCCATCAGCAACCCAAGAATGAATCCTGCACTCATGCCCACCTTCAAAGGCTGATGCAAACACCAAAAAACCAGCACCAGGGCGATCCAGTCAGGAATGCCCAGAAAATAGCCAAAAGGAACCATGTTCAGCAGCAAAGCCGCACATAAGGTCATCACAATAAACCAGGTTTTGGCAGGCAAAAGGATGCGGCGCATGGAATGCGGTGACTCCATCATCTTTTCTCCTTTCTGCCGTGTTTCGATTTTTCAGGCGAGAGGTCTTCGATCGGCGGCAACGGCAGCGGTGTACGCGAATCAAGCACCAGCACTAGGCCGTGATGCTCAATTCCCGCCACCGGATCACAGGTAATACGGGCGAAAATATAAGTATTGTCGTGATCAATCTTGGTCACTTTCGCCACAGGCAACCCTGCGAGATAAATACCATCAAGGCCTGATGTCACCAAAATATCACCCACCTGAACATCGGCATCGGTACTCAAAAACCGTAGTTCTAGGCGACCATTCCCCGCACCGAAGAGTACGGATCGCAAACCATTGCGCTGCACCTGGACAGGGATAGCCTGTCGTTTGTCCGTCAATAATGACACTTCTGCTGTGCGCGCAAAGCTACGTATCACCTGCCCCATGACGCCATGCTCATCCACGATAACCTGGCCTGCTTGTATGCCTTGCTGCAACCCCTTGTCGATAATGACATGGCGCGAAAACGGGTCACGTGCGGCATAAATAATCTCGGCTATCTGTCCATTGATCGATTGGCGCATTTTCATATCGAGCAAAACCCGCAAACGCTGATTTTCGTCTTCCAGATGCCGCTGTCGCAGCAGTAGCTTGGCGGCCTTCATGCGTTCCTGCTGCAAAGACTCATTTTCTGCTTGCAGATCGGACTGCCGAATGAAGTAGTGCCCGATATTATCTGCTGCTTTAATGGGCAACCAGGCCGTACGTTGAATCGGCCAGACGAGGGTTGCTACGGTGAGGCGTGTCCATTCCAGCGTGTGAAAGCGCAAATCCGCTACCATAAGAACGATAGACGCCGCGACGAAAAACAATAGCCGCACAAGCGGTGCCGGACCCCTATTGAAAAATGGTGGCGGCTCGTGGCCAATTGCGGACATCAGGCAGGTGGTGTTCCCGGAAATAAATAATCGAGTGCACCAAGTAGTGCACCGTGAAACAAGCTATACGGAAAGCGACTTATTCAGTGGCAAAAATACTACCGAGTTTGTCCATCTTTTCTAATGCCAGTCCTGAACCGCGAGCGACGCACGTCAGCGGATCATCGGCCACGATAACTGGCAGCCCGGTTTCTTCCGCCAGCAAGCGGTCCAGGTCTTTCAACAGCGCACCGCCACCGGTGAGCACCATGCCACGCTCGGCGATGTCAGAGCCAAGCTCTGGCGGCGTTCTTTCCAATGCATCTTTGACGGCTCTGACCACTTGATTCAGTGGTTCAGTCAACGCTTCGAGGATTTCGTTAGAAGAAATTGTGAATTTGCGTGGAATACCTTCGGCGCGATTGATGCCTGAGACTTCCATTTCCTTGACTTCGCTGCCTGGGAACGCAGAGCCTATGGTTTTCTTGATGTGTTCTGCCGTATTTTCACCAATCTGCATGCCATAGTTGCGGTTAATGTAAGAGATGATTGATTCATCAAATTTATCCCCGCCGACACGCACCGAATTGGCATAAACCATGCCGCCCAGGGAAATGACGCCTACTTCCGTGGTTCCGCCACCGATATCCACTACCATAGAGCCGGTCGCGTCTGTCACCGGCAAGCCTGCGCCTAGCGCAGCCGCCATGGGCTCTTCGATCAAATACACTTGGGATGCGCCAGCGCCTAGCGCGGATTCGCGAATCGCACGGCGCTCTACCTGCGTTGAACCAGAAGGCACACAAATGATGATGCGGGGAGAAGGTGAGAGCAGCCGCGATTCATGCACGCGGCGGATAAACTGCTTGAGCATTTGCTCAGTCACGGTGAAATCTGCAATCACGCCATCTTTTAGCGGCCGAATGACCGATAGCTCTTTCGGGTTGCGACCAAGCATCAGCTTGGCCTCGTGGCCGACGGCTTGGATAGTTTTTTTAGCGTTAGGGCCACCTTCGATGCGAATAGCAACAACCGAGGGTTCGTCGAGCACAACGCCTCTGCCACGCGCGTAAATTAGCGTGTTAGCTGTGCCTAAATCGATGGCCAAGTCATTAGAAAAATAGGAGCGCAAGAAGCTAAACATAGTGGTCCTGACTAAGTGCCTTGCCCAAATCGAAACCGAAACAGGCAAAGGCGAAAAAGAAGGCGCTTATAATACCTCAACTTGACGCCGGGCTTAACTGAGTGACCTTGCTCAATTCTTAAATTTAAATCTTAACTATCGCCATTATGTCATTGAATCAAGAAGGTGTCGGCCGTATCGCACGACTCGCCCGAATTGAGCTTTCTGCGGCTGAATCTGTTGCTACGCAGGATCAGCTAAACGATATTCTCGGCTTTATTGCGCGCTTGCAGGCTGTGGATACCACGGGCATCGAGCCGATGGCGCATGCTGTGGATGTAGTGCAACGTCTGCGCCCTGACTTCATAACCGAAACAGATCGCCGTGCTGATTTTCAGGCAATAGCGCCAGAAGTTGAAGGCGGTCTTTATTTAGTCCCGAAAGTCATTGAATGATCAACGCCAGCCTGAAAGAATTGTCTGCCGCACTGGCACAGAGAAAGATTTCTGCGGTTGAACTTGCCACGCTGTTTCTGAATCGCATCGAGCGCCTGAACCCGGCGCTGAATGCCTTCATCACGGTCGACCGTGAAA
>WOZP01000069.1:0-9465 GCA_011620215.1 Rugosibacter sp.
ACCAGCACCAGTACGCCCGCAGTGCGACGATCCGCTCGCAGCCGGTGGATGCGAAGCCGATCTGCATCGGCCGCGATGTCTGGCTCGGTGCGAATTGCGTGATCCTTGCCGGGGTTAACATCGGCGACGGCGCCGTGGTCGCCGCCGGTGCGGTCGTGCGTGAGGACGTGCCGGCCTATGCGGTGGTCGCCGGAGTTCCAGCGAGAATCAAGAAGGATCGGGACTAAAACGATTCGTTGGTTGCGTTTTTTCTTTGGCGGGCTATCAATGTGAACACTTTTTTTATCACCGGCACCGGCACGGACATCGGCAAGACCTGGGTGACCTGTGCCTTGCTGCAACATTGGCGCGCTGCCGGGCGCATGGTGCGGGCTTTCAAGCCGGTGTTGTCGGGCTTTGATCCGACTACGGCAGCTGCGAGTGATGCGGGGCAGTTACTGGCCGCAATGGGACGCACCATCGATGCGGCAGCGCTGGACGAGATTGCACCCTGGCGCTTTGCCGCACCACTTTCGCCCGATATGGCCGCCGCGCGCGAGGGCAGGTCGATTGATTTTGACGCATTGGTCGGCTTTACCCGCCGTTGCCTGCCCGCGCAGCGGCATGCCGGACATACAGAAAACGCCAGCGCCGATTTTCACGTCACACTCGTCGAAGGCGTCGGCGGCGTGATGGTGCCGCTCGATGCGCAGCACACCGTGCGCGACTGGATTGCGTCCAGCAGCCTGCCGTGTATTCTGGTCGCAGGTAGTTATTTGGGCAGCTTGAGCCATACGCTGACGGCGCTGGAAGCATTGAAAAAAATTCCTGAAAGCGACTCAAGGGTTGCGCAAGGCAAGCAAAACGCTGGCGTTGGAGTTACGGTGATCGTAGTCAATGAGTCGCTCGATGCATCCGTTTCCTTAGATGAAACGCTAGCGTCCTTGCGCTCGCATAGTGGCGATATTCCATTGCTTGGCATACGCCGCGATGCACCCGCCGTGGGTGTGGCGGCGCTGGCGGAAATCTTGTGCTGAACTTGGGTTTATTGGCTGGCGGCAGCGCTTGAGATCGTGGTCGCAGTTGCGCTGGTAGCTTCCGTAGCAATAGCCTTTTGCGGCGCAAGCAGAGCGACGCCGCCGTCATTTTGCGCTGGGTTTTGATTCTTGTCGCCCTTTTTATCATCGGTCGTCATAATCCAGCCCCCGCCTAAGGCGCGGATCAGCTGCACGCTTGTGCGCAACTGGCGGGTGTTGATGGCCAATGCGTTGCGTTGGGCTTGCAGCGTGGCGGTTTGCGAGCTGACGACTTCAAGATAACTAATGGCGCCTTCGCGGTAGCGGGTGTTGGCAAAGTCCAGCGAGCGTTCTGCGGCAGCCGCTGCGGCTTGTTCTGCTTCCAGGGCGGTGTGGTAATGCTGCAACTGGGCCAGGCTGTCTTCCACTTGCTGAAAAGCGCCCAGCGCGACGCTGCGATATTGCGCGGCTAATTCGTCCAGGATGGCTACGGATTGTGCGACTTTGGCTTGGCGCTGGCCGGCATCAAACAAATTGAGCAACAAGGAGGGCCCAAGCGACCAAAAGCGATTCGGGGTGGTGATGAGGTTACCCGCCTGACTGGTTTGGTAGCCAAAGACGGCACCTAACATGATCGAAGGAAAGTAACTCGCACGGGCAGTGCCAATATCGGCATTAGCGGCTTCAATGCGGCGCTGGGCGGCAGCAATGTCAGGGCGGCGTTGCAACAACGTAGAGGGCATACCAGCGGGGATGTTGGGTAATTTAAGCTGAACACGCTGGGGGGGGATGGCGAAGGTTGAGGCGGGTTCGCCGATGAGGGCGGCAATGGCGTGTTCAATCAAGGCACGCGCGGCCAGGGTTTGGCTGGCTTGTGAGCGGGCTGACTCAAACTGGGTTTCTCCCCGAGCAACGTCCAGCCCGGAGGCAATGCCGCCCGCATGGCGGGCACGCGTCATCTCCAGCGCCTTGGCATAGGCATTGACGGTATCATTTAACAAGCTGTTTTCGTCATCCAGTCCACGCAAGCTGAGGTAATAATCAGCCAGTTGCGCTTGCAGGCTCAGCCGTGCCGATTCCAGATCGGCCTGCGCGGCTTTTTCGCTGGCAGAGGCAGAGGCGACCTGATTGCGTACTCGTCCCCATAAATCCAACTCATAGGTTAAGCCCAGGCTCAAAGAATAGTCTTCATAAATATCCGGTGAATTGGGCCCCAGTACGCGCAAAGGGCGTTGTTCCGATTGGCGGTTGCGCTGGGCGCTGGCCTTGGCGTCTATGGTAGGGAAGAGCGCTGCGCGAATCTGTTCGTTATAAGCGGTTGCGTTTTGATAGCGGGCAAGGGCTGCGGCAAGGTTGGGGCTGTTGGCAATCAGGCGTTGTTGCAGGGTGTTGAGCTCATTGTCGGCATACAGAGTCCACCAGGCATCACGCGGCAGGCTATCGGCAGGTTGTGCCGGAACCCAGAGTTTTTCTTCCTTGAATTCCCCGACGGCTGGTGCAATCTTTGGCGTTTGGAGGGGGGGCGCCAAAGAGCAGCCGCCGAGGAAACCGGCCAGCAGTGGTAACAGTACGAAGAACTGTTTTATGCTGAATTGATATGTGTTCATGTGCGAATGAAGTATGGCTTGTTTGGTATCTTTATCAGGATTGGGCGGCTTATTTCGCTGCAGGTGCGGCTTTTCCAGGCGCGGCAACATGCACCAAAGTGCCATTTTCTATACCGTCGGGCGGGCTCTCGATGACGCGATCTGCACTGGTCAAGCCGGAGGCGATTTCGATCACATTGCCTAAATCGCGTGCAACGGTGATTTGTTTGATCAGCGTTTTATTGGTCGAATCCACGGTGGCAACGCGCAAGCCCGCTTTATCGAATATCAGGGCGCTGGCAGGGATGCTCAAGCTCGGTTTATCGTTGGGTAAATCCAGGCTGATCAAAGCATAGCCGCCGGGAAGCAGCTCACCTGTGGGGTTATTGACCACGAGCTGCACTAACATGGCGCCGGATGCCGCGTTAATGGCTTGGGAGTAGGACTCAATCGTTGCCGGGTAGAATTTGCCGGGATGCTCTGGCACGCTGATCTTGGCTTTGCCGCCTTTTTTGATAGATGGGGCGTAGTTTTGCGGCACATTGACATAGATGCGTAATTTGCGTGTATCAGAAACCACAAATAGCTCAGGCCCGATACCGCTACCAGCGTTAATGAGTGCGCCGATGTCCGTTGAGCGGGTGGTCACTATGCCATCGAAGGGTGCAAGGATACGGGTAAAGCTTTTCAGCGCTTGGTACCGCGCCACATTGGCCGTGGCGGACTTAACCAGTGCTTGCTTGTTGGTCAGATCCGTTGTTTTTTCATCCACTTCCTGACGGGATACCGCATCGGATCCCAACATGGCCTGCCAGCGTTTTGCTGTGATGGCAGAGAGCTTGGCGGCGGATTCAGCATTCGCTAGATCAGCCTTGGCCTGCAATAATTGTTGGTCAAGATCGGGGGTCTCGATTTCAGCCAGCAACTGGCCGGTTTTGACAGGCATGCCAATATCGGCTTTCCAGCTTTTGAGATAACCGGAGACCCGTGCATAAATGGGCGCGCGTGCATAGGCTTCAATCCTGCCAGGCAGATCAAGGCTTGCCGCATTTTTGCCTGTGCCCGGTGGATTAACTACGACTGTGTGCAAAGCCTGCGCATTAGTCCATTCGCGTAGTTTGCGACTATCCAGATAGCGTGTAACCAAGCCAATAATGACAATGGCTAGAGCGATGACCAGCAGAAAGATGGCAGCTTTGCGCAAGTGACGAGGTGAGTGAACAGGTACATCAGACGGCATGGGATTCTCCGATGGCAAGGGGCACGGTTTTTTTGTCGTGGCGCGAATGCACAATGCTAAAAACAACAGGAACAAACATCAGGGTGGCAATGGTTGCAAAGAACAGGCCGCCAATCACGGCGCGGCCAAGGGGGGCATTTTGCTCGCCACCTTCGCCAAGACCCAAGGCCATAGGCGCCATGCCGATAATCATGGCAAGGGCGGTCATCAGCACCGGGCGAAAGCGAACAAAACCTGCTTCTAGCGCTGCTGCGGTGGCATTCCCCAGCACGTCAAGGCGCTCACGTGCGAAGCTGATAATCAGCACGCTATTGGCCGTGGCAACCCCCATACACATGATGGCGCCGGTAAGGGCGGGAACAGACAGCGGGGTATAGGTGGTAAATAGCATCCAGATAATGCCCGCCAAGGCAGCAGGCAGCGCCGTGATAATGACAAATGGGTCAAGCCAGGATTGAAAATTCACCACTATCAGGAAGTAAATCAAAACGATGGCGCCGATAAGGCCGAAAATCAAGCCGGAGAATGCGCTCTCCATAGTGTGCACCTGACCTAGCAAAGCCACGGTTGATCCTTTGGGTACTTCTTTTGCTGTATCCGCGAGAACACGACGCAAGTCAGCGGCAACCGCACCGAGGTCACGCCCTTGGACGGCGGCATTGATTTGCACCATAGGTTGAATGTCATACTGGCTGATCAAGGCATTGCTGGCGGCGCGAGAGAATGCTGTGATGCCACCCAGAATGTGAGTTTCTTTACCTGCGCTGTTGATAGGCACATTGGCCAATGCCGTTAAAGAATCCAGCTGATATTGTGGCGTTTGCATCACGATGGGATAAGACACGCCATTTTTCGGGTTGAGCCAGAAGGTGGGAGCCACTTGGCTGCTGCCGGCAAGATTGACAACCAGGCTATTGGTCACATCCCGAGTGGTAACACCCAGTGCTTGCGCTCGCGTTCGATCAAGATCAATATTGAAGACAGGGTTTTGCCGGGATTGCTGAATGCGTACATCGGCAATGCCCGGAATAGCGCGAATTTTTGGCAATAGCTTGTTGGCATAATCGAAATTGGCATCGAGTTTGCCACCGCGAATCTGCAGGTCAATCGGAGCTGGTGAGCCGAAGTTTAGAATCTGGCTCACCATGTCTGCGGGTGGAAAGGAAAATGTTACGCCAGGGAAGGCGTGCGGCAGTCTTTCGCGCAAGGCTTTAGTGTATTCAGCGGTGGGTTGGTGGCCTTCCTTGAGGGCAATTTGAATATCCCCATCTTGCTCGCCTAATAGGCCGGTATTGTTGTAGGTCAGGTTGATACTACTGACGGGAACACCAATGTTGTCGACAATGACATCAATGTCATGCGCGGGAATGATGCGCCGGATTTCATCCTGAATTTGCGCGAATTGATTGGCTGTTTCTTCAACCCGTGTGCCAACTTGCACGCGGGCGTGCATCAATATCTGCCCGCTGTCTACCGCAGGGAAAAAATTGCGGCCAAGAAATGGTGTGAGAAAAAACGAGGCAACAACAAAACCCAGAAAAACGGTAACGAACAACTTGCGATGATGAAGTGCCAAGTCAAGTAATCCGCGATAGCCCTCGCGAAAGTGTTCAAAGCGGGTTTCAAAACGACGTTGAAATTGCACCAGTGGGTTGGATGATGGTGGCAAAACGCTGTCCAATCCATGCTCATCCGTATGCGGCGCATGGGGGCGCAGCAAATAATTTGCCATAGTGGGAACCAAGGTGCGCGACAGAATGAAGGAGCAAATCATAGCGAAAATGACTGCTTCGGCCATAGGTACGAAAAGGAAGCGCGCAATGCCTTCGAGGAAAAACATGGGCACAAAAACGATACAGATGCAGAGCAACGAAACAAAAGCTGGCATCACGATTTGCGCCGCCCCATCCATGATGGCCGTTTCAACCTGCTTGCCTTGCTCAAGATGCCAGTTGATGTTCTCAATAGTTACCGTGGCATCATCCACCAGAATACCTACAGCCAGGGCAAGCCCGCCTAAGGTCATGATGTTGAGCGTCTCGCCGAGGGCGGAAAGACACATGATGGCACCAAGAATAGAGAGCGGGATAGAGATCGCGATAATGATCGTCGAGCGCCAACTGCCTAAAAAAAGCAAAATCATGATGCTGGTGAGTGCAGCGGCAATAACCCCTTCAACAGCAACACCAGTGACTGCCGCACGAACGAAGACGGATTGATCGTTAATCGGTGCAATCTCCAAGTTCTCTGGCAGGTTGGGCTTGATGTCGATCAATTTTTGCTTGATGCCAGCGACAATCGCCAAGGTGGAAGTCACGCCGTTTTTGAGTACTGACATCAATACCGAGCGCGAACCATCGACGTGAACGATGTTGGTTTGTGGGGCATTGCCATCTCTGACATGTGCGACATCGCGAATGTAAATGGTTGTGCCATTGACGAATTTGATCGGTAGATTGCCAAGATCTTCGATGGCAGATGGCGCAGTATTAAGCTGCAAGGTGTATTCCATGGCGCCAATTTTTTGCGTGCCAACTGGCGTGATCAGGTTTTGCGCTGCCAAGGCGGCGGCCACGTCTTGACCGGATATGCCTTTTGCTTGCAGCGCAGCGGGATTCAGATCAATTTGAACTTGCCTTGTTTTACCACCAAAGGGATACGGTACTGCAGCACCGGCGACTGTGACTAGCGGTGTTCGGATGGCATTCATGCCTAAATCTGCCAGATTTTTTTCCGACAGGCCTTTGCCGGATAGTGCGAGTTGCAGAATGGGAACGGTCGACGCGTTGTAGTTCAAAATAAGAGGCGGGGTCGTGCCTTGTGGCATTTGCTTGATAATGGTTTGGGATACAGAAGTGATTTGCGCATTCGCTGTTGCAATATCAACGCCTGGTTGGAAAAATATCTTGACGATGGCAAAGCCAGCGTATGAGTTGGCTTCAATGTGTTCGATGTCATTGACGGTAGTTGACAATACCCGTTGATGAATCGTTGCAATGCGCCCTGCCATATCTTCAGGCGGCAAGCCAGTGTATTGCCAGGCGACGGCAATGACTGGAATCTTGATATTAGGAAAAATGTCCGTTGGCATGCGCAATGCCGTCAACGGACCAATGATCAAAATCAGCAGCGCCATGACAACGAAAGTGTAAGGACGCCGTAAGGCGATGCGAACAAGATTTAGCACGTCGTATCCTCGCTGTTAAGGTGCGGGTATTCTTGTTGCGGGCATTGATGAAGGGCTGCGTGGATAGTGTGTTTCATTGTTTCATGGATTCGTGGCGAAAAAAGAAACTGCGAGAAACTGCGTAACTGCGCATGTGGGTGTATCTGCGAAAAACCGGGCGGATGATAGAAGTTCAGCTAATATATTAGAAGTGCATAATTAGCATGAGTAGAATGCACAAAATGAATAAATTGAATTTTGATCTTAATTTACTGCGCGTTTTTGATGCCATGATGACAGAGCGTAATGTCACCCGCGCTGCGCAGCGTGTTTTCTTGTCTCAACCGGCGACTAGCCATGCGTTATCGCGGCTCAGGGGCGAGATTGGCGATGATCTTTTCATCCGCACCGGCCGTGAGATGGTGCCCACAGCCAAGGCCTTGGCTTTAGCCCCAGCTGTTCGCGATATGTTGGAACGTCTAACCGGGTTACTAGATGGCACAACGTTTGACCCAAAGAAATCCACCACGGTTTTTCGTATCGGCCTGGTCGATATGATGGAATATCTTTTGGCGCCGATGTTCTCGCAGATGATTCAAGACGATGCGCCACACATTCACTTTGCCATTCAGGGCTATGAGTCCTCAACTTATCAGCAGCAGTTAAGTGCAGGTTTGCTCGATATTGCCGTGGGTCTGTCTGAGCCCACTTCGCCCAGTATTTATTCGAGCAAGCTCGTCACATTTTCCCCTGTTGGGCTGGTAAGAAAAAACCATCCGCTGACCCGGAACAAGGTGGGCATTAAAGAATTTAATCAAACCCCGCGCTTGAAGACTGATTTGCGAACAGGCGTTAATCATGAGGCGAGCCATGCAAGCAGCTCGGCCTTTGAGGCCATTTATCGGACGGCGCATTTTTTTGCTGTGCCCCTGTTATTGGCAAGTACCGATCTATTATTGGTGACAAGTGACGTGGTAGCTCAACTGCTTTGTGCACAATATCCATTGGTCACCGTACCATTACCGGCGAATTATCCGCTGTTGGAACTCCATATTTTTTGGCATCAACGCACGCATAATGATCCAGCTCATCGGTGGATGCGTGAAAAAATCATAATAAGTGCACGGGACTTGAGTGTTTCCTGAAATAGTTTTCGTCCTCAAGATCTGTTGAGGTGCATCTGACCTCACTTGGCTTTTGCTCAGTCCTCACTCAGCCAGGTAGTCAAGCCGAGAAAAAAGTATACTGACGCACCTGTCTTTTTAATTTTCCCTTATCTAGCCCGAGTGAGCATTGATCCCTATGAGCATTAAACCTGACAAGTGGATACGCCGCATGGCCGAGCAGCATGGCATGATCGAGCCTTTCGAGCCCAGCCTGGTGCGCGAAGTCGATGGCCAGAAGATCGTTTCCTACGGCACGTCAAGCTATGGCTACGATATTCGTTGCTCGCGTGAATTCCGCGTGTTCACCAATGTGTATTCGACGATTGTCGATCCGAAGAATTTTGATCCGAATTCATTTGTCGAAATGGATGGCGACCATTGCGTGATCCCGCCCAATTCATTCGCACTGGCGCGCACGATGGAATATTTCCGCATCCCGCGCAACGTGCTGACTGTTTGTCTGGGGAAATCAACCTACGCGCGTTGCGGCATCATCGTCAATGTCACCCCGTTCGAGCCGGAATGGGAAGGTTATGTGACGCTGGAATTTTCCAACACCACGCCGCTGCCGGCCAAAATCTATGCGGGTGAAGGTTGCGCGCAGGTGCTGTTTTTTGAGTCCGACGAAGTCTGTGAAACATCGTATAAGGATCGTGGCGGCAAATATCAGGGGCAGGTCGGCGTGACCTTGCCGAAGATATGACCATGCGTTTTCATTTCCCCATCATCGTTATCGACGAGGATTTCCGCTCGGAAAATGCCTCGGGGCTGGGTATTCGTGCCCTGGCGGAGGCGATCAAGCTAGAAGGCATCGACGTGCTGGGTGTTACCAGCTATGGCGATTTGTCGTCATTCGCCCAGCAGCAAAGCCGCGCTTCGGCTTTTATTTTGTCGGTGGATGATGAGGAGCTCGCCAATGAGGGCGAAGAGACAATCGCCGAGTTGCGTGCCTTTGTCGAAGAGATTCGCTACAAGAACGCCGAGATTCCGATTTTTCTGCATGGCGAGACGCGCACCAGCCGGCATATCCCGAACGACATCCTGCGCGAACTGCATGGCTTCATCCACATGTACGAAGATACGCCGGAATTCATCGCGCGGCATGTGGTGCGCGAGGCGCGCGCGTATCTGGATTCATTGTCGCCACCTTTCTTTCGTGCGCTGGTGCACTACGCAGCGGATGGTTCGTATAGCTGGCATTGCCCCGGACATTCGGGCGGCGTCGCTTTTCTGAAAAGCCCAGTCGGGCAGATGTTTCACCAATTCTTTGGCGAGAACATGTTGCGCGCGGATGTGTGCAATGCGGTGGAAG
>WOZP01000069.1:9565-11148 GCA_011620215.1 Rugosibacter sp.
CACCAATTCTTTGGCGAGAACATGTTGCGCGCGGATGTGTGCAATGCGGTGGAAGAGTTGGGCCAACTGCTTGACCATACAGGGCCGGTGGCGGCTTCCGAGCGCAATGCGGCGCGGATTTTCAATGCTGATCATTTGTTTTTTGTCACCAACGGCACGTCGACTTCCAACAAGATTGTCTGGCATTCCACCGTGGCGCCGGGGGATGTGGTGGTGGTGGACCGCAACTGCCACAAATCCATTTTGCACGCCATCATGATGACCGGTGCGATCCCGGTCTTCCTGATGCCGACACGCAACAACTACGGCATCATCGGGCCGATTCCGCGCGAGGAATTTCTCTGGGAAAGCATCCAGAAAAAGATTGACGCCAACCCGTTCATCACCGACAAGAACGCCAAGCCGCGGGTGCTGACGATTACGCAAAGCACCTATGACGGCATTATGTATAACGTCGAAGACATCAAGGAGATGCTTGACGGAAAAATCGACACATTGCATTTTGACGAAGCCTGGCTGCCGCATGCGGCGTTCCATGATTTCTATGGCGACTACCACGCCATTGGCGCCGACCGGCAGCGCTGCAAGGAGTCGATGATTTTTTCCACGCAATCCACGCACAAGCTGCTGGCAGGGCTCTCGCAAGCCTCGCAAATCCTCGTGCAGGATGCGCTGGAAAACAAGCTGGACCGCGATGTGTTCAATGAGGCTTATCTGATGCACACCTCGACTTCGCCGCAGTATTCCATCATCGCCTCGTGCGATGTGGCAGCGGCGATGATGGAAGCGCCGGGCGGCCCCGCCCTGGTTGAAGAATCCATTGCCGAGGCGCTGGATTTTCGCCGCGCCATGCGCAAGGTTGATGAAGAATGGGGCATTGACTGGTGGTTCAAGGTCTGGGGGCCGGATGATCTTTCCGAAGAAGGCATCGAAGAGCGCGAAGCCTGGATGCTCAAGGCAGGCGAACGCTGGCATGGCTTTGGCAATCTGGCCGAAGGCTTTAATCTGCTGGATCCGATCAAGGCCACCGTCATTACGCCAGGGCTGGATGTGGATGGCGATTTCTCTGATGAAATCGGCATGCCGGCGGCGATTGTTACCAAATATCTTGCCGAGCATGGCGTGATTGTCGAGAAGTGCGGGTTGTATTCCTTCTTCATCATGTTCACTATCGGCATTACCAAGGGCCGCTGGAATACGCTGGTTACCGCGCTGCAGCAGTTCAAGGATGACTACGACCGCAACCATCCGCTATGGAAGGTGCTGCCCGAGTTTGTCGCCAAGCATCCGCGTTATGAGCGCATCGGCCTCAAGGATTTATGTACGCAGATTCACGCGGTATATAAAGCCAATGACATTGCGCGACTGACGACGGAAATGTATTTATCAAACATGGTCCCCGCGATGCGTCCGGCCGATGCGTTCGCCAGGATGGCGCACCGTGAAATTGACCGCGTGAGCATTGACGAACTCGAAGGCCGTGTCACGGCGGTATTGTTAACCCCGTATCCTCCCGGCATACCGTTGCTGATCCCCGGCGAACAGTTCAACGGCACGATCGTGCGTTATCTCAGGTTTGCGCG
>WOZP01000039.1 GCA_011620215.1 Rugosibacter sp.
AGCTGAAGCTGCAGTCATGCGGTCTTCTTCTGCCACATTCGCAGACTGCAGTTTGGCGGTGGGATAGGCTGCTGCCACCGGCAGGGCTGGCTGTTCAAAACCGGGCGCGAGGGAGCAGGCGGAAAGCGCCAGTACGCTGGCCAGGGCGCATAAGGTAGCCGGCCCCCGCAGAGACGCATGCAGGGATGGGCTTTTTCCTGTGGACTCCATATTCCGATTCTTCATCTTTTCCGTTCTCGTTAGCTGGCAACTGTAGGGTAGCGAGAACCCTACCCTAGCCCGCAAATCCCGGCTCAGGACGCAGTATCGATGATGCCGGATGCTTGAAACAAGTATAGGCTATCAGCCAGCAGGGGGGAATTGTGCATTGTAAAAGTCGGCGATGGTAATACGGCGCGGCGTATTTGTACGTTATCTGGCGCACATACGCAGGCGGTGGCAAAATGCCGCCTGCCACTTGTGTCCCGTGCAGTTGAAACCGCGAGTCAGGTGGCTGCGTTTGTCGGCCGTCATGCCGATGCCCAGCATCTGATACTCTGTGATGTGTCCTATCTACAATCCGGCCCCATGCCGACTATGACGGCTTTTTTTACGCACTGCTACAAAAAAATTAACGCTCGCTCAAATAAAGCGCAGCGCAGCGAGCCTTGCTAGGCGCTTGGTTAAATTCGCGTGTGGCTTCCATGCGTCAGCTTGCGCTGATTTTTTTGCTCATGCTATTAACGAGTTGTACCTCGATAGCATTCGCCGGCAGCATTGAAGCACAGCGTGCAAGTATTGCGCCGAGTGAAGAAAATTACGCGATCAATGCTGAATTCACCATTGATCTCGGACGCCGTCTGGACGACGTGGTGACTCATGGCATCCCGCTGTATTTTGATTTTGAAGCCGTACTTGAACGGCCGCGAAAATATTGGAGCAACGAGCACATCGCCACGCTCAATTTGACCTATCGCCTGAGTTATCACGGGCTTACACGCCAATATCGCGTATCCCGAGTAGCGCAAGGTGCCCAGGCAGGCAGTAGCAGTTTGTATCAGAGTTTTAACACGCTGAACGAAGCCTTGCGTGTTTTGTCGCGCGTCCATGCGTTGCCCCTCGTCACCCGACAAACCATCATCCCGGGCGAAACGTATATTGCCCGTGTGCGCTTGTCGCTGGACCACAGCCAATTGCCCAAGCCATTTCAGATCGATGCCATCACCGACAGCGATTGGCGTATCAACGCCAAAACCATCGAGTGGCAATTTACTGCGCCTACCGCCGGGGCGGGAACTGGGGCCGTGCCATGAAGCTGGCGCTCATTCTGGCCGCCGCCTTAGCTGCGGTGCTGCTTTTTCTACTCGCATTTACCTCGGGCAACACCGCCTTCTTTGCGCAGTATTACCCTTGGCTATTGGCGTTGAATGGGCTCGCCGCGCTGGGTATGCTGGTGATGATCGCGGTCCAGCTTATTCACTTGCGGCGCGATTTTAAAGCAGGTGTTTTTGGCGCACGGCTCAAATCCCGCCTGCTGGTGATGCTGGCCTTGATGGCCGTGCTGCCAGGTGCGCTGGTGTATGCCGTCTCCATGCAGTTTGCGGTCAACAGCATCGACTCCTGGTTTGATGTACGGGTTGATCGTGCATTGGAAGGCGGGCTGGAGCTTGGTCGTAGCGTGCTCGATAATTTGCAAGGTGATTTACTGGAAAAAACCCGCAAAGCCGCCCTCGAGCTTGGCGATAGTCAGATGCCACAAAGCGTTGAATCCGTATCGAGTCAACTCAATCGTCTGCGTGAACAAATGGGAGCAGACACGGCCACATTGCTGATGCTCTCCGGCCAAACCATCGCCAGCAGTGTGGCGGACTTGAACAACCTCTTGCCACAGGTACCCAGCACCAACCAATTGCGCAGTGCACGCAGCGGACGCGGCCTCGCGCTGGTGAGTGAAGATACCGAAGGCCTGATGATCCGCACGCTCGTACCCGTGATTGCCAACACGACACATCTGCTTGAATTTGAACCACGCATTCTGCAATTTACCCAACGGGTTCCTGCGGCGATTGCTAAAAATGCCAGCAGTGCTGAAGCGGGTTACCGTAATTATCAAGAGTTGCAATTAGGCCGCAGTGGTCTTAAGCGCATTTACACGCTGACTTTGACGCTTACCTTGATGCTGGCCTTGTTCGCGGCTGTCGCGCTGGCCTTTCTTCTTGCCGAACGCTTGGCGCAACCGCTGCTGATACTCGCGGAAGGCACGCGTGCGGTGTCAGCGGGCGATTTCACCCCGCGCACGATCATTGAAACCTCTGATGAGCTGGGGCTTCTGACGCGGTCGTTCAACAACATGACTCGCCAATTGAGCGAAGCCCGTGCAGAAGCTGATCTTCAGCGCGAAAAAACCGAAGCGGCACAAGCCTATCTGGAAAGTGTGCTGGGCAATTTATCTGCCGGCGTGCTCGCGTTCAGCACGGATTTTCATTTGCGCGCAGCGAACCGTGGCGCGCTCACCATTTTGCATGATGATCTGGCGGCATTTGAAAAAATACCGCTCTCTGATTGGCCGCGTCATCACACACTGGCAATGACCATCATTGATGCCTTTACCCGGCATAGCGACGAATGGCAGCAGCAACTTGACCTGACGCATGATGATCATGCACCGCAAACGCTGCTTATCCGCGGCACCGCGCTACCGGCGACAGGTGGTGGTGGGTTTGTCGTGGTGTTTGACGACATCACTCGTCTCATCTCGGCACAACGCTCTGCCGCTTGGGCTGAAGTTGCACAACGCCTGGCGCATGAAATCAAAAACCCGCTCACGCCCATTCAATTATCAGCCGAACGCTTGCAAATGAAGCTCGGTACGATGCTGGATGAGCCTTCCCGCGCATTACTGGACCGTGCCACCCACACCATCATTACCCAAGTGGAAGCGCTCAAAAGCATGGTGAATAATTTCCGTGATTACGCGCGCACGCCCCCCCCGCAGCTCGCCGAAGTGGATTTATACGCGCTGGTTATCGACGTACTGGCGCTGTACGAAAATACATCGACCCAATTCACCGTCTCACCAGCGCCGACTTTCTCGAATGTTCTGGCAGACATCAATCAAATACGCCAGGTGCTGCATAATCTGTTCGCCAATGCGCAAGATGCACTGGCAAACGTCGCGCAACCGCGCATCGACATTCGCATCGAGCAAGACAAACATCGCCTGCGCCTCACCTTGCACGATAACGGCGCAGGCTTTTCACCCCAGATGCTGGCACGCGCATTTGAACCGTATGTCACCACCAAAACCAAGGGCACCGGTTTGGGCTTGGCCATTGTGAAAAAAATCATTGATGACCATGGCGGAGAAATTCGCCTGGCTAACCACGATGGCGGCGAAGTCAGCTTGTGGCTGCTCGTCGCCAGTGGCAAAAAAACAACCTCGGAATAAATATGTCAAAAATACTCATAGTCGATGATGAAGTGGGCATTCGCGAGCTGCTCTCGGAAATTTTGCGCGATGAGGGCCATGACGTTGTACTCGCAGAAAATGCCGTCAGCGCTAAAATCGCACGCGCCGAGGCACAACCCGATTTGATTCTGCTTGATATCTGGATGCCCGAAGTTGACGGCATCAGCCTGCTCAAGGAATGGGCAGCACACGGCCAGCTCAATGTGCCCGTCGTGATGATGTCCGGTCATGCCACCATTGATACGGCCGTCGAAGCCACGCGCATTGGCGCGCTGGATTTTCTGGAAAAACCTATCGGCATGCAAAAACTGTTGCAGACCGTAAAAAAAGCGCTTGAGCGAGGTACCCGCAAGCAGCGCAGCGGGTTATCGCTCGCCGCCTTTACCCGCCCAGGCGTGTTGCGTGATTTAAAACAGCGCTTCGAGCAATTGATTGCCAGCAACCCTTTGCTCCTGCTGCGCTCGGCCCCAGGTGGCATCGTCGAGCTTGTTGCGCTCACGGCGCAAACGACTAACAAACCCGTGCTGGATCTGGCGAATGAAGTCGAGCCACTCGAAGTGGAAAAGCTGGAATCCCTCAAAGAGGGCTTGTTGTGGTGCGAAGAACTGTCACGGCTTAACCGGTTGCAGCAAAAAAATCTGTGTTTTGCTATCGAACGATTAACCAAATATCAGTTGCGCCTGGTGGTTGGCACCATACACGACCCAACCAGCCTGATCGCGCAAGGATGGGAAGAAGAAATCGTCAAAACACTGTTCGAGTCAGTGTTGGGAGTGCCTGCTCTGACGGAACTCAAAGAGGAAGTGCCGGATATTGCCACGCACTTGTTGAGCTTTTTGACTGAAGAAGAAGCCGTACCCTTGCGGCGCTTTACCTCCGGCGCTTTAAATGCCTTGCGCCATCGTGCGTGGGTCGAGGGTTATCCAGCACTTCGTGCGGCCGTGAAATCACTCGCCGTGGCAGCGCTGGATGAAGAGATTTCCGCCGAAGAAGTGCGTCAGCTACTCACCCCCGCAGGTGAGCCTGATCAAGTAAACCAACAACTCAATCCGGAAATTATCCAGCAGCCCTTGCGCGAAGCACGCGAAGCCTTCGAGCGCATTTACTTCTTGCATCACCTCGCAGAAGTTGATGGCAACATGGTACGTCTGGCAGAAAAAACCGGCCTAGAGCGCACACATCTTTATCGCAAATTAAAAGACTTGGGCTTGCGCTAAACCCAGCGTCACTTGTTTCACTTGTAATTGACATAGCCCTGGCTTGTATTTGGGTTGTCTTTGGCATGTGGTGCGATAATTCCATCTTTCCCTCGCCAAAATTTTTTCATGGTCCGCCCCAAAAACGATACTTTTTTACGCGCATTGCTGCGCGAACCCGTGCCCCACACACCCGTCTGGCTCATGCGCCAAGCGGGGCGTTATCTGCCGGAATACAACGAAACACGGCGCCGGGCGGGCAGCTTTCTTAATTTATGCAAAAATCCTCAGCTTGCCTGCGAAGTCACCCTGCAGCCACTGGCACGCTTTGATCTGGATGCCGCCATTTTGTTCTCGGACATTCTGACCGTGCCAGATGCCATGGGTTTGGGGTTGTATTTTGCTGACGGCGAAGGGCCGAAGTTCGAGCGACCACTACGTAACGAGTGGGAAATTCGCGATCTCACCGCACCCGACCCCAATGTTCATTTGCGCTATGTCATGGATGCGGTTGCAGAAATTCGTCGCGCCTTGGGTAACAGCGTGCCCCTGATTGGTTTTTCAGGCAGCCCTTGGACGCTGGCTTGCTATATGGTGGAAGGTGGTGCCTCGGCTGATTACCGCACCATCAAAACCATGTTGTATGACCGGCCCGATTTACTCCATCGCATTCTTGAAATTACCGCCATAGCGGTAGTTAATTATCTGAATGCACAAATTGAATCCGGCGCCCAGGCTGTCATGATTTTCGATTCGTGGGGTGGCGTGTTATCCCATGCAGCCTATCGCGAATTTTCGCTCGCTTACATGCAGCGCATTCTGGCTGACCTTAAACGGTCGCATGATGGTCAGCGCGTGCCGTGTATCGTGTTCACCAAAGGTGGCGGCCAATGGCTGGAAGCCATTGCCGATATAGGGTGTGATGCCATTGGATTGGATTGGACCACCCATTTAGGCGAAGCCCGCGCTCGGGTAGGGAGTCGCGTAGCCTTACAGGGCAATTTAGATCCTATGGCATTATTTGCCTCACCCGAGAAAGTGGCAGCTGAAGCACACCGCGTCATGGACCAGTTTGGCGAAGGCACGGGGCACGTGTTTAATTTGGGTCACGGTATCTCACAATTTACCCCGCCTGAAAATGTCAATGCCTTAATTCATGCGGTGCACAACTATCCGCGACAAGGGTCTTCAGCCGATTGAATTTGTAACCCCTTGCGAGACAATCAAATCGACTGGGAACCTGCGTGAAAACCCCACCAGACAAGCCACTGAGTGGGCCACTAAACCATCAAAATTTAGCGCGGCATGGTTGACTTATGCACAAAAATGGCAATTGGATGATATTAACCACTGATGGGCAGTATTTTTCAATAAAATTAATTAACTTATTGTTTTAAAAGAATTTTATTTTGATCAAATTTTGCACAAATAAGTCAATAGCCTTACAGAACCGTGACTTGACTGTTTTTCAAGGGGTTTACTCACAAAGTTATCCACAGTTTTTGTGGGTAAGAAATTTTCTCTATTACTACAGCCAGTTGCAGCACTTTGACAATATTTTTTCGAGCTATCGCAAACAACTGATTGATGCATTATGAGCATCGTCCGTGTTGCCCTTGATCTACCTCTGCCTCGGCTGTTTGATTATCTGGCACCTGAAGCCAGCACCCGCGATATTGGCTACCGAGTTAGCGTGCCTTTTGGTCGCAATTTACGCATTGGCGTCATTGTCGATTGGATAGCCAGTAGCGAACAACCCATAGATAAATTAAAACCCGTTACCGCAATTTTGCGCGACATACCGCCTTTGCCAGCCGATTGGCTAACGCTGTGTGAGTTTTGTGCACGCTATTACCAAGCACCGCTGGGCGAAGTGATGGCGTTTGCATTGCCACCCATGCTAAGGCGCGGGAAAATGCCTCGCCTGAAAAAGATTAAGCTGAGTGTCACATCAACCCCACAGGAATCTAAATCAGCACCGACTCTTCTTTTGCCTTCGTTGTTGGCTGCGCAACAAACGGCTGTCGAACAGATAGTTAGCGCAGCGGCCTTTCAAACTTTTTTACTGCATGGGGTTACCGGTAGCGGCAAGACCGAAGTGTATTTACGCGCCATCGAAGCCACCTTGGCGCAAGGAGGCCAAGCGTTAATGCTAGTGCCTGAAATTGCACTCACACCACAACTTGAAGGCCGCGTGCGGGCGCGCTTTCCACACACGCATTTGGTTGTTGCCAATAGCAGCGTGGCCGATGCGGCGCGCGCCCGGGGGTTTCTCGATGCACTCGCTGGAGACGCCCGGATTGTGCTCGGTACGCGGCTGGCAATCTTTACGCCACTGCCTCGCCTGCAGCTGATTATTGTGGATGAGGAGCACGACGCCTCATTCAAGCAGCAAGACGGCGTGCGTTATTCGGCGCGTGACCTGGCCATTTGGCGAGCACATCAACAAAACTGCCCGATTGTTCTAGGCTCGGCCACCCCATCACTGGAGAGCTTTCATCATGCCCTGGCCGGACGCTATCGCATGCTGACCTTGCCGTTGCGCGCCGTTGCTGAAGCGCCACCTATTGTGCGCACCATCGATACGCGCCGCGAAAAATTACACGAAGGCTTAAGTGCTGCGCTCATTGACGCGCTTGAACTACGGCTAGAGCGCGGCGAACAAAGCCTGGTGTTTCTGAATCGACGCGGCTACGCCCCCGTGCTGGCATGCCCCGCCTGCGGGTGGATTTCCCGCTGTCAGCATTGCGCTGCCAATTTGGTGGTGCATCTGGCAGATAAACATTTGCGCTGTCATCATTGCGGATTTGAGACCGCGATTCCTCACGCCTGTCCGGATTGTGGCAATGTCGATTTGCAGCCTTTTGGACGCGGAACCCAACGGGTTGAAGCAGCGTTGATTGAACGCTTTCCGCAGGCGCGCGTTTTGCGTGTTGACCGTGATTCTGCGAATAGCGCTAAAAAATGGCAGGTGCTTTTGGCGAGCATTCACGCAGGCGAGGTGGATATTCTGATTGGTACCCAAATGCTGGCCAAAGGGCATGACTTTCCCAAGCTCACTTTAGTCGGTGCGGTTAGTGCGGATGCAGCACTCTTCGCCGCTGACTTTCGTGCGCCGGAACGACTCTTTGCGCAGCTCATGCAGGTGGGGGGCCGTAGCGGTCGCGCCGATTTACCCGGTGAGGTGCTGATACAAACAGAATACCCAGCCCATCCGCTGTATCAGGCGCTGATCGATCATGACTACAGCCGGTTTGCACAGTCTCAACTCGACGACCGTAAAACAGCGGGCTTTCCCCCGTTCACATTCCAGGCCATGCTGCGCGCCGAAAGCCCGGCGATGGGTGATTCAGTCGGCTTTTTAGCCCAAGCCCGCAGCGTTGCTGAGTCACTTGCCGATAGCCATATAACACTGTATGACCCCGTACCGATGCGTTTGCATCGCTTGATGGCATTAGAACGTGCCCAGTTGCTGGTCGAGTCTGACAACCGCCCCGCGTTACAGCATTTTCTGGCCCAGTGGCACACTGCGCTTTATGCCTTAAAACACCCGCGCACGCTGCGTTGGCATGTAGATGTCGATCCGCTCGAGTTCTAACCCGCCATACCGTGCTGTTGCCGCACAGTTGACTGCGCTATCATAGCGATTCATTTACTATGTGCCCATCATGCCCGGCCTAGATCACACCACCCCCAACCCCACCGAAATTACCCTGCACAAAAAATCGTGCATGCTGGAAATTGCCTTTGATGATGGCAGCCGGTTTCAATTACCAACCGAATTTCTGCGGGTATATAGCCCATCTGCCGAAGTGCGCGGTCACGGCAAAGGACAGGAAACCCTACAAACAGGCAAACGCAACGTGGCGATTCTGGCGCTGGAACCGGTAGGCAGCTATGGCATCAAGCCCACGTTCTCGGACGGCCACGATAGCGGTATTTTCTCCTGGGACGTGCTGCATTATCTGGGCACTAACCAGTCGGCCCTGTGGACCGATTATCTTGAACGCTTGGCAGTAGCGGGAGCCAATCGTGAGACATCAACACCCAAAGAATCACCCAACGGCGGATGCAGCAGCCATAAGTGAAAAAATCATGACCAACACTCACTTCGGATTTGAAACCGTCGACGAACAAGCCAAGGCACAACGCGTCGCCGGGGTATTTTCATCCGTTGCAGCGAAATACGACATCATGAACGATCTCATGTCTATTGGCTTGCACCGCATATGGAAAAAATTCGCTGTCGACATCACTGCACCGCGCTCGGGCGAACGTGTGCTGGATGTTGCAGGCGGCACGGCGGATCTTTCTTTAGCTTTTGCACGCCGTGTGGGTACGCAAACCGAAACCGGCGGGCAGGTGTGGCTTACCGACATCAATAACGCCATGCTCAGTGTGGGACGCGACCGTTTGCTGGACGCAGGAATCATTGCGCCCGTGGCGCAATGCGATGCCGAAAAACTGCCATTCCCTGATAATTACTTCGACATTGTTATCGTAGCCTTTGGCCTGCGCAACATGACGCATAAAGAGCAGGCGCTGTCTGAAATGTTGCGCGTATTGCGCCCCGGCGGACGGCTGCTAGTACTGGAATTTTCCAAGGTCTGGGCACCGCTGGAAAAAATTTACGATGCGTATTCATTCAAGCTGCTGCCCTGGCTTGGTGAAAAAATCGCCGGAGATGCTGCTTCGTATCGTTATTTGGCCGAATCCATCCGCATGCATCCTGATCAAGCAGCACTAAAGGCCTTAATGGAACAAATCGGCTTTGAGCGGGTCGACCTATTCAACCTTACTGCGGGCGTCGTTGCCTTGCATCGTGGTTATAAATTTTAAAGGACAAGCAATGAAGAAGCTGATGATGATTTTCTGTGTATCTGTTTTGTGTATGGGCATGTTGGTCGATACCGCCGAGGCCCGGCGCATGGGGGGTGGTAAATCTTTAGGCATGAATCGATCACCCTCGGTCATGAATCGTGATGCGGCACCCGTAAAGTCAGGCACGCCCACGCAAAATGCAGCGCCGTCGTCTGCTGCCGCACCTGCGGCGGGTACCCCGCCGCGTACAGGGATGAGCCGCTGGCTGGGACCGATTGCCGGTCTTGCTGCAGGCATAGGCTTAGCCGCCATGCTGTCGCATTTTGGCATGGGCGAGGGCGTGGCTAATTTCTTGCTGATTGCCTTGTTAGCCATGGGCGCCATTTTTCTCCTGCGGCGCTTTTTGGGCAGCCGTCCCACAGGGAATACCCTACTGTATCCTCAGCCTGTTGCGGTAAACCCTGCCGGTCGCCAAGAACCCATGGTTTTTGATGCGCAAAAAGTCGGCGCTGGCGATACGGCGGCATCTATTGCTGCCCAAGGCACCGCCGGGAATATTCCCGCTGACTTCGATGCGGAAGGCTTTTTACGCCAGGCCAAGCTCAGTTTCGTGCGTTTGCAAGCTGCCAATGATCGTGGCGATATGGAAGACATCCGTCTGTTTTCCACACCGGAAGTGGCCGCTGAAATACAGCTTCAGTTTCAGGAGCGGCAACGCGCTACGCAGCAAACCGATGTCGTTCAGTTAGCGGCAGACTTGCTGGATATCTCCATTGAACCTTCACGCTATGTAGCGAGCGTGCGGTTTCACGGACAATTGCGTGAAGACGCGCAGAATTCGCCCGAGGCTTTTTCCGAGGTGTGGCATCTCGTGAAGCCGCTAAGCGGCGCCAGCGGCTGGCAAGTGGCTGGCATTCAGCAAGACTAACCGGCGCATGCCCTCTCTGTCTGATCCCAGGATGGTTGCCGTGACAGTGCTGGCAGCGGCGGTTAATCATCTGTTGGGTCAGACCGCTTGGGCGCGAATGAAATTGCAACCGTTTGCGGGACAATGCGCAAAAATGTCTCTCCCACCTTTTTCCGCTACATTCAGTGTGACACCAGAAGGCTTGATCGCGGCGGCAGCAACCGATGCCGAACCTGAGGTATCGATCGACTTACCGGCCAGCACGCCTTTTTTGGCGCTGCAAGGCCATGCAGCAATAATGCGTGCGGCACGCATCAACGGTTCCGCAGAATTTGCACAAAACCTAGGTTATGTTTTGCAACACCTGCGCTGGGATGCTGAAGAAGACCTTTCCCGAGTTTTTGGTGATATTGTCTCGCATCGGCTGGTAGCGGGCGCTCACATTTTTTTGGCTAATCAAAAAAAGCGCGCCATGAATCTGGCAGAAAATGTCAGTGAATATCTCATCGAAGAACAACCGGCTTTAGTTCGCCGTAACACCATCACCGACTTTTCAGCCGATGTGGATAAGCTGCGCAACGACATGGCGCGACTGGAAAAAAGACTGCAGCGTCTGAGTTAATCCCGGCAGCAAGTCGCTGTCGGCTGGCCAACTATCTAAAAGTCTTTTCAAAAATCATGGTTATATTGCACCGAGAGCAAATCCGCGCTGATATCAAAGTTGCCGCGTATGATTTGCGTGAAGGGCCCGCCCAAGGCAACCGCTCTTT
>WOZP01000013.1 GCA_011620215.1 Rugosibacter sp.
TTTTTCCGCAATCGACCCGCACCGAACCGTGAAAAATTCTCTCCGATGCCAACCGGCTGGAAACACCGCAGAAGCGCGATTTACGTGGGCCCGGTAACCATGCCGCGCATCCGGAGTTTCGAGCCGATCGAAACCAAAAACGCAGAGATCCTCATTCTGGGCAGCATGCCCGGACGGGCCTCGCTAGCAGCCGGCCAGTACTACGCGCATACGCAAAATGCTTTTTGGCGCATCGTCTCTGAACTGCTTGGGTTCGATGCTGCTTCTCCTTATGCAGTCAGGATTGCAGCGCTAAAGTCGGCCCGCATTGCGCTCTGGGATGTGTTGCAGTCCTGCACTCGGGAAGGCAGTCTGGATGCGATGATAGCGCGCGATACAGAGGTTGCGAACGACTTCCAGACGTTCTTCCAAATGCACACGAAGATCACGCAAGTGTTTTTCAACGGGGCCAAAGCGGAATCTTGTTTCAACCGGCATGCACTGCGCGGGATCGAAACAGGCCCGATCAGCTATCTGCGACTTCCTTCGACCAGTCCGGCGCATGCCTCAATGTCGTTAGCGCAAAAGATCAGTGCGTGGCGGGTAATCGTGGGGCCAGGCACTAGGTAGCCTGTCTCATAGCACATCCGAAACCAGTAGCATCCCGACAAAGCGATCCCGCCAAGGGGATGTCTGGTTTTCTTTGCTGTGTCGCCTTTTGCCTATATGGACATCGCATGTCAGAATTCAATTGTCTGATATACGCAGACATACAATGATCATTAGCCTGCACTACGTCGTTCATTAAAGGAGTAATACATGAAACCAATTTTCTTGGCATGGATTGTCGGCTTTTGTACTTTGAGCATGGGCTCGGCGGCTCAGGCGTTTGACTATCAAGATGCACTCAAGGTGCTGGACAAAAATAAAGGCACTACCGCCACACCGGCTGGCGCTACGGGTGCTGGCGTGGGTAGCCTGACCTCAACGGAAATGACATCCGGCCTGAAAGAGGCGCTTGGCCGTGGGGTAGAAGTTGCGGTGGCACAGCTAGGTCAGAAGGATGGCTTTTTTGGTAATGACGCTTTGAAAATTCCCCTTCCGCCAACGTTGCAAAAGGCCGAGAAAGTGATGCGTGCGGTAGGCATGGGCAAGCAAGCGGATGATTTGGTGTTGTCAATGAATCGGGCTGCTGAAGCGGCCGTTCCCGAAGCGAAAACCTTGCTGATGAATGCGGTAAAGGATATGTCGGTTGAAGATGCCAAAGGTATTTTGACCGGTGGCGAAACCTCGGCAACCGATTTTTTCCGCAAAAAAACGGAGGCTACGCTAACCAAACGCTTTTTACCCATTGTGAAAACAAACACGGATAAATCAGACCTGGCGCAGCAATACAATAGCTATGTCGGCATGGCCTCGAAATTTGGCGTGAGTAAAAAGGGCCAGGCCACGGTTGAAGAGTATGTCACTCAACAATCGCTTGATCGGCTGTATAAAGTGGTGGGGGAACAAGAACGCGCCATCCGCGCCAACCCCCTGCAATCGGGCAGTAATTTGCTCCAGAAAGTGTTTGGCGCCGTCAAGAAGTAATAAAAACGCCTGGCACGCGCGGCAGAGTATGCGTGCCAGGCACATGCAGGGGCTAGCTTGGCGTGTATAAACCCGTGCTCAGTATTTCACTCGCACGCGGTAATCAAGGGTGGCGCGGCCCTCGGCAGGCACATTGATCTGCCATTCTGCAACACCCGCAGCGCGCTTGGTATGCGGTTGCGATTCGCTGATCATCGACCAATCCCCCGGCACAGGTTCACGCACCGTCACGATCACCGCTTCCGACTTCGCATTTTTCAGCACGATCTGGTAGGCGGATTCGGTCGTGATGTTGTAGCGGCCTGTGTTGGGCAGTTTTTGAAAAATGGTTTGTTTTTTGTCAGCCGTTAAATCAAACGCATCCCCTAGCTTCAAGCGCACCGTTTCATTTTTTGGCGTGTGGTCGAGCCTGTCTTCGCCCACAAACTGCGCATTACCCTGGCTGTCTTTTTTGTACACCCGGATCACGCCTTTAGGCAGAGGGATACCGAGGCCTTCGCCCTTGTTTTGAAAATCCACAAACACGCCAACTTTCAGCTTTTGCCCTATCTCACCATGAGGCGCGGAATAATAATAAGGCGCACCTTCGAGCAAGAAGGTTTTCTTTACCGGCACCTGGGTCGCTGTCATCAAAGCCACTTGCTTGGTTTGACTTTCAGCCAGCGTAGTGGGCCGCTGCAGGGTATAGAGATGGTATTCAAATAACGATTCCTGCTGCATCTCGACGGCATCGGCAACTTTCTCTGCCATGGCCATCATGGTTCGAGGTTGCGGCGTGGCTTCCCGAACGCGATTGAGATCACCCGCCACCAGTTGGAGTTTGGCATTGGTATAGGCGGTACCGCTTTGATTGGTTAGCGTCACCCAGCCATTCAGGTCGAGCGCGTTGTCAGCGGCATTGAGCTCGGCCACGTAATCAGCACGCCACGACAACCCCGCCGTCAGATAAGACAATTCAAGATTTTGCTGGCCTTGGGCCGGGCTAACCAACGAGATCACCAGCGTGGGTTTGTCACGCAAGGTATCAGGCACACCAGAAAAGGCCAACCTGCCGGGCGCGCCAGTTTCAATGCGATCAGCAAATTTGAGTACAATGCCATTCTGCGTGGACAACACCGTTGCCGATTCACGAGTCTCAGCACCAGTGGCCGGATTCGTTCTTAACACCATCACCTCACGTCCGGCATATTTTTCCAGTAATTTTTGCGGCGTCAGCAGATCAAAATCAAAATTTTGTTCGAGCAAACGAAACCCCGCAGGCTGCGTGAGGTTACGCAATTGCGCTGTTTCTGGCCGCATCTGGGCGGACACCTCGCGCCAGGCCAGTTGATTCAAGTTGTGCGCCAGCTTTACCCGTCGGGCATCTTTGACCAGCGCCAGATTATCGTTGTAGATCGTCACGGCAACGCTACTCTGATCAACCGCTGTGCTCACGGTTTCATCTCGCGGTGCTGCCCGTACGGGCAGCACCAAAATCAAGGCCAGCGCACATCCGGCATGGATAAGTTTTCTGGTAATTCGTTTCGACATGACGCTCTCCTGTGCGTTGCGCACATAGCTGACTTAATCTCCTGAACGTAACTGCTGCACTTGAAAAAAGCTTGGCGGGTTAAGCTT
Organism: Rugosibacter sp.; assembly: GCA_011620215.1. Classification (GTDB taxonomy): domain Bacteria; phylum Pseudomonadota; class Gammaproteobacteria; order Burkholderiales; family Rhodocyclaceae; genus Rugosibacter. Next base: position 3,187 of record WOZP01000013.1, read on the forward strand.
AGGATCAATAAAACTTTTGAACTGCCCAGTTGAACATCGCTTGGCTTGCACATCGATCATGGTGCCGGAATCATCAATCGGCACACCAGCGCCTTTGTTACTGACCATTTGAAAGTCCGGATGGGTTTTACCCAGAATAGCGACCTTCCACAACTCGCCTTTGCGATCATAAATGAGCGACACGGCAATGGTGTTGGTTTGCGCGTCGAATAAAAACACGCGACGGCTCACCGGATGGCTGGAGGCCAGCGGTACGCCAGTGGACCACATGGACTTTACGCAATTGCCAGCGCACATCCGGAAAGCAACCGCCCTGCCCGGTGAAAGCGACATAGCGAAAACCTGTGGGGTCTTTATATTCATCTGATAGCGCCAGATCGTTATGCTTGTAAAAAGGCAGCAGCAGGTTGCGTGTGCCGTTAAATGTCCACTTGGTTTCCGACACGCGGGCGTTGTAGCCACCAAAATCTTCAATCATGACATCAGACCCAAGAAAGGCATCCGTCGTCTGTCCGGTAGACAAGCGCCGCACACGGCGCTGAAAGCTGAAATACATATAGGCATCGTCCAGCTTGAGATCGTTGTCGTAGCGCTGGATCAATAACTGGGTATTTTTCAAGTCCATGGGCTCATTGACCATCAGATAAGTGGCATTGAGCAGGTTGGAAGGGTCTGGCTGAATTTCCGGCGTTGGTGGCGTTTCAACCCGATACTTGAATTTAAGCGCATGCACATTGACCAACAATGAGCGCTCAACCTTACCCGACATCAAACGACATCGTGGGCGCTGTCTTGATTTCAAACCAGCCATTTTTCAGCATCATGAAAGTGCCGACATCAAGGACTTCCTTGAAACGATCTGCATTGTCCTTGTTGATGTTCATACCTGAACTCAACCCGGCAAATGATGGCATGCCTGCGCTATAGGGCGAAAAACTTTTCAGCACATCGGCGTCAGTTGCCGCTTCGGCCAAGCCAGCGCAGACAAACAAGCTGCTCGTAGCGACTGCAAAAAAACAACGGGGGAGTGTTTTCATTCTCCTCATTTCATTTCCCTCATTTCATTTTTTTAATTTTGCAATTGCACTACTACTACAAACAACTCTGCCCTGCCTTAATTACCTCACTCGTCTTACGCGCGTCGCCAGGTTGTCCCTTGCGGGCTATCTTCGAGCACAATACCAGCGGCTTTGAGTTCTTCACGCAGGCGGTCGGCTTCAGCAAAATTTTTGGCTTTTTTCGCCGTGGTGCGAGCGCCGACTTTTTCTTCAATCATCTCGTGGCTCAACCCGTCCGCAGGCGTTGCCTGCAAAAAAACCTGCGCATCGCGCTGCAAAAGTCCCATGACGCCACCCAGCGCCCTGAGCTGCCCCGCCAAGGCAGCCTCCCCCCGATTGATGGCAGCTGCCAGATCAAACAACACGGCCATGGCTTCGGGGGTACCAAAGTCGTCATCCAGTGCCGCCTTGAAGCGTTGCGCATGGGCTTCGTTCCAATCAACAGAAGCTGCACCAGACTGCCCTTTCAATGCGGTGTACAGCCGCGTGAGCGATTGGCGTGCATCATCCAGATGAACGTCAGAATAATTGAGCGGGCTGCGGTAGTGAGCGCGCAAAATAAAAAATCGCACGACTTCGGCATCGTACTTTTTCAAGACTTCGCGTATGGTAAAAAAATTGCCCAGCGACTTGGACATTTTCGCGTCATCCACCCGCACAAAGCCGTTGTGCATCCAGTAATTCACAAAATGGCTGTGGGACTGATCCTCACAGGCGCCTTCAGATTGCGCGATCTCGTTCTCGTGATGCGGGAACTGCAAATCCTGGCCGCCACCGTGAATATCAAAGTGTGCCCCAAGCAGTTCAGAAGCCATGGCCGAACACTCGATATGCCATCCGGGACGACCGGTACCCCAGGGGGATTCCCATTTAGCTTCGACCGGCTCTTCTTCCTTGGCTTGTTTCCAGAGCACAAAATCCAGTGGATCTTGTTTGCCAGCGGTCACATCCACCCGCTCACCGGCACGCAAATCTTCCAGCGATTTACCAGAAAGCTTGCCATATCCATTGAACTTGCGCACCGAATAGCAAACATCACGGTTCGCTGCCACATAGGCGTAGCCATGCTTTTCCAGCGTGACGATCATGTCTTTCATCTGCGCCACATAATCCGTTGCGCGCGGTTCAGCGTCGGGCGGCAATACGCCAAGCGCTGTGGCGTCTTCGTGCATCGCCGCGATAAAGCGATCGGTCAGTTGATGGATGGTTTCGTTATTTTCCTGCGCGCGACGAATGATCTTGTCGTCAATATCGGTGATGTTACGCACATAGGTGAGCTGATAACCACTGGCGCGCAACCAGCGCGCGACCAGATCAAACACCACCATCACACGGGCGTGGCCCAGGTGACAATAGTCGTACACGGTCATGCCGCACACATACATTTTTGCGTGGCCGGGCTGGATAGAAACAAAGGTCTGCTTTTCGCGCGCGAGGGTGTTGTATAACTTCAGCATCAGAATAGGCGTGGATAGTGGATGTTGGTTTGGTTGTGGGATGGTGCTGCTTGTTGTTAGAATTCACCACCGGATTCATCATGGTTTAGCTGCATAAAATGCGTTTGCAGGCAACCACCTCGAGAAGTATACATCATGACCAAAACCCGATTTAACCCCCTCCGTTCGCTCGCTAACGCTTTATTTTTCGTCTTGTGCCTATTGCCTTTTGCCACGCACGCCACATCGCTGGCCGACATCACGGCTTTGATCAATCAACGCCAGTATGCGCCCGCACTGGCAGCGCTTGAACCTTACCTCGCAACGAACCCCACCGATGCACAAGGCCGTTTTCTCAAAGGCGTGGCGCTTGGCGAATTAAATCAACCGGCTGAGGCCATTGCCGTATTCACGAGCTTAACGGAAGATTTCCCTGAGATGCCCGAACCCTACAATAATCTGGCAGTAATCTATGCCAAACAAAACCAGTTGGAAAATGCGCGCCGCGCTCTGGAAATGGCGATTCGCACAAACCCCTCCTACGCTACCGCGCATGAAAATCTGGGCGATATTTACGCGCGCCTGGCAAGCCAGGCGTATAGCCAGGCAAAGCAACTCGATGCTGCCAATACCAGCGCACAACGCAAGCTCACCTTGCTAAACAGCCTCACCAATCCATAAAACCTACTTTCAGGAGCTTAAAAAATGCAACGTCTTCTTGTTTTATTTGCCACACTATTTTTCAGTCTGACCGCTTTTGCAGCTAATCCTCAGGTTGAAATGAAAACATCGCAAGGGATCATCATTATTGAGCTCTATCGCGACAAGGCGCCTCAGTCTGTAGAAAATTTCTTGCGCTATGTGAAAGAGGATTTTTACAAAGGCACCCTGTTCCACCGGGTAATCGATGGCTTCATGATTCAAGGTGGCGGCTTTTCTTCTGGCATGAAAGAAAAACCCACGCGTGAGCCAATTCAGAATGAAGCCAAAAATGGTGTGAAAAACGAGATGGGCACTATTGCCATGGCACGCACCGGCGACCCGCATTCAGCAACGGCGCAATTTTTTATCAACCTAAAAAATAATACGTCGCTGGATTATCCCAACCCTGATGGCTGGGGTTATGCCGTATTTGGCAAAGTCGTCAAGGGATTGGATGTCGTGCAAAAGATCGGTAAAACAACCACTGGCAGTTCAGGCTTTTACCAGGACGTTCCCACGACACCTATCGTCATCGAATCCGTCAAGATTTTGACAGATAAAAAATAATCTCCCTGGAAAGAAACCTCATGATCAAACTCACGACCAATCACGGTGTCATTACGCTTGAACTCAATGCAGAGAAAGCACCGAAGACCGTTACCAACTTTATCAATTACGTTAAAACCGGCCAGTTCGACAACACGATTTTTCATCGTGTGATTCCTGGCTTCATGGTGCAAGGCGGCGGCTTTGAGCCAGGCATGAAACAAAAACCCGTAGGTGCACCCATCGACAATGAGGCCAACAATGGCCTGAAAAACGATTCCTACACCGTCGCCATGGCCCGCACATCCGACCCGCACTCAGCCACGGCACAGTTTTTCATCAATGTGGCCGATAACGATTTCCTGAACTACGGCACCTGCCAGGATGGCTGGGGTTACTGCGTTTTCGGCCAGGTGATTGATGGCAGGGACGTGGTCGATAAAATCAAGGCAGTACCAACGGGCACCGTCAGCGGACATCAAAATGTGCCCTCAGAGAATGTGATCATCGAACGCGCCGAAGTCGTCTGAAGTCACCCAGGGCGGCCCGATCCATTGCCTTGCCTCGGTAATTAAAAACAGTTATGGGTGGTGCTCTCATGCATAAGACCGGCATCACCCGTTTTGTTTCTGATCTGCATCTCAGTGCCGAGCGCCCTGATCTCACCGCGCGCTTTGCCGCTTTTCTCGCGGATACCGCTGCATCGAAGATCACCGCGCTGTTTATTCTTGGTGATCTGTTTGACGCATGGATAGGCGATGATGACCTTGCGCAGCCTTTTAATGCCGAAGTCTGCAGCCTGCTGCGAAAACTTTCCGATCAAGGCACACAGCTGTTTTTTATAGCCGGCAATCGTGATTTCTTGATCGGCGACACGTTTGCACAAGCGGCAGGGCTGCAACGGCTAACTGAGGTCGAAAAAGTCGGCGCTGGCGAGACGGCGATATTGATCATGCACGGCGATACGTTATGCACCGACGATACGGATTACCAAGCCTTTCGTCAGCAGGTGCGCAACCCCGCCTGGCAAGATAGTTTTCTTGCCCGCCCCCTGGCGGAACGTCGGGCAGAGGCTGCCGCATTGCGTCAAAAAAGCAGGGCCGCGACCAAAGAAAAATCGCAAACCATCATGGATGTCAACGCCGAGGTAGTTCGCCAGGCACTTATCACTTCAGGCTGTCGTCGCCTGATTCACGGCCATACGCATCGCCCAGGCTGCGAGCAAATACTGTTGGCTGATGGAACTGATGGCGTCGCCGAACGCTGGGTGCTTTCTGACTGGGATAGCCATCGTGGCGATGCGCTTGAAGTCAGCGCCGAGGGCAGCATTCGCCGGATTGATCAATCCGGCGAATGAAAAATGGACTGTTCAGGCTTTTAGGCCGCGCGCAATATCTGCCTCAAGATCACGCGGACTCTCCAAGCCCACCGCAATACGCAGCAAGCCTTCTTTGATGCCGGAGGCAGCACGTGCTTCCGGCGAAATGCGACCATGCGTGGTCGAAGAAGGATGAGTGATGGTGGTTTTAGTGTCACCCAGATTGGCCGTAATCGACAGTAACCGACAATTGTCGACCACCCGCCATGCCGCTTCACGTTCGCCCTTGACTTCAAACGCCACGATCGCACCACCGCTGGATTGTTGTTTCATTGCCAGCGCATGCTGCGGATGTGAGGGCAAACCGGGATAGTAAACGCGAGCGACTTGCGGTTGTTGCTCTAGCCACTGCGCTAGTTCAAGCGCATTGGCCGATTGCTGCTTCATGCGTAGCGACAAGGTTTCCATGCCTTTGAGAATGACCCAGGCATTGAAGGGCGAAATCGTCGGCCCGGCTGTGCGCAAAAACTTGAAGACTTCATCCGTTAATGTCTTTGGCCCGCAGACGGCTCCACCCAGCACCCGGCCCTGCCCGTCAAGATATTTGGTCGCAGAATGGATGATCAGATCGGCCCCCAGCTTTAACGGTTGCTGTAGCGCCGGGCTGCAAAAACAGTTATCAACCATCAGTAACACGCCGCGCGCATGGGCAACGGCGGCCAGCGCGGCAATATCGAGTACCTCGGTCAACGGATTGGAGGGCGTTTCAATGAAGAGCAAGCGCGTGTTTGGGCGTAGCGCAGCGGCAAAGGCTGCGCTATCGGTTGAATCAATGAATGTTGTCTCAATGCCAAAACGCGCGAGGATCGTGCCAAACAACTGCTGCGTCGCGCCAAAAATGCTGCGCGAAGACACAATGTGTTCTCCGGACTTCATGAGCGCCATCACCGTGGCCAGGATCGCCGCCATGCCGCTGGCTGTTGCGACACAGGCTTCTGCACCTTCCAGCGCTGCCAGCCTTGTTTGCATCATGGTCACGGTAGGATTAGTGAAGCGGGCATAGACCATGCCGTCTTCCGCACCGGAAAACCGGGCAGCGGCCTGGGCTGCGCTGTCGAACACAAAGCTGGATGTCAGATAGAGCGCTTCGGAGTGCTCATTGAATTGACTACGCGTTTGTCCCGCACGTACAGCCAGGGTTTCTAGCGACCAATCATTTTCTGGCACAGTTTTTTCAGAGAAAATATCCTTCATCGATCAACCTCGTCCTAAATTCAAATCAAGCTGGGACCCGTTGTTATGGTCATAACGATCACTGCCCTCATCATCGTTATCTTCATCTTCCTGATGACGCACTGTGGGCTGGTCACGGTCATGCTCCATTTTTTGCAAATACGCAGAAGTGATATCGCCCGTGATGTAATGACCATCGAAACAGGATGTCTCAAACTGCGTAATGCTGGGATTCACCGAGCGCACAGCCGATTTGAGATCATCAAGATCCTGATAGATCAGCGCATCCGCACCGATTTCACGGCAAATTTCTTCGTCCGAGCGAAACGAGGCAATGAGCTCGGATCGCGAGGGCATATCAATGCCATAGACGTTGGCAAAGCGCACCGGGGGCGAGGCCGAAGCAAAGTAAACTTTCTTTGCGCCCGCTTCACGCGCCATCATGATGATTTCACGGCTGGTGGTACCTCGCACGATGGAATCATCCACCAGCAATACATTGCGGCCCTTGAATTCCTGGGCGATGGCATTGAGCTTCTGGCGTACCGATTTACGCCGCGTCGCCTGGCCAGGCATGATGAAAGTGCGCCCGATATAGCGGTTTTTAACAAAGCCTTCGCGATACGGCAGATCGAGCCTTGCGGCCAGATCCATGGCCGAATGGCGACTCGAATCCGGAATGGGAATCACGGCATCAATGACCAGATGAGGCATGGTACGGCGGATTTTATCGGCCAGAAAGTCGCCCATACGCGCCCGTGTCTCATACACCGAAATGCCGTCCATGACGGAATCAGGGCGCGCCAGATAAACAAACTCGAACATGCAGGGTGCATGCACGGTATGTTCCGCACACTGCCGACTAACAAAATTGCCGCGCATATCAATCAGGATCGCTTCGCCTGGCTCGACATCCCGTAACAACTTGAAGCCCAGCGTGTCAATCGCCACACTCTCTGAGGCCACGAGATATTCAGCCCCATCCAGGGTATCGTTGCGACCTATCACCAACGGGCGAATGCCAAACGGATCACGAAACGCAACCAGGCCATAACCGGCAATCATCGCCACTACCGCATAGGCACCACGCACGCGACGATGAACGCCAGCAACTGCTTTGAAAATAGTCTCCGCATCGACTTGATGCGTATTCGATGCTACCTGTAACTCGTGCGCAAACACATTCAACAACACTTCCGAATCGGAATTGGTGTTCATGTGACGCAAGTCTTGCAAAAACATATCCTGCTTAAGCTGTGCCGCATTGGTCAAATTGCCATTGTGAGCAAGCATCAAACCAAACGGCGAATTCACATAAAACGGCTGCGCCTCAGCCGCGTTATCTGCAGAGCCCGCAGTGGGATAGCGGCAATGGCCAATGCCCCAGTTGCCGACCAAGCTGCGCATATTGCGCGTGCGAAACACATCGCGCACCAGGCCAGAGCCTTTGTGCATATGAAAACGGCCACCTTCTCCGGTGGCTATGCCTGCCGCATCCTGCCCGCGGTGCTGTAGCACCTGCAAGCCGTCATATAGCAACTGATTCACTGGCGTGGTCGCCACCACACCCAGAATTCCGCACAT
>WOZP01000216.1 GCA_011620215.1 Rugosibacter sp.
GCTTCGATAATCGAGTCTTTCGAGTAGAAGCCGGAAAAAAATGGAAAACCGATCAGCGCTAGCGAGCCAAGCAGTGAGGTAATCCAGGTGATCGGCATGTATTTACGCAAACCACCCATGTACCGGATGTCCTGATTATGGTGGCAGCCGATAATCACGGAGCCCGCGCCAAGGAATAGCAAAGCCTTGAAAAAAGCATGCGTCATCAGGTGGAACACAGCAATTGGATAAGCAGAAACACCCAGTGCAACCGTCATGTAGCCCAACTGAGAGAGGGTCGAATAGGCGATCACACGTTTGATGTCGTTCTGGATGATGCCCAGAAAGCCCATGAACAAGGCAGTGACAGCGCCTATAACCAGTACAAAGGATAGCGCGGTGTCTGACAGTTCAAACAAAGGCGACATGCGGGTGACCATGAAAATTCCCGCTGTCACCATGGTTGCCGCGTGAATCAGCGCCGAGATCGGCGTCGGGCCTTCCATCGAATCCGGCAACCAGACATGCAGTGGCACTTGTGCCGACTTACCCATCGCACCAATGAAAAGACAAATACAAATAGCGGTTATTAAGGACCAGCCGGTAACTGTTTCGGTCAGAGCAGCTAGCTCATTGCGCTTGGCAAATACTTCGGCGTAATCAAGCGTGCCGGCATACGCCGCGATCAAGGCAATGCCAAGTAAAAATCCGAAGTCGCCAACGCGGTTCACCAAAAATGCCTTGAGATTGGCATAAATCGCAGTAGGCCTTGTGTACCAAAAACCAATCAGCAAATAGGAAACCAAGCCCACGGCCTCCCAGCCAAAAAAGAGCTGCACGAAGTTGTTGCTCATCACCAGCATCAACATCGAAAATGTAAATAACGAGATATAGCTGAAAAAACGTTGGTACCCGGGATCGTCCGCCATGTAGCCTATGGTGTAAATATGCACCATCAGCGAAACAAAGTTCACCACCAGCATCATCATTACGGTGAGTGGATCAATCAGAAAACCGACTTGCAGCTTGAGGCCACCGGATTCAAGCCATGTGTATAACGCACCATTGAAGTGATGGCCCGCTTGAACATCCTGGTAAATCAGCATCGAAGCCACCAGTGAAACAGCCACGCCCAGTATGGTGACAACATGTGCACCAGTGCGACCAATGAGTTTTCCAAACAGGCCAGCTAGAAGTGCGCCAGCCAATGGCGCAAGGGGAACGAGCAGATAGAGTGTTTTTATGTCCATCGCTCAACCCTTTAGTTGATCAAGATCATCGACATGAATCGAAGACAGGTTACGGAAAAGGACGACAAGAATAGCCAATCCAATGGCTGATTCAGCGGCAGCGACCACCAGGATAAAAAAAACAAACAATTGCCCCGAGAGATCGTTCAGGTAATTTGAAAAAGCAACAAAATTGAGATTGACCGCAAGCAGCATCAGCTCAATGGCCATAAGCAGAACAATCAAATTTTTGCGATTGAGGAATATGCCAACGATGCTGATAGCAAAGAGAATCGCAGCGAGCGTGAGGTAGTGGGAAAGTGAAATCATAAGGGGGTACCGCCTTTGGAATCTGTTGCCGGAGACTCATTTTCAGACGCCATAGCAACAATCCGCAGGCGATCACTGCGTTTGACGGCTACCTGGTCTGACGGGCGCATGCCCTTGGTATCCTTACGGTGCCGCAACGTCAGCATGACGGCTGCAATAATGGCAACCAGCAAAATAACCGAGGCCAGCTCAAAGGGGTAAACGTAGTCAGTAAACAGAATTCTGGCCAGCGCTTTGGTATTGCTTTCACCGACGGGAAGAGCGTGTGCTGGAAAGTTGCTCAGACCGAAGTATTTTCCGGTAAGTACCGTTGCCATTTCGACCACCATGATGGCACCAATGGTTGCTCCTAACGGCAAATGCCCCCAGAAACCGTGGCGCAGTCTTTCGATGTTGATATCCAGCATCATGACGACAAACAAAAACAGCACCATTACGGCCCCGACATAAACCATGATCAACGCAATCGCGAGAAACTCTGCCTGCAACAGCAACCATAAGCCAGCCGCATTAAAAAAAGCAAGCACAAGAAAAAGCACCGCATGCACTGGATTTCGCGCGGTAATGACTCGTAATGCGGAGAATAGCATCACGGCCGCAAAAAGATAAAAAAGAAAGGTGGTAAATTCCATGGCGCTAATCAATTAACGGAAACGAGCATCAATTTCGCGATCAACAGCGATCTGCTCTTCGTACCGATCGCCAACGGCCAACAACATCTGCTTGGTGTAGTGAAGGTCTCCGCGTGTTTCGCCGTGATACTCAAAAATACGCGTTTCCACGATGGCATCCACAGGGCAGGCTTCCTCACAAAAACCACAGAAAATGCACTTGACAAGATCAATGTCATAACGCGTTGTGCGGCGCGATGTATGCCCATTTCCATCATCGCGCTCGGCAGACTCGATGGTGATCGCCAGGGCAGGACAAACAGCTTCACATAATTTGCAGCCGATACAACGCTCTTCGCCATTCGGGTAGCGACGCAACGCATGCAGTCCGCGAAAGCGCGAGCTTTGCGGTGTTTTTTCTTCGGGAAACTGTACGGTAATCTTGCGTGCAAACATATAACGGCCAGTAACAGCCATGCCTTTGAACAGCTCTTTTAAAAACAAACTGCCTATGAAATCTTTAGCACCCATGACAAGTCCTCTATTTTATTTCCAGATAGTCAATGGCGACATCATCCAGACGCCTACGACAAGAATCCATACCAGCGTCAGCGGGACAAAAACCTTCCAACCCAAGCGCATGATTTGGTCATAGCGGTAGCGCGGGAAGGTAGCCCGAATCCAGAGAAAGAAAAACAGAACAGCAGATATTTTCACTGCCAACCAGAAAAATCCGCCTGGGAGAAAACCAACCGGCGACAACCAGCCGCCGAGGAAAAATACGGATACCATCGCCGCCACGAGAATCATGTTGGCATATTCGGCAAGGAAAAACATCGCGAATGACATGCCGGAATATTCCACCATGTGACCAGCAACAATTTCAGATTCGCCCTCGACCACATCAAACGGCGCACGATTCAGTTCAGCCACACCGGAAATCAAATACACCGCAAACACAGGCAGCAAAGGAAGCCAGTTCCAGGAAAGAAAGCCTATTCCTTGCGCAGCAAAGTAGCCGTGTGCCTGACCATGCACAATCGCAGAGAGGTTCAAACTACTGGAAACCATCAGCACGCTAATTAAGGCCAGTCCCATGGCGACTTCATAAGAAATCATTTGTGCTGAAGAACGCATCGCACCTAAAAATGCATACTTCGAGTTTGAAGCCCAGCCAGCAATGATGATGCCGTACACGCCGATAGAACCAACGGCCAGAAGATACAGCACGCCGGCATCGATATTGGCCAAGACCCAGCCATCAGAAAAAGGAATCACTGCCCACATCGCCAGAGCTGGTGCTATGGCCAGGACAGGGCCGACAAAATATAACTCTCTATCAGCTACTTTAGGCAGAATAACTTCTTTGAAAAAGAGCTTTAACCCGTCGGCTATCGGCTGTAACAAGCCCCAGGGACCAACGCGATTTGGGCCAATGCGCACATGCATCCAACCAAGAACTTTGCGCTCCCAAAAAGTCAGGTAGGCCACTGAGAGCATTAATGGCACAAGGATTAGCACGATCTTTAGCAGGGTCCATAGCAAGGGAAAGACCGGGCCAAGCCATTGTTGAATAGGTGCAAGAAATGCATTCATCATGCTTTTTCCACGCTCAGCGTGGTGAACATCTGGCCGACAGCAACTGTAGTGGAATGGCCGCTGGCGATGCGCACCGTATTATCAGGCAAATTCTCATCGAGTTCAGTCTGCATCATTGTCGATATGCCGTGGCTGGCAGAATTTTTTACTGTGTCCGCCGTCTCACCAGCGCCGAGTTTTACTAAGTCACCACTGACAATACCAAAGTGAGCAAGCATGACATTATTCATATGTGCCACGGGAATAGCAGCATCTTTGGTTTTTTGTAATGAGGGAGCGTAACGGGCAAGCATGTCGGCAAAATGAATAGGCACGTCGGCAACGCGTTCTATCGATGTCGCAGGCGTGTCAGGTCTCAGGTTGACCGTGATACCTGAAACACCGTTATCAAGGCCAGAGACAAATTCCGACGATTCATCCCGCGCAAGACCCAAAGCCTCAGCTTTTACCTCCTCGCTACTGTTGAAATCGAATCCAGGAATATCAAGCAAATTCGCTAATACCCGAAGCACCTTCCAGGCCGGACGAGTTTCCGCCAAAGGTTTAACGGCAGCATAAAAACTTTGCACACGGCCTTCGCAATTAACAAAAGTCCCCGAGGTTTCAGTAAAAGGTGAAATCGGTAACAAGACATCTGCATAACCCAGCGCAGCTTTTGATTTGAACGGTGACAACACAATCACACTGGCAGCCTGGCTCAGTGCCGTCAATGCCTGCGTGCCATTCGCGCAATCCAGTTCCGGCTCGGCACCTAACAGCATATACGCACGCCGTGGCTGGGTCAGCATTGCCTCGGCAGTAAGACTGCCCGCCTGCGGCACGGCTTTGGCAACATAAGCCCCCAGGCTGTTCGCTGCTTCACCAAGAAAACCCAACTTTCCACCCAAAAGACTGGCGAGCTGATGGGCCAATGCATGAAGCGTTGCCGCTTGTGGATGTTGCTGTGCGAAGTTACCCAGCACAATTCCTGTGTTATGACCGCTAACAAGGCTCTGCGCAATCTGCTCGGCTTCGGCTGACACCGCCAATTCAACGAATGTTGCATCCGCATCCAGCGTTTCAATGACGATATTCTTCTTGGCACTCACGGACTTCACGACCTGAGCCAGCATTGAAGGCAGGTGTGAAGGTCGCACAATGGCTTGTCCGGCCAATTGAACGAGCTGATCATCCCCTGCACTATGCAGGAAAGTGATTTGCGCCCCACGTTTGGCCGACTGACGTAAGCGTTGCGCGATGAGAGGATGATCTTTGCGCAGGAAAGACCCAACCACCAGCACACGGTCAAGCTGCGATAACTCGGCAATCTTCATGCCGAGCCATGGCATGCCAAGGCGCTTGCCATCGGCAGAAAAATCGCTGTGGCGCAAGCGCGTATCGATATTTTCACAGCCCAAACCACGCAGCAGTTTTTGCCCAAGATATAACTCTTCAAGCGTTGCATGTGGGCTTAACAATCCACCAATGGCTGCGCCACCGTCTGTTTTAACAACATCACGCAGCATATGCGCCACATAATCGAGCGCGACAGACCAATCGACTTCATGCCACGCACCGTCTTGCTTGACCATCGGACGGGTCAATCGCTCTGGGGAATTCAACGCCTCATAGGAATAGCGATCTTTATCCGAAAGCCAGCACTCGTTAATGTCTTCGTTCTCACGCGGCAAAACACGCATGACGCGATCATTTTTGGTTTGCACAATCAGATTGCTGCCGAGACTGTCGTGCGGGCTGATCGACTTGCGTCGTGACAGCTCCCACGTGCGCGCTGAAAAACGGAACGGTTTAGACGTTAATGCGCCAACCGGACACAAGTCGATAATATTGCCGGAGAGTTCAGAATCCACCGTCTGTTCAACAAACGGCATAACTTCTGCATGCTCACCTCGGAAGGCTTGGCCCAGCTCCATCACACCTGCAATTTCCTGCGTGAAGCGGATGCAGCGCGTGCAATTGATGCACCGGGTCATGTCCGTTGCCACTAGTGGGCCGAGATCTTTATCGGCCACAACGCGCTTCTCTTCTTGATAATTAGATGCCGAACCACCATAACCGACTGCCAGATCCTGCAACTGGCATTCGCCACCCTGGTCGCAAATGGGGCAATCCAGCGGATGATTAATCAACAAGAATTCCATCACCCCCTTTTGCGCCGAGACTGCCAGCTCAGAATGGGTGAACACTTTCATGCCGGACGTGATCGGCGTTGCGCATGCAGGCAAAGGCTTCGGTGCTTTTTCCACCTGCACCAAACACATGCGACAGTTAGCCGCAATCGACAGCTTCTTGTGATAACAAAAATGGGGGATATAGGTTCCCGCTTGATGCGCAGCATCCATGATGGTACTGCCGGGTTCTACCTGTAGCGCTTTGCCATTGATTTCAATATCAATCACAGTCCACCCTCCGCACGGAAAAAACCGCTACCAGCAGACTGCACCGCAGGATCGACCAAACATTTGCCATGTTCAATGTGATATTCAAACTCACTTTGAAAATGTTTAATAAAACTACGTACCGGCAAGGATGCTGCATCACCCAGCGCACAAATGGTACGGCCCATGATGTTATCCGTCACACGATTCAGCAAATCAAGATCCTCCACCCGCCCTCGCCCATGTTCAATACGATGCACCACCCGATACAGCCAGCCAGTGCCTTCGCGGCAAGGTGTGCACTGGCCGCAGGATTCTTCAAAGTAAAAATAGGATAGCCGTTCCAGCGCTTTCACCATGCAGGTCGTCTCATCCATCACGATCACCGCGCCCGAACCCAGCATGGAGCCAGCCTTGGATATGCCATCGTAGTCCATGGTGGTATCCATCATAACGTCGGCTGGCAACACGGGTGCAGAAGACCCACCGGGAATGACCGCCTTGAGCTTCCTTCCACCACGCATACCTCCTGCCATTTCAAGCAGCTTGGCAAAGGGCGTGCCCAGGGGAACCTCGTAATTGCCGGGGCGATTCACATGACCCGAAACAGAAAACAGCTTGGTGCCACCATTATTCGGCTTACCCATCGCCAGAAAAGCATCACCGCCCATGTTGAGTATGAATGGAATCGCCGCAAAGGTTTCGGTGTTATTGATGGTTGTCGGCTTGCCATACAAACCATAGCTCGCAGGAAATGGCGGCTTGAAGCGCGGCTGCCCCTTCTTGCCCTCGAGTGAATCGAGCAATGCCGTTTCCTCGCCACAGATGTAGGCACCATAGCCGTGATGCGCAAAAAGCTCGAAACCGAATTCGGAACCACACACGTTTTGCCCCAGATAACCGGCAGCACGTGCTTCATCGAGGGCTTCTTCAAAGCGCTCGTAGATCGAAAAAATCTCGCCGTGAATATAGTTGTAGCCACGGCTGGCACCCATGGCATAACCGGCAATGATCATACCTTCAATGACTGCATGTGGATCAAACCGCAGCAGGTCACGGTCCTTGAATGTTCCCGGCTCACCTTCGTCAGAATTGCACACGACATATTTATCGCCGGGGAATGAGCGCGGCATGAAGCTCCACTTAAGCCCAGTGGGAAACCCGGCCCCACCGCGTCCACGCAACAGGGATTTCTTGATTTCAGCGATCAAATCATCCTGCGAAACCTTACCCACCAGAATGCGTTTGAGCTGAGCATAGCCGCCACGCGCTTCGTAGTCTTTAAGGCTCCAGCCGGCATCTCCCTTGGCCCAGCCGGTAGATAACAGAGGATTGAGTGCATCAATCAGAGCCATGTTACTTGCACTCCGCCAATAGTGAATCAATCTGATCAGGCAACATAAAACTACACATACGCTTGTTATTCACCAGCATGACGGGCGCATCACCGCAAGCGCCCATGCACTCGCCTTCTTTCAGCGTGAAGCGACCATCCGCTGTTGTTTGATTAAAGTCGATACCCAATTTTTCTTTCAGGTAATCAGCGGCATGAGCGCCACCTGATAAAGCGCAGGGTAGATTGGTACATACCGTCAACTTGTATTGCCCTACTGGTTCCAGGTTATACATGGTGTAGAAACTTGCTACTTCATAAGCCGCAATGGGTGGCATACCCAAATAATTGGCAACGAATTCGATAGTTTCTCGCGCAAGCCATGACTTTTCATCCTGCGCAATAGCCAAAGCTGCCATCACCGCAGACTGCTTTTTATCCACAGGATACTTCGCAATTTCGCGATTAATTTTTTGCAAGGATTCAGGACTCAGCATACCCATTCCATTCGTCATTTATTGCGCTTATCGATCCGTATCACCCAGCACCAGATCAATGGTGCCGATGATTGCAGTCACATCAGCAATCATGTGGCCAGAAGCCATTTCATTAACTGCCGCAAGATGTGGGAAACCCGGCGAGCGCAGTTTCAAACGGTACGGCTTATTGGCGCCATCGGACACCGCCCAAACGCCAAACTCACCTTTAGGATGTTCAATGGCTGCATAAACCTCACCTGATGGAACATGCATACCTTCGGTGAATAGCTTGAAATGATGAATCAGCTCTTCCATGTTGGTCTTCATGCGCTCACGCGAAGGAGGTGCGACTTTGTGGTTATCGACGATCACAGGACCAGGGTTTGCTCGCAACCATGCAATGCACTGCTGCACGATACGATTGGACTGGCGCATTTCTTCCATGCGCACCAGATAGCGGTCGTAGCAATCGCCATTAACACCAACGGGAATATCAAAGGTCATGCGGTCGTAAACTTCATAGGGCTGCTTTTTGCGTAAATCCCATTCAACCCCGGATCCACGTAGCATCGGCCCTGTACAGCCAAGCTGCAAAGCACGCTCAGGGCTCAGTACTCCAACACCGACAGTCCGCTGCTTCCATATCCGGTTATCCGTGAGTAATGATTCATATTCATCAAGATAGCCAGGAAAGCGTCGTGTGAAATCGTCCAGAAAATCCAGCAGGGAACCTTGCCGCGCCTCATTGAGTTGCCGCACATCCGCAGCCGACTTGAAGCGATTCGTTTCATATTGCGGCATACGATCAGGCAAATCACGGTACACGCCGCCTGGGCGATAATAGGCCGCATGCATTCGCGCTCCTGAAATCGCCTCATACACATCCAGCAGATCTTCCCGCTCGCGAAAGGTGTACAGCACCATGGCCATCGCGCCAATATCAAGAGCATGTGTGCCAATGTTGAGCAAATGATTCAGAATGCGCGTGACTTCATCCATCATCACGCGAATGTATTGCGCACGTAGCGGCACTTCCAGGCCAATCAAGCGTTCAATCGCCATGCAATACGCATGCTCATTGCACATCATCGAGACGTAATCAAGCCGATCCATATACGGCACAGATTGAATCCACGTTCGCGTTTCAGCCAATTTTTCTGTAGCACGATGCAACAAGCCAATATGCGGGTCAGCACGCACCACCACCTCACCATCGAGCTCAAGCACCAGTCGTAACACACCATGAGCCGCAGGATGCTGTGGGCCAAAGTTGATGGTGTAATTTTTTATTTCAGCCACGTTCACCGCCTTTTGCATACAGATTTTCGCGCACAATACGTGGCGTGACTTCGCGTGGTTCTATCGTGACAGGTTGGTAAATCACGCGTTTTTGTTCTGCGTCATAGCGCATTTCGACATGACCGAACACCGGAAAGTCTTTACGGAACGGATGCCCTACAAAGCCATAGTCAGTCAGGATGCGTCGTAAATCTGTATGCCCTGAAAAGAGTATTCCATACAGATCAAATGCCTCGCGCTCGTACCAGTTGGCGCAATTCCACACGTCAGTGACTGAATCTACGAGTGGAGAATTATCATCAGGCACAAACACTCGCACACGCAAGCGCCAGTTGTGCGTCAATGATAGCAAGTGGCAAGTGACGGCAAACCGACGATCTTCACGTCCGGCAAACTCAGAATAGTCGATACCGCTCAAATCAACCAATTGCTCAAAACGAAGCGCAGGATTATCGTGCAGCCGCATCATAACTGCGTGATAGTTTTCAGCAGAAACCTCAATGGTTAACTCATTAAATGCACACTCCGACCCAGTGATACGATCACCCAGCAAGTCTTTGAGCAGCAGTTGAAGACGTTCAAGTTTCTGGTTCATGGTGCAGTTATTTTCGCAGTTGTTCGCGCAGTTGTTCGATTTCAGCGCGCAATCGTATTAGTGCGCTTGATTTTGTTCTGCAGCTGGATGATGCCGTACAGCAAGGCTTCTGCTGTGGGAGGACACCCCGGTACATAAATATCAACCGGCACAATACGATCACAGCCACGCACGACTGAATAAGAGTAATGGTAATAGCCGCCGCCATTGGCGCACGATCCCATGGAAATCACCCAGCGCGGCTCTGCCATTTGGTCATACACCTTGCGCAAGGCGGGTGCCATTTTGTTGGTGAGCGTTCCTGCCACGATCATGACATCAGACTGGCGGGGACTGGGGCGAAATACAATGCCAAAGCGATCCAGGTCGTAGCGCGAGCAACCCGCATGAATCATCTCAACTGCGCAGCAGGCCAAGCCAAAACTCATCGGCCACATTGAGCCAGTGCGCGCCCAGTTGATTAGCTTATCCAGCGAGGTGGTAACAAAACCCTCTTGGAGAACACCTTCGATACTCATGACTGTGATTTACTCCCAATCCAGTGCGCCTTTGGCCCACGCATAAACGTAACCAATGACGAGAATGCCGATAAAGACAAACATCTCAATAAATCCGAACAGCCTGATTGACTCGGTATGCACAATCTCTTTGAAAATGGAGGCCCATGGAAACATAAAAGCGATTTCCAGATCAAACAGGATGAATAGAATGGCGATCAGATAGTAACGGACATCGAACTTCATCCGCGCATCTTCAAATGGCTCAAAGCCGCATTCAAAGGGTGAAAGCTTCTCGCTATCAGGATGATTTGGCGCCACCAGCCAGCCGAGGAGAATCGGCGCACAACCGAAAGCCAAGCCCACCAGAACGAATAACAGAACGGGGAAATAGTTTTCAAGCATATTAGGATGAAATGATGGCTCTCGGGTTCACTCAGTCTCTCATTAAACAACCTAGAGAATGATCTGGAAATGGTTATTTCATTACTTAAAACTTAAAACATTATGGTGCCGACGGCGAGACTCGAACTCGCACAGCTTTCGCCACTACCCCCTCAAGA